>PAHQ01000014.1 GCA_002705125.1 Verrucomicrobiales bacterium | reverse complement strand
GAGGGTATCAAAGATGCCACCATTGATGTAGCCCGATTTAATGGTCAATTTTTAGAATTAATTGAGGGTGATGCTCCTAAATTTTTTCGTATCGACTCAGAGGGTAAACCACAGGGTGAAGCTTTTGAACTTAATGTTAGTAAAGTTAGGGAAATAGAGGAGGAAGAAAACTTCAAGTTAAAGGAGAAGCACGAAAAGTCGAATAATGATAAGCTTGCAGAGAATAGTGAAGCTACTGTAATTCGTTGGCTTCCAGCAATGGGAATTAAACAAATTTCCTTTGTCGCAGATAAAGAATTTTCTATAAAGATCAAAAGAAAAAAGCTGCGAAGATCTTTTAAAGATTCTGTCAAATTTAGAGATCAAACATCTCTCAAGGGTACAATTTCTAAACTTACTCCAGGGGTTTCTCTTGCCCTTGTCGATAGAATTGATTTGAGGGCTACAGATTCTGAAAATCCAGAATCAAATTCTTTGGTGTGGAAGTATCTTGGAAATGATTCTCCTTTAAAAAATACTGGAGATAAATCTGAGAAAGTAAGCAAAGTCGAAAATGCTGAAATTAATTACAATGAAGAGTATCAGAAAAGCGCTGACATCAGTGGTGACCATGATCCGAAAGAAGAAGCAGAAAAAGCTAAAGTAATTTTCCTTGGTGCTAGAGAAGAAGTATTAACAAAAGCAAAAGAAAAGGGCAAAGAGGCAGAATTTGATGAGGTTTTTAATCAATATGTTAAAAAGTGGGAACCTAAGGNTGGGGAGAAATTAGAAAGTCATTCTCCTATTTTGGTTCCTTGGGATGAAGTAAAACTTTACTCAAATTTTACGCCTAAATGGAATACCTTTTATGCAATTTATTTTACCCTGACAGGCCTTCACGGACTTCACGTGTTAATTGGTGCCATTGTCCTTCTCTGGTTCGCCCTTTTTGGTAAAAAACTTTATGATAAAGATCCTGAGCACATGGCAAATAGGGTCGAAGTAGGTGGGCTCTTTTGGCACTTTGTTGATCTTGTCTGGATCTTCTTATTNCCNATCCTTTACCTNATGTAGAAATTTNATTTTATAAATATGGCTGATACACCTGAAGAAATACAAAAGCATCTCAAGTTATACTGGAAAGTTGGTTACGCTTTGTTGTTTTGCACCGGTCTTACAGTGGCGGTAACATGGGTTACAGATAACATATGGGTTGGTTTAGGTATTGCGGCCTTCAAGGCTGGTCTTGTTGCTGTGATTTTCATGCACCTCAATGATGAGAAGCCTCTGATATACAAAGTGCTCCTGTATACAGTGTTTTTCGCCATAGGTATGATGTTCCTCACTCTTCTTGCTATGTACGATCCAATTATAAGTCCTTTTAATAGAAAATAATGTCCTTAAGAAAATTCCATATTGTTTTTATTAGTATTTCAACTCTATGTCTTTTAAGTTTTGGGCTTTGGTGTTTTTTCGCGAGCGCTTCAATTTTTGAAAATCCACAGAATGGAGAAAGCTTAAGATTAGCCAGTGGATCTTTTAGTTTATTTCTAGCGTTATTTACACTGGTATATGGAATTTGGTTTTACTTCAAAAAAATAAAAAATCTTACCAATTTTGAAATCACTTAACCTATAATGAGCTTTTTGAATTTAAATTTACTTGGTTGCTTTACTTGTATGAAAGGCGGTGAAGAAGTCACTAATGCTGCAAGNATGGCTATATTATTTATGNTAGNNATNCTTTTTTGTGTNTTCTTTGGAATCTTTAAATTCATAAGACATTTGTCACGCCTCGAAAAAAATGCAGGCAAAAGATAATCAAACAGATTTTATTTAAGTTAATCACATGCAAATACTTGGTNTAATTAATGAATTAATAGGGCTGCCAGAATTAGCTTCTGAACATGGAAGTATGGTTGATCACATGCTTGAAATGGTTCACTGGCTGATTGCAGTTTTACTATTTGGGTGGACTTTTTTCTTTTTATTCTGTCTTGTAAGGTTTAGGAAAAAAAGAAATCCTAAAGCCAGCTACGTTGGAGTCAAAGGTCATGCTTCAACACATGTTGAAATTGCAGTTGTTGCCGTTGAAGCAATTCTTCTTCTTGGTTTTGCTTTCCCGTTGTGGGCAGTTAGAAGTGCAGAGTTTCCTACTGGGTCTGATGTTGTTAGAGTGAGGGCAGTTGGTGAACAGTTTAAATGGACAATGCATTATCCTGGGCCTGATGCAACGTTTGGGATGACTAAGCCCGAGCTTATTAGTGGAAGCAACCCGTTAGGAAGAGATCCAGAAGATCCAAACGGTAAAGATGATTTTGTTTTTACTGAACTTGTTTTGGCAAAGGATAGAGAATGTATCGTAACGATCACGTCAAAAGACGTAATTCATAATTTATCTCTACATCCAATGCGAATTGGACAAGATGCTATTCCTGGTACCGTTGCAGATATTTGGTTTAAGCCTATAAAGACAGGTCGCTGGGAAACAGTATGTGGTCAACTTTGTGGCGCTGGACATTCAGGAATGGTTGGATACATGGAAGTCATGACTCAAGAAGACTTTGACGCTTGGTTTAAGGAGAGTACTCCTGCAGTGACCAAGGACAAAAAGCCTGAGGGTGTAGCTTCAGCAGNCGAGTCGAGTTGATAAACTTATCCGTTAGTCATTAGAAATTAGAATTATTTGTTGAGAATAATCTTTTTAAAGTATCTTAAAAAATTCCAGCCCCGATCACATGAATTATTTCCAGATTGTTGTATTATAGTTAATCGTGGGCAGCTCTTCTTCATATAAAACTACTAAGGACAAGAAGAAGTCTGAATTTACTAGGAATGATCTATTATCACTAACTAAAGCGAGGCTTAGCTTGTTAGTTATAGTCACTGCAATAGTAGGNTTTATTGTNGCAACAAAGTCTAGTGAGAATGCAACTGACTGGTGGCTGTTATTCCATACTGTCATAGGCTGCGCATTTGCAGCTGCAGCCTCTTCTATATTTAATCAATTAATGGAAATAGACATTGATGCCAAAATGTCCAGAACATCAGACAGGCCATTGCCCGCAAAAAAAATCAACCCAACATTAGCTTTTGGTTTGGGTTGGGTCTTTGCAGCCATCGGTCTGGTTCACTTGGCGGTTAAAGTTAATCCACTTTCATGTGCTTTTGCTGGGGCAACTTTATTTGTTTATATGTTTATATACACTCCGATGAAGAGAAGGTCTGGAATGAATACTTTAGTGGGTGCAGTTTCTGGTGCTTTGCCACCATTAATCGGATGGGCAGCTGCAGGAGGTGGGTTTAACTCTCTGGAACCCTACTTTATTTTTGGTTTATTATTTTTATGGCAGTTGCCTCATTTTGTTGCAATAAACTGGATGTACCGAGAGGAATACGAGTCTGCAGGTTTTGTGATGTGGTCGAACGGAGATATTAATGGAGCACGCACCGCAAATTTAGCAGTTCTATTTACTGTCGCTATTATCGTATTGATGGGAATGACTGGCTTTACTGATTTTATCAGTATTTGGGCAACTATTGGATTAGTNCTAGTATCTATTGTTAAATTGAGGTATTCTATAAAGTTTAAATTGAGTCCTTCTAGGGAAAAGGCTAGAAGCTTGTTCTTGTATACTCTTTTATATTTACCAGTGAGTCTTGCTATAATCATTTTGGGGTGGAAAGTGCATTAAATCCTTTAAAGATTTAAATTCGTATTAAGTAAGTGTTTTCATGAGTACTTCAGACAATCCTAAAATCAACCCGTGGACTGTATGGGCTCTGATTTTTATAATGTTGATGGGTATTCTAGTCTACTACAGTTGGCTAAAGACGGTTCAGAGGCAGTACGTAGACGGGAAGCCACCTTTCTTACGTCCCGTTGACAGATTTCGTGCTGATGGGCATAAAAAAGAATCAATACAGTTATTCGATACGAAAGAGAGGTTCTATTTGGTAGGTTATTTTTATGCAGGTGATGAAAAAGAGGCATTAGCAGTCTGCAATAGAATGATGAAAATGAGAGAAGCTTTCCCTGAAGTTAAAGAGTTTTCATTGGTTGGATTTTCTATGGCTCCAGAATTGGATTCATCTGAAANCCTTTTCAAATTTGCAGAGAAAAATGGGTTCACTTCTGATGATTGGATTTTTGTGACTGGAGANCGTGATAGAATTAGAACCTACATGAATAAATTTTTTCGTTACCCTGGACATGAAAAACCTGATGAATATAGNGANACTGAAACGGATCTTTACGCTCGTGAACTTAGAATATCCTTAGTCTATCAAGGTGCTTCTGATGAAGAGGCTTTCATACGTGGAGTTTATTGGGAAGGAATTAGAAAAGGTGAAGTAAAAAACGATAAGTCTTCAGTAGATGATATCTCATATCTTGTAGAACTTAAAGAATCTCTAACCACTGAAAAAATTGAATAAAGAAAAGAAAATTGTATTTATTTTTGTAATTATTGCGGTTCTNTTAGTTGCAGGTTTTATGATTCTTTGGCAATTCAGTACTGCTAATCTCTATACATCTAAGGGTAATTCCTACGAAGAGAATCCAAGGAAAGTCACTACTGATATAGAAATGATAGACTCCAACGGAGAGTCAAAAAGACTAATGGATTTGCGTGGNAAGGTTTGGTTAATTAGTCATGTTTTCACCCGATGCCCAGGCCAGTGTGCCGGAGTTTGTGTAGTTTTAGACGAAATCCGCCAAGAATTGAAAGAAGAAAAAAATCTCCATCTTGTTTCAGTAACACTTGACNCTGATCACGATTCACCAAGTCATCTTAAGGATTTTTCAAAAAAACACGGTTTCGATTCAAAAGACTGGTGGTTCTTGACTGGTAAAACTAATGAGCTAAATGATTACATGATGCAGGTTTTTTCTCTGTCGGCACAAGAAAAAGAGGATTCCGAAAAAGTTAATCCAGATGATCTTTTTGCGCACAAGCCTATGGTAGCATTGGTAGACCATGAACTTAATATAAGGGGTTGGTTTAATCCTTTCGATAAGAGTTCTAGTAAAGCGTTACGACAGCAATTGCTTTTAAGTCTAAATGAGTCAAAGTCTTAGTTATAGAATTACCGCTAATGACATTACAGGATCTTCCCGCCGTTAACGCAAGTCTCAATGCCACTGCTACTATCTTTATAGTTGCAGGTATTTTTTTTATTAAAAAGGGAGATAAACGTGCTCATATAATTTGTATGATCACTGCGCTTTTAGTCTCTGCTGCTTTTCTTACATGCTATTTAATATATCATTATTCGAACCTAACGACTAAATTTACATATGAAGGATGGCCAAGATTGATTTATTTCATCATCTTGTTTACCCATATTCCATTAGCTGCAATATCTCTACCGATGATAATTATGACAGTCATTCCAGCCATAAGGACGAGATTTGACAAACATAAGCGCATAGCTAGATGGACATACCCAGTTTGGTTATATGTCTCTGTTACTGGTGTTCTTGTGTACTTTATGCTTTATCAGTGGTTTCCTCCATCTGGCTAGTAGTTGAAGAACGTTTCTTGTCATTCTCAAAACTATAGTAGATAATTATAATATGAGAGTCCTAAGCATTTTCATAATGTTATTATTTCCTTCTTTAGCTTGGAGCCAGATCACATTTGATAAAAAAGAAATTGAAATTACTGCATCCGCAGACCAAGAGACTGTAACATTTGTTTTTCCTTTTAAGAATACAGGAAAGGAATTAGTAGAGGTTCTTGATGTTAATCTAACGTGTTCTTGTCTGAGTGCAAAAACAGACAAGGATGTTTATGCTCCCAGTGATAAGGGAAAACTTGAGGCTATTTTTTCGATTGGAAGCTTCACCGGAGTACAAAGAAAATCAATGACGGTCATTAGCCAGCAAAAAGGCAAAGACAAAACTAGAGATGCGTTATTGGCAATACTAACGATTCCTGATGTTATTACAATAGAGCCTGAGCTAGTTAAGTGGAAGGTGAATGAAGAGCCATCAGAAAAGGTGTTCTTATTGAAGGTTCCATACAGTAAACCCATAAGAGTTCAGAATGTTANCTGCTCTAGGGATGGCTTTGAATGCTCTTGGAAAGCATTGAAAGAGGGTAGGGAATATGAAATACGAATTAAGCCCTTGAGTACTTCATCACCTATGCTTGGAATGCTTAAAATAGACACCGATTCGGAGCTTAAAAAACATAAAAGAAAGTTGGCTTTTTTCAGTATTGCNCGATCAAGATCANGGAAGTAAATGAGAGNAANCTTTCAGATACTGATCATTNNCATAATTGTTGCGATTTCAGGACTNGTTATTTATTTATGGCACCCTGATAGACCCCCTTTTTATTTAGTAGCGGGGCAATTGCGAAATGATGAAGTTGAGTTAGAGCAAGTCTTGAAATGGGCTAATGGTAAAGGTGTTGTATGGATAGATGCTAGGTCTAGACAGGACTATGAAAAAGCTCATGTAGATGGGGCTTTTTTATTAAACGAAATGGAAGACTTTTATAAACTTCTCGAACCGATATGGTCCAAGATACAGAATAAGGCAGATCTACCTTTTATTGTTTACTGCTCCTCGGAATCTTGTCTTGCTAGTCGAAAAGTGTCTGAAAAACTTAGAGAGACTGTTGGTATAGCAGAAGTTTATATCCTTGAAGGGGGTCTAAAATCATTAATCGACAGTGGTCTTATCAATTGAATCTCGCGTCTTGGTGGAGCTAATATTTAAAGCCTGACCTTTTGGCGATATCCACGTTTTTTGGANGAACTCAATAATTTTCACATAAGGTTGACCTTGTTCACCATTTATCCATTCCAGGCGAACGATAGGGAAATAGATCTCTCCCCATTCTAATTCTTGTTCGTTGTATTCGGCTATAGGTGATGCTCTTTCTGCAAATACGTATCCTTCACTGCTTACTATTGGATCGATTTTGAAGCAAATTTTCGATCCTAGTTTGGGAATTTCCGAACCAAAGTAATGAGACCTTTCAATTTTCACGTAGAATTCTTTTTCACCGGACTGAGGTTGTTCAAGAAACTGACCTAGTGAATTTGTATTATACTGAACGAACGATTCCCAGTTCACTTTCCAACCCTTATTAGTGTTCTCTAAGAATACAGGGAATGGTAGGCTCTGCGTTTTGGTGACAATGTCAAAGATTCGAAAGTTAGATTCTTTGTTAGAGCTCACTTCATTTTGATCTATAGGTAAAAACGAGTAGGTTAAAGGTTCAGTATGCTTTTGGTAGTATTCAATGATTCTTGGTAGTAACTTTTCTGCATTAAGAATATACCGTGATTTTTCATTCACTGTCTCAGCTTCAAGAAANTTTTCGAGGTTAATCTTAGCCTCATCCAAAACTAAAGTTTTATTTTTCTGAAGAGTATTAATTTCTTTATCAGGTTTTGGCTCTGAAATAATGCTTAAGTTACCAGCAACACTTTTACTGACCATCTGGGGAGATATTGTTGGGTTAGTGTCATTGGTCCATAACTTGTAACTTATGAATGCCGAGCCAATTACAATCAGTATAGATATTGTATACATCAAAGCTTTGCTATGTCCCTTATTTGAGGATTTCGGTATTCCATTCTCAGCCTGTTTTTGAACTTTATCAGGCTCAGTGTTTTTATTATTTCCGGAAGAATCTTTTCGAATTATTTCGTTTGGTTGAAAGCCGGTTGACTGATGCCTTCTCCTATATGCCCTTTCTAATTCAGTCTCATCTTTTGTGTCTTTTTGAGGAGACTGGATTTCATTTCTACAATTTGGACAAGGTCCTGAAATTCCTGCTTTTTCGAGAGGAACTCTCAACAATGCATCACAATCAGGGCATTTGAATGTGATTGATTGTTTAAGAGCGGTTTGCATTTTAATGAACTTCTATATTGTTGAAATTAAGATTGTTGAAATTAGTTAAAATTAAATTATTTGCCTAGTGACCAGTGCATAAGTTTTTCAGAATCTTTCCAGATGTTGCTTGAGTTGCTTCCAAGCACGACAACAATGACTTCCCTTCCAGCATTTTTTCCAGAGCTTATCAGGCAATTTCCACTGGCGTTCGTGTAGCCTGTCTTCAGTCCATTACAGTANGGAGATCTNGATAAGAGTTTATTTGTATTGTTGAAGGTTTTTCGTTTTCCATTGGCAAATCTAAAAGGTAATTTNTTNAACGAAGTAATTGANCTTATTGTTCTGTGAAAGTATGCAACCCTTGCAAGTTTACTCATGTCACGAGCTGTTGAGTATTGACCAGAAACAGTTAGCCCATGAGGGTTTTTAAAGTTTGAATTATTCATCCCAAGACTTCGTGCCTTTTGGTTCATGGCAAAAGAAAATGAGTTTTGTGAGCCAGAATGATGTCTTGCTAGGCATCTAGCAACATCATTTCCGCTCCTTACAAGAAGCGCTGCAATTAGATCAGATTTTCTATATGATTGGCCAGCTTGAATATAAATCTTCGATGGTTCAACCTGAGTGTCAGTACTTGCAACAGTTACCCTCTCATTCATGTGCCCTTTTTCGAGAGAAAGTAGAGCAGTCATTAATTTTTGAGTACTTGCTACGGCACGTTTTTGGTCAGCAGATTTTGAGTAAAAAACATATCCAGTCTTAGCATCAATAACTATTGCAGATTTCCCATAAATTTTTGGTGGGGCGGTTTTCGGGCGATATATTCCAACCGCTTGTGANGAGCTTCGGTTAGCTGCAAGCAATGACTTGCTTGGAGACCTATAATTTTGAGAGAAGGAATTAAGGCTAAAAGTAGAGTGAATTATATAAAGAATAAGAAATGATCTTCGAGATGGCACAGTTAATTATTAAGAATTATTAAATATCTACGATGCTGAATGATAATAAGAACGAAATTAAATTTGCAATAAATAAAAAAAGAAAGATACTGTTCTAAATAACACTGTTCATATGCTTACTGAAAGACAACAACAATTATTAGAATTTCTAAAGGAATACCATACAAATAATGGGCTTATGCCCTCAACGAGGGAAATACAAGAATTCTTTGGATTTGCTAGTCAGACGGCAGCAGTGAGTCATTTGAGAGCTCTAGAAAAAAAAGGAGTGATTCAAAAGGTGCCTGGTAAGGCGAGGGCATTAGTTTTCCCTGAGCAGCTGGATAGGGAAGAAATTATAGATGTTCCAATTTATGGTCAGATTGCCGCAGGAATGGCATCTGAAACTGAACAATCGAACGAAGGGTGTTTATCAATTGATATTGCTTCCTTAGGAGTACCAAGGTCGGCTAAGACATTTGCTCTTAAGGTTAGAGGAGATTCCATGATAGATGCTCACATAATGTCCGGGGATTGTGTGATACTAGAATTAAAAGAACCTAGGAGAGGGGATATTGTGGCGGCATTGATTGACGGTGAAACGACTTTGAAAAGATATGTCATCAATGATGGAATGCCGTACCTGCAAGCTGAGAATGAATTATATCCCGATTTAGTACCTGTTAGAGAACTTGTTATTCAGGGTGTCATGGTGGCCCTTCTTCGCAGGGGCGAAGGAATGGTTGCTTAATTAAAGTGACTACTAGTCTATTTTTATAATTGCCTTTCGTTTCTTTTTTGAAGGAGATGAAGTTATCAGTATTGCTGAAATTAAACCTCCTAAAAAACCAAAGAGGTGCCCATGCCAAGAAATTCCATCTTGGTTGATTAAAAGTGTCAGCAGTAGGGTCCCGTAAAGTGTAATGGATAATATTGCGAGGAATCCAGTAAGAAGGCTTCGAACTAACCATGCTTGAATGAGTAGAAAGCCAAGATAGCTAAAAATTAAAGTGCTAGAGCCTGTGTGGATACTGCCTGTAGCTCCAAATATCCATATTCCAATTCCAGCAAAGAGTGCAGAAAATATACTAGTAAAAATAAATTTTCTCCGTCCATTCATGAGAACCATTCCCGCTAATGCCATAAATGGCAGAGTGTTTCCAATGAGGTGAGAGTAATTGATATGAATTAAAGGTGCCGTGAATATACCAAGAATTCCTGATATAATCTTTGGCTTTATACCATAATTAAGAGTTAAATTCCAATTAGGTGTGTTTTGATCGATAATGGTAATTCCCCAAAGACAGAATGTAATGCCTAAGAGTAGTAAACTATTATCATAGAAAGGGCTGCGTTTTTTGTTTCCCATGCAAATGTATCTCTAAGGTATACTATCAATTAAGAATTGAAAATGACTGTCACTAGATTCGCTCCCAGTCCGACAGGTAAACTACACTTAGGTCATGCTTATTCTGCATTATACTCAGAAAAGATTGCTAGAGAGAATAATGGAAAATTTATAGTTCGGATTGAGGATATTGATAAAACGAGATGTAAACAGCAATATGTTGATTGTATTTTGGATGATCTTAATTGGTTGGGGGTTAAGTGGTGTGATGAGGTGTTAATCCAATCCACTCGTATAGAGCAATATCAGCTAGCTTCAAAAAAACTTTTATCTTTAGGAGTGTTGTACCCTTGTTTTTGTACACGAAAAGAAATTGCTAGTAATTCTGATGTTGCTAATCGGAAATTACATAATGAAAACAACTCTTTGTACCCTGGTACTTGTAGGAATCTTTCGGATGAAGAGGTGTCAGAAAAGATTAGAAAAAGAATACCGTATTCTCTTAGGTTAAATTCGGCCAAGGCTAAGGAGAAAGTTGGAAAGGTTTATTGGAGTGATCATCTAAGTGGTTTGCATGAAGTCGACTATGATGTAATGGGTGATGTGGTTATTGTCAGGAAAGATATTGGAACCAGTTATCATTTGGCTGTAACAGTAGATGATGACTTTCAAGGTGTTAACCTTGTGACTAGAGGGCTCGATTTGTTTGAGTCAACGCATGTCCATAGAGTCCTGCAATCTTTATTAGATCTAGATATTCCAGAGTGGTCCCATCATGAATTAATAAGAGACTCTGCTGGTAAAAGGTACTCTAAAAGTGATCAGAGCTTATCTCTGGAGAAATTAAGGGAATCAGGTGTCAGCGCTAAAGATATAAGAAAAGACCTTGGATTTGATTAAAATCCACCTTTCTTTTACCAAATAATAGAGTAAAGCTAAGATCCACATTCAAATATAAATTATCCATGATAGAAGACGTTAAAATTACAATAAAGACTAACAAAGGAAATATTTCCCTTACGATTTACGCTGCAGATACGCCCATAACTTCTGCTAATTTCCTTAATCTTGCCTCTCGTGGTTACTATGACGGTATAACTTTTCATCGAGTTATACCTAATTTTATGATTCAAGGTGGGGACCCAACCGGTACCGGATCCGGTGGCCCAGGTTATCAGTTTGAAGATGAGTTTATTGCGTCGCTTAAACATGATAAGCCAGGTATTTTATCAATGGCAAATGCTGGTCCCGGTACTAATGGAAGCCAATTCTTTATTACTCATGGTCCTCAGCCTCACTTAGATGGAAGGCACACTGTTTTTGGGCATGTCACCGAGGGTCAGGAAGTAGTAGACTCCATTGAAGGAGGAGATGAAATTCAAGGAATAGAAATTCATGACTCTACTGAAAGTTTATTTGCAGAGGAATCAGAAAAAATTGAAAAGTGGAACTCAATATTGAGTGATTAGACATGGCCGTTGAGCGGCAATTTATTTGTAACGTTAATGATGTCCCTGAGAACGAGGGTAAGTCATTTACTATTGATGGTATTCCCGTAGCTTTATTTAAAGTTGCTAATGAGTTCTATGCGCTTGAAGATCGTTGTAGTCATGTCAATGTTCCTATATCGGGTGGTTATGTTCACCAGAGGGAAAAGTGTGTAGCATGTCCTTGGCATGGAGCGCAGTTTGATTTAAAAACAGGAAAAGTTGTAACTCCACCCGCATGTGAAGATATTAAGTCATTTGAGGTGTCCGTTGAAGAGGACAAAGTGTTGATCGTACTGTAATCCACAAATAGTTATTGTTTCTCAGATGTAGTTTTCTTTGGTAGAAAATATTTCAGAGTCATGCCCTGAACAGCAATACTGAAAATAACAACAATATACGTGGCGGTAAGAAGAACATCTCTTTCAAAACCCTTTGGAATTGATAGTGCTAAAGCTAGTGATATTCCACCACGTAATCCTCCCCATGTTAGTGCTTTAATGGTTCCTTTAGTGAATTCTCTTTGTTTTTTCAAGATGAATACAGGAAGTGAAACAGCAAACATTCTGACTCCTAGTGTTAATGGGATAGCAATAATTCCAAATAGGAGGTGACTAGTTTGAAATGCAAGAACCAAAATTTCTAGTCCTATCACTAAGAAGAGAATGGCATTAAGAATTTCATCGATTAGCTCCCAAAAAGAATCTAAGTGTTCTTCTGTTTTTGGGGACATAGCAAGAATTCGACCATGGTTTCCGATCATTAAACCTGCAACGACCATTGCCAGTGGTCCGGATGTATGCAAGTGTTGAGCTAAAGAATAGCCGCCAGTGACAAGTGCTAAAGTAATTAGGATTTCTACTTGATATTGATCAATGGATCTAAGCATGAGGAAGGCAACTAGACCCAGAGCAAAACCTATTCCTAGTCCGCCGAGAACTTCTATAACGAATAGATTTGTAATAGCTGACACCGTGGGCTCATTTTGGCCAGTGGCGATTCCAAGAATTGCAATAAAGACTACAACTCCCACGCCATCATTAAAAAGTGATTCACCTGTAATTTTAGTTTCTAAAGACTTTGGAGCTCCTGCTTTTTTTAGAATTCCTAAAACGGCAACTGGGTCGGTAGGAGAGATCAGCGCGCCAAACAATAAACAGTAAGTATAATCAATTTTTATACCGAGTGCGCCTAGTATTGCATAACTAAGTGTTCCTATAATGAAAGTTGATAGTATGACTCCGACCGTGGCAAGGATTGCGATGACCCACCTTTGACTTGATAAGTCTTCAAGCTTTACATGTAAGGCTCCTGCAAAGAGGAGATAGCTCAGCATGATTCCAAGTAAAGATTCATCTAGCCGGACCTCAGTTACAAAACTTTGAGCAAATTGGTAAAAGTTATCGTTGAACTGACCGGTGATAATTATGACTAGTGAGAAGATTAATCCCAAAAGCATCAAACCAATGGTTGTAGGCAATTTTATAAACTTGTAATTAACAAAACCAAAGATAGCAGCTAAGGTTAGTAAGATGCCAATGATGTCAAATGCTTCCATATTCTATTCACTCTAGATGTAAATNATAATTAATTGAAGATTCAAAATGTTCAAGTCTCGGTCTANTATATAGCTTTCTTTAATTATATTTCCTAATAAAGTTATAATTATTTTCTATGAAAGGTCGTTACGAGATTCATGAAAGAATAGGTCAAGGAGGCCTTGGTGCGGTATACAGGGCCACAGATAAGCAATTGAATAGAGAGGTTGCGATCAAAAGGCTTCTTCCAATTGAGAATCAGGANAAGATGTATGGAGGGTCTTCCCAAAATAAGCTTATCAACGAAGCTAGGACGTTGTCTTCTCTTCAGCACCCTAACATTGTTACTGTATATGATGTNGGGGTTGATGATGAGGGTGCTTTTGTTGTTATGGAGCTGATCAAAGGGGAGGCCTTTGATTTAACTGTCGAGAGAGGTGCTCTAACTAAAGATGACTTTAATNTCTTCGTTGCCCAGACAATGGAAGCCTTATTAGTAGCGCATGATAAGGGTATTATTCATAGAGATTTAAAACCTAGTAATTTGATGGTGAGTTGGCTTCCCACTGGAAAGTTTCAAATTAAGATACTTGATTTTGGGTTAGCAAAATTAGGGAAGAAGCCAACAGTTCAAACTACGGATCAAGGAGACGGTATACTCGGTTCAATATATTTCATGGCTCCAGAACAATTTGAAAGAGCTGAATTAGATCAACGAACTGATTTGTATGCATTGGGAGCGATTTATTATTATGCACTGACCTCTAAGTACCCATTTGATGGTGACACTGGTCCATTAGTAATGGCGGCTCATCTTAATGGAACAGTTCGTAATNTTGCAGAAATCAGAGAAGACTTGCCTCACTGGTTAACAGATTGGGTCATGAATTTAATCAGTAGGAAACCAGATGATCGTCCTAAGGATTCTCGTGATGCTTATGACTCTTTTTGTCGAAATATTAAACCTGATGTATCTACCAAAGAGAATAATGATAATTTAAGTCAGCCTAGAATTAATTTTTCATTACCCAATAAAAACAAATCCATTTCCTCTTTTTCGAATGCTGAGCTTACGCAGAATGATAATTTTTTAAAAGATGTTCAAGAATCAATTGAAGTCACTAATGATCAAAGTAAACGACCACCTTTATGGCTACTTATTAGTATCCCTATTCTAATCGTTATTATAGTATCGTTTGTTCTCGTAAAATCTGGAGAGAAAAAAGTAATAGAAGAACGGAATTCATTAATTCAATCACTTAACGAAGCCGAGGAGCCTAAGGGAAATTCACTAACTGTTAAGGAATTTATGACTTTCATGAAGTCNCAANCAGACACTGAAATTGGTCGAAATAATATCACNGCTTCGATTACAACTTTGGCACGATTAGGAGGTGAAGGTGTCGACAAGGAAATATTTAATCAGCTGTCCANTCTGGGAAGTGGATATCCTATTATNAGGGCAGGTCTAATTGGAGTCATGATCGATAAAAGCTATTGGGAAGGGTTGCCGGCGATAATACCGTTGCTAGATGACAAGAATAATCAGGTTGTTGATGCTGCTGTTTATGCGGTGGGTGAGCTTGGGAAGCTGGATGATGTAGATTTTCTTCTGACGAATCTTGAAAGTTCATCAAATGATAAGGCTAATGCACTAGAAAACGCTATTGTCAGAATTTGTTTAAGAAGCCCAGATCTTGAAATTCGAAATGCTGAGGTCCGTAGGGTTTTGGTTCAGGAAGCCCCAGATGGTATGTACCGTTTGAGGATATTAAGAATCTTAGGGTTCCTTGGTGGTGAAAAGGCTTGGAGCGATTTAAAAAGAATTCTTAATGGTAAGGATTCGGATGCTAAAAAAGCAGTTCTCCAAACTATTGGATCATGGCCTAATGGAAAACCCCTAAAAACATTATTCGAAATTATTGATACAGAAAAGGATGAAGTTCTCAAAAGGATGGCATTCAGGTCCTACGTGCTACTCTTGTCAGCACCTTCGGATCTTTCAGATGAAACAAAGGCTAAAGAAATAATGGATATTTTTAAGCTTAATTTTGGTCGTAATGATCAAATTGATTTAATTGGTGCTCTGGCAAATCTTGCTACTGAGAATGCACTTAAATTTGCTGATCAATTAGGAGATGAAAATGAAAGATTTAAAANTTCCGCCGATTTAGCATCTAANCAGATAACACTCAACCTATCAAAACGGATTGAGTATATNGGAGGGGAAGAAGAGTATTCAGCGAAGAGCGGCCTTATCTTTGGAGAAAGTCTATTTAATTATGATTCATCTCAAGAAGCTTTGATGGGATGGACTAATCCNCAATATTATATTGCATGGCCAATAAATTTTTCTGATCCAGGTGAATATGAATTGATTTTGGATATTGAGAAACCGAAAGGAGGAGGAGGAGAATTTGAAGTCGTTTTAGGTCCTAATAGGGAAACGCTTAAGGTNCCCGAAGGTGATGGTTTTCAGAAGGTGATTATAGGAAATTTTTCATTAGAGAATTCTGGCACTTATCGAATAATCGTAACGGGTCTCAACTTGGAGCAGAATGAGGGTGAGCTTATGCGCCTTCGATCCTTAAAGTTGAAAAAGTCTAAATAAAACTATTTTTCTTGTTCCCAAGATTTCACTTTATTGTTTTCGAATTCTACTATTGCTGAGGTGTATGGAATGTATCCCACGTTTGTTGAATGGTAGAAAGGGGAACCATGTTCATAGTGCTGATAATAATGGTAATCATTGTNATGAAATCTCTGGCTCATGACTGGCATTAGAGAGGAATATCTCCATTTTTCCATTGGTATACCGTTTGAGTTTCCCTCTTTAACACCTGAGGGTCTTCCCCATGCGATGTAAACGGCATCTTGAGACATTCCTCTTAGTATGAGCCCATTAGAAACAGCTTTTTTTTCCTTGCCGGTTAAAGCTGAGTACAATTTAGGATTCTCCTGAATTCTTGATTCGATAGTCGATGTACAGTTACAAAGAAAAAAAGTTAAAAGAACTAGATATATGTGGTTTAACTTGATATTTTTCATAGCTTTTAANTNATCAAATAATTTTTAATATATAGACCTATATTATCTTAAAAAGAAATACTCAAGTGGAAGATCAATACGGACATTTAATATCGTATTTACGTATTTCGGTAACGGATAGGTGTAATGAGCGNTGTGCCTATTGTATGCCGTCGGAGTTTCAAGAATGGCTTCCTCGCGAAAAAGTAATGAGTTATGAGGAGATATTAAGAGTTGTAAGAGTTGCGGCAGGTCTTGGGGTTAATAAAATTAGAATTACAGGAGGAGAACCTTTGACCAGAAGAGATGTAATCCCCTTCATTAAATCTGTTGCTAATACATCTGGAATTAATGAGGTGGGCATATCTACTAATGGAACGCTACTTTCAAAACCAATTGATGNATTTTCTACGGCTGCTGATGCTCTTGCTGAAGCCGGGGTCAAAACAGTAAATGTTTCATTAGATACACTTGATGAAAAAACCTATGTAGCCATCACGGGTAGGCCTTTCCTTTCGAAAGCAATTGGTGGAATTGATGCAGCTCTTAACGCTGGTTTTGAAAAGGTTAAAATTAATTCAGTTTTAATGCGTAGTCGTACTGAGGATGAATTAATTAAGTTACTNGATTTTGCTTATGACAGAAATCTACTTTTAAGGTTTATTGAGATGATGCCGGTTAGTACTAAGGATGTACTGAATGATTCTAACTTTCTTCCATGTGGTGAGGTCATTAGTTATTTGTCTGAAAGGTTAGGGAAATTACAAGTGATGCCTGATTTTAAAACAAATGGCCCCGCNTCTTATTATNCAGTNCCCNAAAGGGACCAGCTTATTGGTTTTATTGGAGCAATGACAAATCTGCACTTTTGTGACTCATGCAATAAACTTAGGTTAACATGTGACGGTAAATTGAGGCCTTGTCTTGGTAGTCATTTGGAATTTGATCTATTGTCAGAGATTCGGAAGGGAGTAGACGATGCTGCACTAGAACAATTCATTCGTGCAGTAGTATTAAGAAAACCGAAGGCACATGAGTTTAAAGAAAATTATCAACCTGACCGGAAAATGATTGCTATTGGAGGTTAAGCAAATGAGTAAGTTGTCTCATCTAAATGAACAAGGAGAAGCTTCGATGGTTGACGTTGGAGATAAAGATGTTGTTTCTAGAGTGGCTGTTGCTTCTGGTTTTATTCGATTAAAATCAATGACTATAGAGTTGGTCTATGATAAAGAGATTAAAAAAGGTGATGTTTTGACTGTTGCTAAGATTGCTGGAATATCGGCAGCAAAGAAAACAGCTGAAACGATTCCCCTGTGCCATCAAATTCCGATTTCACATATCAGCATTGAGTTTTTCAGAGAGGATCAGGGAATTTCAATTAAAGCTACAGTAAAGACTCAGGCCCAGACCGGAGTCGAGATGGAGGCCCTATCTGCAGTGAGTGTTTCCGCATTAACTCTGTATGATATGTGTAAAGCCGTTGATAAGGAGATGCGAATTGAGGATATAAGGCTAGATATTAAAGAAAAGAGTAAGCCTTGATTGTAATGAATTTAGTTATCTTCAAAATAAAATATATAGCGGTGCGCTTTATGCGATCGTTTGTATTAATAGCATTAATTGGATCAAGTGTTTGTTTCGGTAGTGGAAAAGAGAATGATCCTCTTTTGATTCCTGATAGTGACGATGATGTGCCTGGGGTGGGGCCAATTAGACGAACTGAATGGTTTAGAGGTGTATGGAAAAATCGAAGAAGTTCTTGGCTTAAAAATGAAAATAAAAGTGAGAAAGGTGGTATTGTTTTTTTAGGTGATTCAATCACTCAAGGGTGGGGTAAGGATTTCAGAGGCTTGTTTGGTGATCTTAATGTAGTAAATCGTGGAATTAGTGGTGACACTAGTAGAGGGCTCCTCCTTAGACTAAAGGAGGATGTTATTGACTTAGATCCCTCAGCGGTGGTTTTGATGATCGGAGCAAATGATCTCGCCGAAAGAGCAAAAAATGAAATTATTTTTGAGAATGTGAAGAGCATTATAAATGCTTTGAAGTCTCACAGTACTGAGATGCCGATCATTTTATGTGAAACGTTTCCATGTGCACCTGATGATTACCGGCCTGTTAAGGAGATTAGAAAAGTTAATGAACTGTATTCTAAAGAGTGGAGTAAAGACTCTCAGGTTAGGGTCGCGAAGACATATTCTTTATACGCAGGGAGTGATGGGGCATCATTACCAAAATTTATGCCCGATCGGGTTCATCCTAATAGAGAGGGATATATAGTCTGGGCCAATGAGATGAGAAAAATCTTTTCAGATCTGGATTTAGGTGACTCATACCCTGACGCATTAGCGTGGATTCAATTTGACCGTTATGATAAGGAGGCAGTTCTTTATAACGGATTTTACATGTACTACACTGATCGGACTAAGCCTTTAGAGTTCTCCATTGATGTTCCTCCAGATCCAAAGCATAAACTTGCTTTTCAGTGGGTCACTAAATTGGGATCGGTTCGTTCTATGAGTGTAGAACTCAACGGTAAAAAAGTCGTAGCTACTAATGAGGCGTTAGGTAACGGCAAGCAGTCCTTTTTCTGGAAAGTTTTAAGTGTTTCGGATTTTGGAATTCGTAAAAATGAGGAGAATAAAAAATATAAACTTAAAATCCATTATCCTGAGGACGCAGTAGATGATGCAGTTATAGCCGGTTTTAGACTCATTGACAATGAGGCGCAATTGGAAAAAGACAATCTGAAAAGAACTAGAAGCAGAGTTGAATTCATTTCACCAGGCAGGATGTCGGATGTTCAGCAAAAGAACCTTCGCATAGATCGAGTTAAATTAAAAGAAAGGGTAAAAAGTGATTGGGTGGGAAAAATAAAGTTGTCCGACAAAGAAGTTAATCAAGATAAGTTCCTTTCGGCAGCAGCCCTTTTTGGAGATACCGTAATTAAACACGGTACGGATAAATATGGCCCAAAGAAGACGCCAATGTTTGTTAGGTTCTTGCATCGTGAATTATTGAAATCTCCAGCTACACTATGCTTTCAACCACCCTCATTAGGAGGTCCGGCTCACCCTGTTGAGCAAACTCAATTTGATAGGTCTCAGAATCTATTAAGGACCCTTGCTGGTATCAGTCAAATGACCGGTGACTCGAGGTATGCATACGCTGCAGCTGAGGCTGTAAGTTATATGTTTGAGGAATATTCGACCATCAGTTCTGGTTTGGTAATTTTTGGGAACCACATGACAATCGACTTGTTTAACGATTGCTCTTATAGTGATGGAAGGTCTGGGGATATTTTTGAGCTAGGATCGATTTTCCCTTTTTATGAATTCATGTATTCAGTATCACCTGATAAAACTGAAAAATTTGTCAAAGGGTGTTGGGAAGCCTTTGTTAGGGATTGGAACACGATGCATTACAATCGGCATGCAAGTTTTCATAAGAATGTAGATTTTACAAAAACCTGGAAACGGCCTTTGCTTCCGGTTAAAGACCTTCCCGAAAAAATAGAAGTTTTAGGGTTTTTAGGTGTTGGTTTAGATCTTGCAATGGGAGGATATTTTCTGGGGTGCCTTCAGAATGATTTAAAACCTAGAAAATGGGCTAACCGTTACTATGATGTCTTATCATACCATAGAGATTCCAAAACAAATATTTGGCCAATGCTTTTATATACTCCAAGCATTCGGCGTAATCTTGAAGTTTACCGTGAAGCGTTTCCAGAAGCTAATGTTACAGAGCCTCGCGTGATCATATCAAGTTGGGTGCACAGTATGCCGGCATTCTTTTTAGGTGCGCTGGCGTCTGTTGAAATGGGAAAATTATATGGTAATGACGAGGAGATAGTTAATCTTCATCACCGCATAAATGATTGGATAATCGGCTATCTTGAAGCAGCATACGATAAAGACAACAAGGCTCTGAGGAGTATTATTTTGGATGGAACAGACGTAACCGATCATGTTTTTAAGGAAGGTAAAGCGTTACATGGGTGGGGGTCTAGAGAAGGGGATTCTTTTGCGCTTCAAGTTCCAAGCGCTTCATTTCTTGCTGCGATTTCTAAGGCTTACCGTTTGGCTGACGATAGAAATAGAAAATTGTATTGGGCTTATCTAAGGAGTTTATTTATAGGCGCTGATTTTGGTGATATTGGTGAAAGCCCAAAGAACCAGCCTAAATTCAACTACGATAATTCAGCGTTTGAACCGGCTCACATTTTTTCTTTAGTCGATATTTACCGGGTTCATAAAAATCCTGAATTCTTAAAATTTATTGAGCATTTGGGCGTCAAACTGATCGAGTTGAGGCAGGATCCAAAATCAGGACTATTTTCTAGAAATCCAGAATACATAGATACATTTAGAACCAATAAAATTCATAAGGAATCTTGGGAAGGTATAACTGTTCGTGAGCGCATGAGAAAGGAATTCGATTATGATCGTCCCAAAGTTGTAGCACTAGACGTGGTGGAGCCTTTAGCTTTATTGGCAATTCATGCTGCTAGAACTAATCAGTTTGATAAGATTCCGAGGTGGCACAGTGGAGGGCAGTGGGGAAGTGATGGTTCCGGGCATGTTATAAGCAGTGATTTTGAAAGGTGGTTTGATTCACAAAAGCTCAAAATTTACTATGAGGAAAATAGATTAATTTTGCGACAAAGAGGATTTGAAGTTGGCGATAATTGGTTTCCTAATGATTAAAATATTTTTTATATTTAGATATCAGATGAATTTTCAAAAATTTTTAAAATTAATAATTCTCATTAGTTCTATTCTGCAATCCTCATTGTTAATTATCAATGCGGAGTCAGTTAGGAAAGTAGTAAAAAGTCCAAATACGGACCCTTTAGAGCCTGCTGATTCTATGAAGCTAATGAATCTACCTAAGGGATTCTCTTTGGAACTTGTAGTTTCTGAACCTGAAATAAGTGAGCCTGTTGCTCTTACTTGGGATGGTAATGGAAGAATGTATATCGTTGAGATGCGAGGATACATGCAAAGTATTGATGGGTTAGGTGCCAAAGATCCAGTAGGTCGAGTAAGCCTTTTTGAGGATACAAATGGCGATGGCAGCTTTGATAAACATAGTGTTTTTCTTGACGGTTTAATTGAACCTAGAGCATTGCTTTACGTTGGTGATGGTTTGCTAATTGGTGAGCCATCAGATTTATGGTATTGCAAAGATTTAGATGGTGATGGAAAAGCCGACACCAAGGAAAAGGTTTATGATAAATTTTCCCTGAGAGAGAGTAATGTTGAGCATAAGGCTAACGGACTAATTCTTGGAATTGATAATTGGATTTATGTATCTCAGCATGGACGGCGTTATCAATTTGAAGGTGGAAAATTTAGGCATGAAGAAGTTCCAAGGCTTGGGCAATGGGGATTAGCTCGTAATGATGAGGGCCGTTTTTTGTTTTCATCAAACAGTAACCCTGCGACTGGTTTTTTTATTTCACCTGAATACCTAGTTTCAAGAAGAAATAAAGGACCTGAAAAATTAATTACTGGCTCTGTTGTGAAAACTAGCAAATACGATGAGGTCTGGCCTGCTATGTCCACTAGTGATTTACAGAGTGGAGTAGGCGCATCCCGAAGCATTGATGGTACTTTACGTGGTTTTACCTCAGCTTGTGGCCAAAGTTTTTTTCGCGGTGATCGATTGGGAGGCGATGTAATAGGCGATTATTTTGTATGTGAACCTGTTGGACGCCTCGTAAGAAGATCAACAGTTAAATATTTGGAGTCAGGTCACTTAGAGTTATCTAACCCGTATGAAAAAAGTATTGGTGAGTTTATTACTTCAAGTGATGGTAATTTTCGGCCTGTTAATACTTACACTGGACCTGATGGCTGCCTTTATATTGTTGATATGTATCGTGGCATAATTCAGGAAAAAAGTTTTATGACGCCATATCTTAAGCAGGAGATTCTGAAATATGAGTATGATAAGAATATTGGTAGAGGTAGAATTTATAGAGTAAAGAGAGAAGGTTTTTCGTCCGGCCAAAAGCCTAACCTTTTGGATGCTAAACCTAAGTATTTAGTCGCTTCTTTGAAGCACCCTAATGGTTGGTGGAGAGACACAGCTCAAAGCATAATAGTGAACCGACACCTTGTTCAATTAGTTCCAGATTTAGAAGAGATTTTAATAAGTGATACTGACCCTCTTGCTCGCCTTCACGCTTTGTGGACCTTACAGGGGCTGTCTCATCTTAGTGGTGAGGTCGCTTTAGGCGCTTTGAAGGATTCGGATGAAAGGGTAGTTTCTGCAGCTTTGCGATCCATAAAGTGGGAGCCTATTCATTATCCTCAGATTAAAGCTATGATTCTTGATTCTAGCCCAAGGGTAATTGCCCACATTATATTGGCTCTAGGACAGAATGATTTCAATGAAGGCAAGGATTTGATCTTTGAATGTATTTCAAGATTTCCGATGAACGAATTGGTTCTGCGCTCTGTGCTTGCTGTGGTTTCAATAGAAGATCTTAGAACTTACAAAGATAAAATTATATCAAATCGCGTTTTTAAGGAAAATAACAAAACTAAAGAATCTGAAGAGTGGCTAAGAAGATGGAATGAGTTTGTTTCAAATAAATGATTTTCTTGATATAAAAATATAGATATAGTCAGGTTATGGAAGTTGGAATAATTACAGTTTCAGATAGGGCGTCCTCGGGTGAATATGAGGATCATGGCGGGCCAGCCCTTAAGCTAGAGGCAGAACAAAGAGGGTGGATTGTGATTGCTGATGCTGTTGTTCCTGATGATAGGGATAGAATTAGAGATGCTATTTTATCATTTGAGGCTCAAGGTTGTTCTTTGATATTGACTACTGGAGGAACAGGAATAACAGAGAGAGATGTCACGCCTGAGGCAGTCAGAGATATTATGAGAGTGGAGATTGATGGGTTTGGTGAACTCATGAGAATGCGTAGTGTAGATATTACACCTAACGCTATATTGTCGCGAGGTTTAGCTGCCGTCGTTGGTCACTCACTAGTGATTACATTGCCGGGTAAGCCAAAAGGAGCTGTGGAGTGTTTGGAATTTGTTGAGGGCGCGATTCCTCATACAGTTAAATTGTGTATTGGAGAGCCTTCAACATGCTAATTTTGCTAACATTATAGCAAAACGTATCTATTATAAAATAAATATTATTTTATAATAGCTTAATTATCAATGGGTTGTTATTGTTAACGAGATCGCTACTTTATAGCTTAACTTCCTATGTCTTCCCGCTGCTACCAAGCACTTGTTTGTGCTCTTATATTATTTCTTTGTTTATATATATCAAAATCTAATGATGAGGCTGTTAATTTAGGTCTAAGAAAAGTTGATCTAAGCAGTGATATGAACGGTTGGACAACTGCCTCCCAATCTAAATCAATTGAATATGGTGAATGGAGGACTTCCTGGGTAAATAGTCCTGGTGGAGCTTGGGGAGGAGTTGTTGATAATGTTACTACTTTAGTTTGGGAGGACTTTAAAACTGTAAGGTCTAATGAATTTCAAAGAGTTGTACTTGGGAATGGAGAGCATGGTTTAAGAATTCAATCCATAATGCCATTTGTTCCAGGTAATGCCACAAATTACACTCAGCAAGAAGTAAATAGTTTCCTTGTCAGCCCAAGGATAGACTTATCAAGGAGTGCTCAAGATCATTTAATCTTTCAATACAAAAGCAATCCAAGTTTTAACCTAGAGGTATGGATTGGCAAAAATGATGGGACATTGTGGAATGGAATATGGGAACAAGGGCAGGCTGCTAATTCTAATAATGCCATAAGCCGTACAGCTGAAGGTGGTTTCACTGAAGTAACTATAGATTTAGAAAATTCAGTATTGGATGTGAATAAATGGTTAAACGCCAATGGCTTTCCTGACAGTGTGATTAGTCCGCAAACTGATGAAATTTTCATTACAATTGTGGCTAAAGATGTTGCTAGCAGGTGGCTAGGAACTAGCGTTGAAACGCTTGAAATAAAATCAATATGGACGCCAAACTATTATGGCGATGAGGAATCTAATCAAGAGCTCATTGAGCCCATGATTGTTCTAAATCACAAATTAGAGACAGTTACTTTTTCTGGATCGATAGGCAAAACCTATGAAGTGGAGATTAGTAATAATTTAAAAGAATGGAGTGCCTCACATTCCTTTACATTGGCAAGTGATTCAGAGACTTACCCCATTTCTTATTTTCTTCAGAAAAAGCCGACAAGGTCTTTTTTCCGCCTAAAACAACAACAGCCATAATTTTATGCGTACTTATTATCGGACGAGTATAATCCTATTTATAATATTACTTACATACAATTCATATCTGAAAGGGAATGATCAAGCGATTGAATTAGGTCTTACAAAAGTTAATTTTAGTAGTAATCTTGATGGATGGACAACGGTCACCGAATCTGAGCAGATTAGATATGGTGAATGGAGAAATAATAACCCAATCAACCAAGTTGGTTGGGGAGGTGGATGGGGGAATTGGGGGCCAACCGTAGTATGGGAGAATTATAAAACAGTAACATCCAATGAATTTGAAAGAACTTCTTTTAATGGTGAGTATGGCTTAGTTATCCAATCAATTGATCCGTTTGTTCCAAGTAACGCAACTCAATATACCCCTAAACAGCTGGGTAGTTATATTGTTAGTCCTAGAATAGATTTGTCACGAAGTGGTAATGATCATTTGTTTTTTCAGTATAAACGTGACCGGGAATTAAAATTAGAAGTATGGCTTAGTAAAAATAATGAGTCTTATCTAGGAATTTGGGAGGAGAATCCAAGCCGGTATATAAACCATATCAATGTAAGTTCACTGGGGAATGGCTTTAGCCAAGTAAGAATAGATTTACAAAACTTGTTAATAGAGATGGGGCAAATTTTGATTAGTAATGATTTGGAGGATTCAGTAATAAGTCCAGAAAATGATGAGTTATACATTGTCTTTGTCGCATATGATAATGCAAATAGACGAATAGGTTCGCTGCCAAATACAATCGATATTAAATCAATATGGACGCCTTCATATTATGGAGTAGACCAAAATAATGAAGCCAATATTGAACCTGAAATTAGACTCGAACCTGGAACTGAGAGGGTTACTGTTTTAGGAAAAATTGGCGAAACTTATGAGCTGCAAAAGAGCCTAGATCTTGAACGTTGGGAGGTTTCACATTCTTTTACACTTAAAACTCGATCTGAAACTTATCCATTGTCATATTTTCAGGAAGATTCCAAGAGAACTCAATTTTTTCGTTTGAAACATAAGCCTTAACTTGACTGTTAGTACCTTTTCAATTCGTTGTGGGCTTGTGAGTTTTTAACAATCTTCGAGATTAACAATGTGACCAAAATCGTTGCAATTAGTCCCATCCCTAATAGTAACCATTCAAAGGATGACTTTTTCCCATTAATGAAAGCTCCTCCCATAGTACCCATAAGCACGTAGACAGTTGTTCCAGGAATCATTCCTACCCATGAAGCAAAAATGAAATGGATGAATCGAATTTTTGTTATACCCAAAGCATAGTTAAGTAAAAAAAAAGGTATGATTGGGCTTAGTCGTGCCAAAATAACAATTTTCCACCCCTGCTCGTCTATTTCATTGTCTATAGATTGAAATTTTTTATTTTTTAAAACTCTCTTTTCTATGCTTTTTCGTATCAAGTATCTCGAAACCATAAAAGCACAAGAGGCTCCTAGTGTTGAACCGATTGAAACAAAGATAAGTCCTTTCCAAAATCCAAATAAAGCGCCAGCAGTGAAAGTTAAAGGTGAGCCTGGTAACATCATTACAGTACTAACGATATAAATAAGAATAAACCCCAAATACCCTACAGGGCCGGAAGAGGCAGTTCTTTCTATTACGTTAGGGACTTTTTGTATGATCTCGAATTTAATTTGGCAAACTACAATTAGGCTTATAAAAAAAAGCAAAACGAACCACCTGTTTAGGAATAGTTTCTTATTCATTTACTTTTTCTGGCCTCAGGAAGTAATACATAATTACACCTAGCATTAAGCATACTCCTGCGAGGAAGCTCATTGACCTGACTGCTATAATGCCCCAATGGCTTTGTAGTGATATTAGTATGGAAGCAAGGAAGACGGCTAAACCATTTAATATTTTAACGACAAGATTAAATGCTCCCCAATAAGTTCCGACCGAATCGATATTCGAATTAGATTTGGCACAGTCAACAACTCCCTCGGCCTCAACTCCAAGGAGCACTGCAACCATTGGGCCACCCATACCAAACACGAAGGCTGCGGTAATTAATGGTGAAACAATTAAGTCGTTACCTAATAAGCCAGAACATGAATAGACAATGGCTAATGCTATTGACGCCCACAGCATGCATCGTAACCAACCGTATTTCATTTGTACTTTTGGCACAAAGAAGAAGAAAGGTATAGCTGCTCCAATGAGTGGACCCATCAAGGCTACGCTGTCTTTTTCAGAACCCCCTAATAAATCTATTGCAATAAAAGGAGCTGCTGCTGTCATAATAGCAAAGGACATCTGAGAACCGCCAAAAAGAGCGATCAATGCTAAGAATTTTCTATGCTTCAATGCTCCAATAATTCCAGACCAAATGTTTTCTTTTTTATGATTATATGTTTGGGGTTCATTGTAGCTTAAAGTCTTTGTTGGTGAGGCCCAGTAAGGCAACGACATTAGTAGTACTGATCCTAATGCAAAGGTTACTCCAGTAATGCCGTAACCATGAGCATCAATTAGAAATCCGCTGACTCCATTTCCAATTCCAGAACCTATTACGATTCCAAGTCCTAGAAGTCCTGAGAGTTTTGATCTGGTAATTTTATCCCCTCCAGAATAATCATCGACTAGACTCCAGTATGGAATAGCATAAAAAGTGTACCCAACAAAAAATATTAGTAATCCTGTTGTTAATAATAGCCAATTAATGGGTTGAGCTAAGTTATGGCTACACAAAAAAGTTATGGCGAGCCCTATTGGAGCCAAGAAAAAAGTAAATAATAATAGGGTTCGCCTCTGGAACCCTTTGCGTTTCCATGTATCAGTTAACCTTCCAGCAATAGGGTCACTTAAACCATCAAAAATTCGAAATGCTACGAATGCTGTACCTAAAATAATTGGATCGAATAGAGGAAGGGTTGCTTCTTTTTGGTTACCGAATTTTAGTATCCATTGATAAAGAAACCTAGTGAGGCTCATCATCCCTATTTGTCCACAGAGGAATAGAATGTATCGATATAGAGACATGCGTTTCTTTGTTAGCTAGAGTATTTAATTCATGTTAGCTCAGATTTTTGTTAAAGATAAATGATAATTGAGTTACTTTTTCAGGATTAGAGATTAAAAAATATATTAAAAATTTATGCAAAAATTAGTCCTTTCGTTTCTATGTATTCATTTTCTTGTAGTGTATGTGTTAGCAAAGCCCCCGATTATTACTCCAGAAAATGTTCCATTTATGGGTGAAATGGATTCTTTTCTAATTAACTCAATTTTGGAGGATGATTCATTGGGCAAGGATGCTGGAATAAAAGATGTATACCTCAGAAGTGATTTTAAAAAGATTGTTAAAAAGTATGAACTAAAACTTTTCGGAGGGCCGACGATTGGAAATCTTTCTGAGCAAGGGGGAGAGGTTTGGTTTAGAACGGTTGAGCCTTCCAAAGTTACTCTTTTAATAAATGGAAAGAAAAAGGGAGATGTCTTAACGACAGATAAAGAAGACTTTACAGGTATTATAAAATTTGGAGGTTTAGAACCTGATTCGAATTATTTCTATAATATATTAGTCAATGGTAAGAAGGTCTTTTCAGGAGGTTCAGTGCCTTCATTTAAAACTTACCCCTCAGCAGATAATGGTGGAAATTTTGAAGTTTGTTTTGGTGGTGGAGCCAGATACAACCATCCTAAAGAGCACATTTGGAAGACTATAGCTGACCGCAATCCTGCCGCTTTCCTGTGGCTAGGAGATAATCTTTATATTGATGATCCAGAGAACAGAAAGCGACAAAGAGTATATTATTACCGCCGACAATTGAGACCTGAATACCGTTTTTTAGCAGCTAGATCAGCCCAGTATTCGATTTGGGATGATCATGATTTCGGAGCTAATGATGTTTCAGGAGGAACTGAAATAAATGTTCCTGATTGGAAGATACCAGTATGGAAAGTTTTTAAGGAGAACTGGGTTAACCCAGGATATGGTGGTGGCATTGATAACCCTGGTTGTTGGTACTCCTTTTCAATAGGCGACGTTGATTTTTTTATGACTGACGGTAGGTACTACCGAGATTTTAAAGGGGCTGAGACGATGCTTGGAAAGTTTCAGAAAAAATGGCTATTGGAATCCCTAAAGAATTCTAGTGCCACATTTAAGGTTATTGCATCAGGAACCCTTTGGACAGAACATGCTGATAAAGGAGGTGCAGATTCTTGGTGGGGTGTAAAAAAAGAACGAGAAGAAATATTTTCTACTATTGAAAAAAATCAAATTAATGGTGTTATTCTTATTTCAGCGGACAGACATCGTACCGATATTTATCGGATTGATAGGCCTAATGGATATCCCATCTATGAGTTTGAGACATCTAAATTGACTAATGATCATACGCATAAGACCAAAAAGGAGGCCGTGTTTTCTTATAATAAAGGTAATTTTTTTGGATCTATGGGGTTTGATCTAGATGCTAATGACCCAACAATGACTTTTCGGTGCGTCACAATTGAAGGGAAAGAAGTTCATTCAATGACGCTGAAAAGAAGTTCACTACAGAGGTGATTCCATGATCAAATTTAATGCTGTTGCAACTCTAAGTCCATCTACTGCTGCAGATAAAATACCACCGGCATAACCGGCGCCTTCACCAGCAGGATAAAGCCCTTCAACTTTGGGGCATTGAAAGTTTCTATCTCGATTAATTCTAAGAGGTGATGATGATCTTGTTTCTGTAGCNGTGAGGACTGCATCTTTACGGTCAAATCCTNCAATTTGTTTGCTGACTCTATTAACGGCTCCTTGCATTGTTTTTATAACATATTTTGGTAGGCATTCCCTAAGATCTGTTAAAACTACTCCAGGTCTGTAGGAGGGAATAACTTCACCGAGTGCTGAGGATGCTGAATTCTTCATAAAATCTCCAAGAAGCTGTGCTGGCGCTTTTCCTGCGGGGCCACCTATCTCGAAAGCTTTTTGTTCCCACTTCCTTTGGAAATTAATTCCTGATAGAGGGTTTTCAGGGTTTTCAAAATCTTTTGGGAATACCTCAACCATGAAACCGGAATTTGCATTGGCGTCTGCTCGTGCATAAGAGCTCATTCCATTTGTTACNGTATGGCCTGGTTCTGAACTTGCTGCTACAACTAAACCGCCTGGGCACATACAAAATGAGTAACAACTTCTTGCGTTTCTCTTGCTTTGGTGGCGAACGAATTTATAAGGAGCGGAACCTAATTTTTCATGTCCTGATAAGTTTCCATAGAGAGAGTTGTCTATCATTTTCTGTGGGTGCTCAATCCTTGCTCCGATTGAAAAAGGTTTAGATTCCATTGGTATTCCTTTTTTATGAAGCATGGAAAAAGTATCTCTGGCACTATGACCAACTGCTAAAATAACCTTATTAGAAATAATTTCTTCTCCGGTAGAGGTTTTAACTCCGATAATTTTTCCTGACTTTATAATAATATCATCAACTCTTGTTTCAAAATTAATGATCCCTCCAAGACTTAGTATTTCATTTCGAATAGACCTTAGAACTTTTATAAGCTTATCAGTGCCTATATGAGGCTTTCCCTTTACCAAGATGTTATCAGGAGCACCATGATTTGCTAGTTCCTGCATAACCATTCGAACAGCTCCATCCTTATCTTTAATTCCAGTATAAAGTTTACCATCGGAAAATGTACCAGCTCCTCCTTCACCAAATTGCACATTGGAATCCGGATCTACCTGACCACCCTCTCGCCAGAACCGAGTAACATCTCTCGCCCTTGGGCCAGCTTCCTTACCTCTTTCTAGGACNATAGGATTTTTACCACACCTAGCAAGATGGAGTGCAGCAAAGTAACCACAAGGTCCTGAACCTATAATTATTGGGCGAGTTGATTGTTGTTTTTTTTCGTTAACAGGGGGGCTAAATAATTTTTCATAAATAATTCTGATGGACTTATTTTTTGCATGTAAAAGAATTTTATCTTCTTCTGTTCCTGCATTTATATGAATTGTATAAACTAAGTTAACTCCTGAAGTTCCTTTTTTTCTCGCATCTATAGAGCATCTATAAACTTTCCAATTAAGCTCTTCATTAATATGAAGATTTAGCCTCTTATATAGAGCTCGCTTTAACTCAGAATCGGAGTGATCAACTTTTAGGCGAATTTGAGTTACTTCAATCAAATCTTCTTTATTGTTAAGTCGTTAATTTCTTTAACTATACTCTAAATTGCCTATATTGGTATCTAACATTAATTGTGAAAAACATCATAAAGTTCACACCTATTTATAAAGAGAGAGTGTGGGGAGGTCGGGCTTTTGAGGAAGTTTACAATCGTGATTTGCCTGATTCTGGAGTGCAATACGGTGAGTCATGGGAGATCGTAGATCGAGCCGCAGATCAGAGTATTGTGGTTGATGGTAAATATGCTGGAAAAACATTAAATGAATTATGGATTCATAACAGGGAAGAGGTATTTGGAAAGGGTTTACCTAGTGTGGATAGTTTTCCTCTTCTTCTAAAGATTTTAGATGCGAGAGAGAAATTATCCTTACAAGTACANCCACCTGAAGCTCTTTGTTTGNAACTAGAGGCAGAGCCAAAAACAGAGATGTGGTACATCGCAGAGGCTTCTAATCAATCTGTTATTTATTACGGACTACAGGATGGTNTGGATGAAGAACACTTTAAAGAATCTATTGATTTGGGAAATCTAGAGGCAAATGTAAAATCTTTTCCTGTGAAGAAGGGCGATTTCATTTTTTTGCCGAGTGGTTGCCTACATGCGATAGGTGAGGGGATCGTGATATTTGAGATTCAAGAGAATAGTGATACAACATTTAGGGTCTATGATTGGAATCGTTTGGGAACTGACGGNAAGCCTAGAAAATTACATAAGGAAGAAAGTCTTTTGAGTATTGACTTTAAAGATAATACGCCCTTGATGGGTTGTTTAGAAAATGGTCCATTGATAGAGTGTCCTTATTTCAATGTAGATATTTTAACTCTTAAGGAAGGAGATAATACTGCTTTCAAAAAGNACTCTAATTTTGCAATTTATATTATAGTAGAGGGTTCAGTCCGCTTTGGTGACTCAAGGTTTGGTGCAGGTGATTTTTTTCTTTACCCTCACGATGAGCAGGTAAATTCAATAGAGTTTCATGCAGATAGAAAATCAACAATTTTAAGAACAACTATACCTCAAGTGGTTACTTAATTTACATGGCTCCTTAAAATTAAAGCAAAGACTCTTTTATTGAATTGGTGAGTATTTGATCTTGTCTTGGGAAGATTGTNCGTAAATCAATCTTAAACNTTTCATCTGCAATGTATCCCATCACAGGGTTATCGGCTTCTCTCAATCTCTTTGCTAACTTAGGCAATGATAAGTTGTCAGGTAAAATATCAATTGTTTTTGAGGGTATTGCTGATTTGGGCATAGTTCCACCTCCCATACGAGATTCTCCCTCACCAATGCTAATCTTTGCTGGTAGTTCCTTAATCTCATTAACGATATTTTCAGCTCTTAGTGCTAGTTCCTCGACAGTTGTAGATAACATTTTTAAAAGAGGAATAGAGTTATTGTTTTTGAGATGTTCTTCNGTGATTTCTTCTAACATTGAAAGAATTAGCTTGTCACATCTAAGGGCTCTAAAGAACGGTTCTTTTTTGATGCCATGAATTAAATCTTTATTACCTGCAATAATTCCTGCTTGAGCGCCTCCTAAGATTTTGTCACCGCTGTAGCATAAAAGGTCAACGCCTTTAGAAATAATTTCTGATGGTGTGGGTTCATGACTGACTGGGCCGTATTCTTCCGTATTTATCACTGCTCCACTACCAAGGTCTTCAAACAATGGAATGTTTTCAGAGTGTGCTAAATTGGCTAATTCTTCAGTCTCTACATTTTCTATAAAGCCNCCCATATAGAAATTACTTTGATGAACTTTAAGTATTAATGCAGTCTGATCAGAAATTGCATTTTTGTAGTCGTCTATAGTTGTCTTGTTAGTTGTTCCAATTTCATGAAGTTTTGCACCGCTTGCAAGAAGGATGTCTGGTATTCTAAAGCCTCCACCAATCTCTACTAACTGACTGCGTGAAATGATAACTTCNTTTTTTTCTTCTCTAACAAAATGCCGAAGTATAAGTACAAGAGCGGCTGCACAATTATTGACAACTGTAGCTGCNTCTGANCCCGAGACAATGGCCAGACTCTTTTCTAAATAACCAGCTCTTTGACCTCTTTCTCCAGTGCTAAGGTTAAGTTCGAGATTGTTGTAATTNNTTGCAATTTCTCTTAGACGGTCAGCAGCGCTGTCTGGGAGAGGAGACCTTCCCATGTTTGTATGGATAAGTACGCCAGTACCATTCAGAACTGGTAAAATTCTTGTTCGTGATATTTCNTTAAGTTCTNTACGAATTCTTATNAAATAAGAATCAAATTCTTGAATCTTATCAGGTTGATCTCGTAATTCTTTAATAGAATCCCTGACATGCTTTAAGATTATTGGTCTTGGTAGATCTAAGTCGCCAAGAGCTTGTAATGTTTTTTCAACTGCTGGAATTTTACTAAGGTCAGCTTTACTCATTTGAAGTTATTAATGATGATCCGAATTTCATTTTATTCCAGTGGTTACGCTAAAAAAATAATATAATTATATACAGTTTTATACTATCTTATTGATAAGTGAACTTTAGTCAGCAGAAAGGCTGTTCTATTTAGCGCTTTCAATACTTAGCATAAGTTTTTTAAGTTCAGTAATTTTTTCTGGATAATCCTTAGCAAGGTTGGATTTTTCTCCAATATCTGTTTCTAAATTATAGAGTTCTTCATTTTTCTTTCTATCATCTTCTACCGCATAACCATGGAAATACGCATTGGATTTCAAATATTTCCATTTCCCTTTCCTTACTCCAGCCCTGTTGAAATAAAAATAATCTCGCCCTTTTTCTTTTTTACCAAGTAATAGATCTGTCTGATCTATTCCATCTATACGAACGCCATCAGGGAGTTTAAATTTACAAATATTTGCGAACGTTGGCATAAAATCAATTGTTGCAACAATTGCATCAGAGATTCTTCCTTCTTTGATTTTTCCTGGCCATCTGACAATACAGGGCAGTCTATAACCACCTTCATAACAAGAACCTTTACCATTTCTAAGAGGTCCAGAATCACCCCAAAAGATTGAGTCTTTAGGGTGACCTTTCTTTTTGTCTGTATATTTTTTTTGATTCCAAGGACCGTTATCACTAGTGTAAATAACCAGAGTGTTATCTCTAAGTTTTAATTCATCTAAAGTATCAAGTAGTCTACCTGTTTCGAAATCAAACTCCTCAACAACATCACCGTATAGACCACCTTTTGATTTTCCTCTAAATTTTTGAGAAGCATCAATTATTGTATGCATCATTGTGTGTGATAAATACAACAGAAATGGTTTCTTAGGATCCCTTATATCCTTAAGATAGTTGATAGATTTTTCAGTGTAGAGTTTGATTAAATTTCCCATATCTTTAGTGACTAAACTGGGTTCATTATTTTCATGGATTGCGACAACTCCATCATCGTTTGCTCCTAATGGTCCAAAGTAGTAATTAAAGCCTTGAGCATTCGGCATTCTTTCCTTGATTGCTTTACGATTAGATACGTCCCACTTTCCTATGCATGCCGTATCGTATCCAGATTGCTTCATAAGTTCAGCAAAAGTGATCTCTGAAGCTGGCATGCCCCATCCTCCGCTCCTAATTGGTTGTCTTCCTGTCAGTAGGGCAGATCTAGATGGGCCACAAACACTCTGTGAGTAGAATGAAGTAAACTTAATTCCTTCATTTGCTAATTTATCTAATTCTGGGGTTTTGTTTCTTTTATTACCGTAGCATCTTAAGTCTCCATATCCTTGATCGTCTGTAAATATAATAAGAATATTAGGCTTATCGGGTTTAGTCGCTGCTGAAGAAATTAAACTTAGAGCAAAGGTATAGATTAATATTATTATTAGTGCTGAAGTTTTCATTGATGTTCAAAGAACATAAAAAATATCAGATAATAATGTTAGTACCACTTCAAAATTATAATCTAGTTTAACTGTTTTTATCAAGAATACGGTAATTAATGACACAACCCTTATAATTGGGTTGTCGTGAGTAAGGATCAACAATTTGATTTGTTAGATAATTGGTCTCCTCATAATGCATAGGCATAAAGCATTGGCCTTGTGTAACCGTATCGGTAATAAAAGCTGTAGCGGGTACCGCGTTTCGTGCTGATGTAATCATTACAACATCTCCATCTTCGATTTTTTTTTCAAGAGCGTCTTCCGAATTAATCTCTATATAACATTTTTCAGGATACATTTTTTTGAGAATTTTTGATTTTTCTGTTCTTGTTCCAGTATGCCATTGAGCTGAACTTCCTCGTCCAGTTAAAAGAATAAATGGAAATTCTTTAGTTGTATTATCCGGATTATTTTCGGGTTTCTCAAAAATAAAATTTCCTTTTTTACTCTCTGTGAAAAACTTACCATCACTGAATAGTCTGCGTTCATTTTCTATTTTTTCTGAATGAGATTTAGGTAGGGGCCATTGGATTCCGCCCTGATCATCAATCTCTTTATAACTTCCCACGCCAGTGATGTCACAAGGTTGACCAGCGCTAATTTCTTTTAGGATTTGAAAAACTGATTCAGGAGTATTCCATTTTTCTATCCAATCTTCACACTTCCAAGTTTTTGCCAATAGTCTGAAGATTGAAAAATCTGATAGAGAGAGGCCAGGAGCCGGCAGAACTTTTTTTATTACTCCAATTCTACGTTCAGAATTAATAAACGTGCCCTCTTTCTCTGCCCAACCTGAAGCTGGTAAAAAGAGGTCAGCTAACTGGGCGGTATCAGTCGTTGAGTATAAATCTTGAACTACAAGAAAATCAAGTTTAGCGACTAAATCTTTAAATCGTTTTCGATTAGTCCATGAATGTGCACTGTTAGTAGCAATAATCCATAATCCCTTAATTTTTCCTGATTCGATACCGTCTATTATCTGATCATATGCCCAACTGGGCTCCTTTGGTATTTTTTCAAGAGGAACATTAGTGAGTTTTGATATTTTTTTTCTATGGTCGATATTCCTAAAGTCATGACCCCCTAGTAGGCTAGTGGTATTACTGAAAAGTCTTGAACCCATCGCATTACACTGACCTGTAATTGAATTGGCTCCGGTACCAGGTCTACCAATGTTTCCGGTCATTAAGGCGAGATTAATGATTGATTGTGCCGTTCTAGTGGATTCGTATCCTTGGTTTACTCCCATGGTCCACCAAAATGAAACGCGTCTCCTTTTACCAATTAAAGTGGATAATTTATTTAAATCATTAATAGATATATTAGTTTTTTCAGAAACTTTTTCAGGATTGTATTTAGAGACAAAACTTTTAAAGCTTTCAAACCCTAAAGTGTTTTGTGAGATGAAATCTTGATCAATGTAGTTCTTAGAAATTAATAAATTAGCTAATCCATAAAATAGAGTAAGGTCTGATTTAGGAGATAAAGGTACATGCATGGTTGCTTGCATGGCAGTTTCAGTAACACGAGGATCAATGACGATTATCTCAGGTGAACGTTTATTTTTTAAAATTCTTTGCCAAAGTATTGGATGAGCAATACATAAATTAGATCCTATCAGAACAATGACGTCGCTTTCTTCAAAGTCTGAGTATGTGTAAGGAGGAGCATCAAAACCAAAGGATTCCTTGTAAGCAACTACTGAGGTTGCCATGCATTGTCGGGTGTTTCCATCACCGTGTTTCAAACCCATTCCGAATTTTGCAAATGCTCCTAGAAGCGCCATCTCCTCAGTGCATATTTGACCGGTACTTAAAAAAGCGACTGAGTCTTTTCCATGATTAGATTGGATTTCTTTAATACTTTTACAGAAAGTGTCCGAAGCCTGTTGCCAGTTTATTTCAGTCATGGAACCTCCTTTTTTCTGTCTTAATAATGGAGTTTTAGCCCTGTCAGACGATTTTAATGGGCTGAGCGCATCCCACCCTTTCGGGCAAGCCATACCAAGATTAACTGGATAATCAGGGTCAGGTGATAAATTCACTGCCTTACCATCTTTGAGGTGAATTTTTAGAGAGCAGCCTACTGAGCAATAACCGCAAACAGATGACGTCGTATTTTGTGGAGATAGTTTTATCGGCAACTGCCCAAGTCCGAATTTTCCAGGTTCTCGTAAAAGGGTTTCTGTCAATGGTCCATCAAATGACCTGAATATAGAAGAGGCTTTCAAGGCACTATTGATATTATATTGTTAGTAAAAAAATTAATTTGAATAAAGTTAACACTTTTTTTATTAATGATTAATCAAACCAGGCATTTTTGGTTCATCAGCGGAGCGAAAAAACAAAGATCTTCCAAGGATCTCTGAAAAAATAAATACTATGACTGATGCGATGGGTGAATAGATTAGAAGCATGATTGCGAGAACTGCCATGGTTATTCTCATGAATGAAAGTTTTTTTAAAGGGCCTCTCATTAAAAATCCTGAATGAAGACAGTTTGAGTTTTTTCCTAACATAATCACTAAATCAATACCCAGAGAAATAGTCATAGGAATAAGAGCCAATAAAAACCAATTTGAGAAAGCTATGCCTATTCCAAGGGCCGTTGAAAAGAAACGTATAAAAGTTAATCTAAAGTTCCATGACGACCTTGGTGTGTCAGCATATACCATAACAGAGCTAAGAAGCCCAATGGTTCCTAATAAAGATGATAAGAATCCGGAAATAGTTATCCATTTTTTTGGAGCATCTAAAAAAACAAAGCTGAGAAAAAGTAGGCTTAAAAATGACCAGAGGCCAAATATTAGAATTTCTCGACTGAGCCAAGATTTTCGCCATCCTAGAAATGCTCTCCACGCTTTTGATGGTTTTCCAAGGTGTAAAAAACTTGAGAATAGACCTAAAAAAGTCAAAATTGTACCCAAAGTAAGGAAATGTTTATTTATGTGGCCTTGAGTGATCCAGCTTAAAAATTCAATTACAGAAACACCAACGCCTGCTTGGGTTAATGTTAACATAAGTACTAATGGTGAATGAGCTGCAGCTGGTTTTAAGTTTCCAATATCTGCGGGCTTAGGATTTGAATCATTTTTTAGATTTAAATATTTAGTGGAAGGTTTTGTATAATTTGAAGAGATTGTACCAGGTAGTAATTTGTCATTTATGTTTGATTTTTTTAGGATGCTTTCATTTTTAACAATCCGAATTTGAATCGCTTCGTTCGGGCAGGCCTGTACGCACGCTGGTGCTTCACCTGCCTCGAGTCTAGTATGACACATGTCGCACTTACGAACTATACCTAAGGTCTTATTGTATTTAGGCACTTCATAAGGACATTTCATTTCACAGTAACGACATCCCATGCATTGGTCATCTAAGTGTCGGACAATTCCGGTCATACTGTCTTTTTCATATGCCAGCGTCGGGCAACCATCAGAACATGATGGTTCTAAACAATGGTGGCATGCAGTAGTAACCGTCTGTTGCATCGGATTTACTTTACCTGTACCAAATAAAGCTCCTACATCACGCCAAGACTCACCATCATCTAGGCCGTTAAGACTGTGGCATGCAGACACGCAAGATTTGCAGCCACTACAAGCATCAAGATCAATTTGGAATGAGTATTGTTCATTGGTTTTTGGCTTACTGAGTGGGATTAAATCTGAATAAAACTTGGAAAGTAATGGCTTAGAAACATCATCGTATTTTTGTGAGAATCGTTCCACGGCAGTTAAGTTCTGCTGTTCACTCAGAAGTTCATTCACAAATGTATCTTTGGTGATAGAATTCATGCTGCGAATGAATCAGTTTCAGCAAGAATTTGGTTGGTTATTTTTTCAAGATAATCAACATTGTGACGGCTAGTAAATTCGAAGAATGACTCTTTATCTTTTCGTTTCGAAAGATACGCAATCAGCATAGCATGTATGGTTTGGTTTATACTATTTCCGGCCGGAATACTTTTAAAAATTTGTCGGCCTATACGACTTTTGTCGGGACCAAATCCCCCACCTATGAAAATATGATAACCTTCAACAGGGTCATCTTTTTTGTTTAGAGATACTTTGCAAGCCAATAATCCTATGTCACCAATATAATGTTGAGCGCATGAATGGGGGCAACCTGTTACATGAATATTAATTGGTTTATCAAGAGTAATTCTATTATCAAGATACTGAACAATTTCAGTTGCATGACTTTTAGTGTCAGAACTTGAGAACTTACAATGTTGATTCCCTGTGCAGGCTACAGTGCCTCCTTTAATTAAACTTATTTCGGTAGCTAATCCTCCGCCTGCTAGTTTTTCTCTTGCGGCATTAATTCTATCTCTAGGAATATTTGGTATTATAATATTTTGAAATATCGTTAGTCTTAGATCTCCGGTTCCAAATTCCTTAGCCACCTCAGCAATTAATCTGGCTTCTTTGGATTGCAATATTCCCACTGGTATATATACACCAAGCCAACTTAGTCCCTCTTGAAGTTGTTGATGGTCACCAACGTGAGCGTGTGGAATTAATGGCTTTTCATGATTTTCTATTAGTTCACTAAAAAGAGGGTCGGAAAAATCAAAATTTACTAGTTGGCCATCCAAGAGTTCTTGTGCCTTTCCTATATATTTTTCATTACCCCATTCCTTTATTAAATAAACCAATCTTGCTTTTCCACGATTTCCACGATTTCCATTTTGAATGTAGACCTTAACGAGTGCTGTAATGATCTCAACAGCATCTTCAGGACGGCATATTGCTCCGCAATCTTCTGCAAATTCTTTATGCCCAGTAACCCCACCAATTAACAATCTAAACCATACTCCGCCTTTCACTTTACCATGAAGAGGGTGGCCCTTAGGAGGGTCTTTCAACCGTATAGCTCTAAGGCCTATATCGTTAGTGTCCTCAGCGACTCCCACTATACCTCCTCCATCTAAAGAAACGTTAAATTTCCTAGGCAGATCATAAAATTCAGGCTGATTTATAACAGTATGAGCTAGTTCATTAATTAATGGTGAAACGTCAATTAGTTCATATGGGTCTATTCCAGCGGTTGGGTTTGAAGTGAAATTTCGCAGATTATCGGCTCCAGCTCCTCGGGAGTGAAGACCGCAGTCTTGAATTCTTCGAAGTAATGTTGGTGTGTCTTTCGGTTCAATGACTCTAATTTGAAAATTGTTTCGTGTAGTGATTTGCAAATACCCCCAGGCAAGATCCTCAGAAATAGAGGCGAGCTCAATCAATTGATTGGAATTTATCATTCCACCAGGAATTCTCAGGCGGCACATATAGCCCTCATGAATTGGTGCTAACCAAAATAAACCGTTCCATTTAAAGCGAAAAACATCATCCTTCTCTGGTCCCAAATTCTTTTTTGCTAGTTTAATTAAACTAGAGAATGCATTAAATGGATTTTTAGTTTTTTTAATCTTTTCCTCAGCAATTAGCTTTTGTTTTTTTGGGTTGTTTTTAGAATTAGAAGCTGCGTCAGAAAAAGAAATTCCTTGATCCTTAAATCCAGCAAAGAATCCATCGAGCCAGTTTTTTTGACTAGGGCTAATTTCTTTCCCTGCTATTCTATTAGGAGTATTAGTAGACATCTCTTTGGTATCTCCTCTCTTTTTTCATTGCCTTTATATATTCCTCTCCAGTGGTGCTCCCGAAATTATTGATAATTTCATGGAGAGTATCATCGACATCCTTAGCCATGTATTTAGCATCGCCACAAACATAGAAATACGCGCCACCCTCCAACCATTTCCATATTTCCTCTCCTTGCTTAGCCATTAAATCCTGAACATAAATCTTTTCACTATGGTCTCTTGACCATGCCGTACTGAGATTTGTAAGAATTCCTTTTTCTTTAAATTTTAGAAGTTCATCTTCATAGAGAAAATCGGTTTCTTCGTGGGGGTTGCCAAAAAAGAGCCAGTTTTTTCCTAATGATTTTTCAAAATGACGTTCTTGGAGGAATGCTCGAAAGGGAGCTATTCCTGTCCCTGGACCAACCATTATGATGGGGGTTGTTGAATCTTTTGGTAATTTAAAATGTTTTGATGATTGGAAGTAAACTTTGACTTTTTCGTTTTTACTTAATCGGTCCGCGAGGTAGTTCGAACAGACTCCTTTTCGAGGCCTTCCATGTGAATTGTAGTTTACTTTAGCTACAGTAAGATGGACCTCATCAATGCAGGCTTTCGGGCTGGAAGAAATTGAATAGAGACGAGGGCTTAATTTTCTCAGAAGAGATATAAATTCAACAGGTTTCGTGAATTTTATGGGGTGATCGATAATAATATCAATTATCTCACGTCCCATAATGTATGAATCTAATGAAGATGATTCTATTATCTGATTTAGTTCTTTTGAATTTGTCTTATCAGCCCAGTTAGATATAAAATCTTTGGTAACCGTTCGTATGTCATAGTTTTCTAAAAGAGCTGACCTTATATTGGTTTCAAAAATTTCTTCCTCAGGATCAAATTCTAATTTTTCAATTATTTCATCTACAATTTCAGGATCATTTACAGGAAAAACTCCGAGAACATCACCTGCTTCATAACTCAAATTAGATCCAGAAATATTGAGTTCAAAATGGTGTGTGTTTTTGAGTGACCCTTTTTTATTGAGTTTTTTATTAACAGCAAGGCTGGCAGGGAATGGTTTTTTTTTGGAATAAGAGATAGTTTCTTTTTTTGTAGATGTATTTTTAATAGAAGCATCTAACTTTTTAAGGACTTCATTAAACCAATTTTCCGCAGTTTCTTCATAGTCGACATCGCATTCGCCTCTTGCTGTTAGTCTAGTGGCGCCAAGCTCGTTCAGCCTGGAGTCAAACTTTTCCCCCATTGCACAAAAATGGAGGTAATTTTTATCTCCTAGACCTAAAACAGAGTACTTTAGATTTTCTAATCTTGGGTGGTCTTCATTTTTTAGGTGATTCCAAAAATCGATTCCATTGTCAGGAGGATCTCCATCGCCCCATGTGCTAGAAATTAATAAAAATAATTTTTGTTCGTTTAAGTTAATATCTTCATAATCATCAGCACTAAAAACAGGAGCCTCAAAACCAGAGGCTTCAAGTTGACTGCCAAACTGTTCAGCGAGTTCCTGACTATTACCAGATTGACTGGCATACATTATCAAAACCTTTGTTTTTGTTGATTCTTTTATTAATTCATTTGAATCAAAAGTATTAGCTCGTTGATTTATTATTCCTGCAATATATCCATCCAACCATAATCTTTGAGACTCACTAAAAGGTGCATTTTCGGGGATCTGGGGAGTGAGACTCATTAAGCAGCAGATCTTTCCTCTTTTCCTTCGTCAGCTCTTTCTTGAAGAAAGTTAAGCAGAAACTGTCTATAGTCGTAGTACTGCTCTTGAGACATAATTTCCTGTCTATTTCTAGGACGAGGTAAATTAATTTCCAAGATATCACCTACACCTGCTGCAGGGCCATTAGTCATCATGATAACGCGGTCTGCTAAATAAATTGCTTCATCGACATCATGAGTAATCATCATTGCGGTCAGCCTCTCCCTATTCCACAAATCTAAAAGAACTTTTTGTAATTCGAACTTTGTTAATTTATCAAGCATCCCGAACGGTTCATCGAGGAGGAGCATTTTTGGGGACAGTGCAAAAGCTCGGGCAAGTCCAACTCTCTGGCGCATTCCTCCTGATAATTCGTCTGGTCGTTTATTAAATGATCCAGATAGACCTACCACAGTGAGATAATATTCAACTATTTGTTTTCTTTCATGATTTGATGCGTGGTAATAAACTTGTTTAACACCTAACATAACATTATCCCATGCGCTCATCCAAGGAAGAAGACAAGGCGACTGGAAAACAACTCCTCGATCAGGAGCGGCTCCATTGATTTCACTTCCATCAAGGATGACACCACCATCGGTAATCTCATTAAGTCCAGCTACCATTGATAAGACCGTTGATTTACCGCATCCAGAATGTCCGATAACACAAACGAATTCACCTTTTTTCATTTTCAGGTTAAAGTTTTTTACAATAACCGCATCACCTTTGGGTGTTTTATAGGTTTTTCCAAGTTTGAATGTTTCGAAGTAAGCACTCATTAATTTTGCTACGATGAAGTTGATAATTCTTTTTTTGGTTTAGGTCTAAGCCCCTTAAAGTAAGATGGGCTATGCTTTGAAATGTCCATTGGTTTAATGTTTGGTAGAGTAACAGGGCCGTTATTTGTTTTGGCTTTTTCTTTTTCTTTTTCATCTAGCAGAAATCTGATTATTTCATGCCTTAATTTCTGATATTCGACAGCGGAGTTTATTTCGCGACGATCTCTCGGATATGGATTTAAATTTTGTACTTCCGGACCGAGAGTTGCTTCTGGGCCAATGCTTAATGGAATTATTCTATCAGCCATGTACAAACCCTCATCAACATCATTGGTAATCAGGACTACAGTTTGTCCTTCTGTTTTTTTAATCTCTAATATCTGATCTTGAATGACACTTCTGGTTAATGCATCAAGTGCACTCAAGGGTTCATCCAATAATAATAATTTTGGATTCATTGAAAGCGTTCTAGCGACAGAGTTGCGCTGTCTCATGCCACCTGATAATTCTCCCGGCTTTTTGTATGATGCATCTCCTAAATTAACCCTCTCAATAGCTCTTTTTATCATGGAGCGTCTTTCGAAGTACTTTGTCCCTTTATATATTTGGTTGACGGCTATACCTACGTTGCCATAAACGCTAAGCCAAGGTAGTAATGAATAGTTTTGGAAAACCAAACCTCTATCAGGATGCGGACCTTTTACTTTCTTTCCATTAACTAATATTTCCCCCTTATCAGGTTCCTCAAGGCCAGCGATTAGGTTCATTAGAGTTGATTTTCCTACACCAGAATATCCAAGAATTGCTACGAACTCTCCATCATTGACATGTAAATTGATGCCTTTGAGTATTTCAGACCTTGCAGTTCCTGAACCAAAACCTTTTGAAACGTTATTAATTTCAAGATAAGCCATAGATTTAATGATTAATTAGATGGTTTGCTCTTCGAAAGTTACTAGTCTCTGACAAACAAGCATTACCCTATCAAGAAGAAAACCGATGGCTCCTATGAAAAAAACCGCGATGATAATTTGGGCTGTGCTTTGAGTGTCACCGTTTTGGTACATGTCCCAAACGAATTTCCCAAGGCCTTGATTTTGAGCCATCATATCAGACGCAACTAGGACCATCCATCCTACACCGATAGATAAGCGTAGACCTGTAAAAATCAGTGGTAAAGAGGATGGAAGGATGATCTTCCATATCCTCTTAAACCATCCTAATTTTAAAACTTTTGCAACATTAAGGTGATCCTTGTCAACTGAAGCAACACCGACAGCAGTATTTATAAGTGTTGGCCAGATAGAACATAATGTGACCACTCCTGCTGAAGTCCATAGAGCACGCTGCCAAATACTCGTGGATTCTGGTTGTTCAATACCCCACGTTGTGAATACAAAGACTATGGGAAACCAAGCAAGAGGGGAAACAGGTTTAAATAATTGAATGATAGGATTCAGAGCTACATTTACTTTCTTAGATATCCCACAAAGTATGCCTATAGGTACACCTAATAATGTAGCAGCCAGAAAACCAACAGCCACGGTAATAAGGCTTATACCAATTTGGTCAAAAAAAGTTGTGGCCCCTTGGTAAACTTTAGTCCGAAATTTTTCAGCCATACCATTATAGCGTTCCACCTTATCCAGTTGGCCAGCTTCTTCAGCAGTCTTAGCTTTAGTTTCCATTTTAATGGCTCTTTCCTCATTTGATTCATAATATTCAGCCTCCTTTAACTTTTCTGCTTCAGCGAAATCAACCATGCCTTGCCAAGCTGTCCAAGTCTGGGCTGGGCTTGGTATTCTTGTGCTGTCAGATACAACAAATTGGGCACAGATCCCCCAAATTCCAATAAAAATAGCGAAAGCTAACATTGGTAGAAAAGTGTTAGATGTAATTTCTCGAAATTGCTTTCTTGGCTCATCACCTCCTATCAACCTTGCGATCGGACTGAAGTAACCTAGCCCAAGCTGATCAAGTGTGTGGGCCACTCGATTCGGATTGTATTTAAAAAGTTTTCTTGAACTTTTCTTTTTGGGAACTGTGCCCTCTGTTGTATTTGTGACTGTACTCATTTTACGAGTTTAAAATTTATTTATCTCCTTTTAGGTAAATAGGTCTTATAAAACCCAATTGAAAACAGATGCGAATATTTCAAATTATTTTAAACCAATTTTGAAACTCTCGACGTAAGCATTTGGTTTTTTCCCATCGTAAGTCTTACCGTCAATAAAGTCAGAGGTAGCGGCCTTGTAACCTCCGGCCCTGTTAGCTTTGAAAGCAGGCAAGAATACGGATTCTTCAAACTCTCCATCATCGACTAATTCAGCAACTGCTTTCATATAAATATCAGGACGATAGATTTTTTTGGCCATAGTATCATACCAACTGTCCTCTTTTTGTTCAGTTAACTGTCCCCATCGAACCATTTGGGTCAAAAACCATACAGCGTCGGAGTAATACGGGTAGGAAGCGTTATATCTAAAGAAAACGTTAAAATCTTTCATTTCTCTAACGTCGACCCCTGGCTCAAATTCAAAGGTTCCAGTCATGCTGTTTTTAATAACTTTGTAGGGAGCGCCAACGTAATTAGGCTGTGATAAAATTTTGGCAGCCTCGTCTCTATTTTCCCAACTTGCATCTAACCAATGTCCTGCCCTGATAAGTGCCTTAGTAACAGCTATCCAGGTATTAGGATTTTCTTTGGCCCAAGCAGCAGAAACACCAAAAACTTTTTCTGGATTATTTTTCCAAATGTCATAATTGGTTGTAACAGGCACACCGATTTTCTTAAATACTGCTTGCTGGTTCCAAGGTTCACCCACGCAGTATGCACAAATGGTACCTGCTTCGAGTGTTTGTGGCATTTGAGGAGGAGGAGTTACAGAAAGCTCAACATCACTGTTTAGAAAGCCTGCAATGTCTCTTTGTTTAGATGCAGGGTCATAATAAAAACCAGGTGAGATGCCAGAAGCAGCCAACCAGTAACGAATTTCATAATTATGAGTAGAAACAGGAAAAACCATTCCCATTTTTAATTTAGCATTATCATCAATTGCCTTTTCAGCGATAGGTTTTAGCGAATCTGCAGTGATAGGATGAATAACTTTACCAGCTTTATCTTTCTTAACATTAGGCTTCATTTGCTTCCAGATATCATTTGAAACCGTAATGCCATTTCCATTGTAATCGAGGCTGTACGCAGTTAGCACATCTGCTTTAGTTCCGAATCCAACGGTTGCACCTATAGGTTGGCCAGCCAGCATGTGAGCTCCGTCAAGGTCTCCATTGATTACTCGGTTGAGCAATTCTTTCCAGTTACCTTGCGCTTCAACTTCTACACTTAAACCTTCATCATCAAAGTAACCCTTCTCTTTAGCGATAACAATTGGTGCGCAATCCGTGAGTTTTATAAAGCCAAATTTCAGAGTATCTTTTTCAACATCCAAAATGTCGGCATTTACATTTCCTAAAACGATTGTTAATAAAAAAGCGCCTAAGGCTATATTTTTTCTTTTCGCAGTCTTCATTTTTTGTAGTTTTTTTTGTTCATTGTTTTTTTGATTTTGGGTAGTTTTAAATCATTGATAAAATTTCAGAGGACTCATTCTCAGATTGTTTTTTTTTACTCAGTTCGAGAGCCTCTAAATATATGTCTTCTCGAAAAACTGAATTGATTGAAATGTCTTTAAGGTTTTTAACTAAACCTGCATTACGAATCTGACTTATAACTTTGTTGGCTCTCGAATTTGATGGTGCATTAACGCCGAACCGGCTGAATACGTTAAAATCATCGCACTTCATTCCATCAGAACCGGTAAATAAACTTTTACTGATAATCACTTCATCTACACCAAGGTATTGGGGGTGTGATAAGATTGTTGAAAGTCTTGACCTTCCGTCCTCCGTATCACATATTTTTGCAGCTTTTATAAGAGCGTAAATAATGGCAAGATGTTCTTCTCTTCGTGAATCAGAGAAATCTTTAGTAACTATCAATGCTTTTTCAGGATGCATCGGGGATAAGTCTGCAGATTCCTTNACTACTGATCCTGCTCCTTTTGATACAGCTAGAGAATTAAATGGTTCACCGACGCAGTATCCGTCTATTAATCCTGATTCTAGACAAGAGACCATTAATTGGGGAGGAACTACGATAATATTGACGTCCTCTTCAGGGTTGATTCCAGCTGGTTGGATCCATTGACGAAGCAGAAAATGATGGGAACTAACAATATTTGGAATACCAAAAGTTACTTGTCTTTTATTTTTATTAGAGAAAATAAAATTTCTAAGTGACTGATTGTCAGTAACTCCTAATTTTATTAGCTCATTTGAAATGGTAATAGCTGCACCATTCGCATTAAATAAAAATCCGGTTAAACAATGACGTGCCAAAACGTTTAGCCCCAAACTTATGCCAAAGCATAGTCCCGCCAGGGCGTGCGCTGCTTCTAATTCACCGTAAACAATCTTGTCACGAATAGTGGCCCAACCTGGTTCCCTTACTAGATCAACGTTTAAACCTTCGGCCTCAAAAAAACCCTCTTCTTTTGCAAGAATCAGTGGGGCGCAATCTACTAAAGGAACAAAACCAATCCTAATAGAATTGGTTTTGATATGTGATTTTAAAATAGCGGCCACATAAATACAAGTAAGCTTAATGAATGCCAATCAGAATAAATTGGTCTAGAAAATGCTATAATGAAATTCATGATGTTAATTAAAGGTATTCATATGTTGAAAATTAATTTTTGATGAATCTATTAGAAAGTAGACAACTCATTGCATTTCATGAGTTGGCGAGGCTAGGTAGTTTTACAGAAACGGCAAAGCATTTAGGTCTAACTCAATCTGCCGTAAGTCACTCAATCAAGGCTCTTGAGAAACAACTTGATGTTGCTCTCTTCGAGAGGATTGGAAAAAATGTTATACTTTCTTTAGAGGGAGAGGAGTTACTTCCATACGTAAATAAAATTATTTCGCAGATGCAGAAGGCTCAGGACGGAGTAAAAAATATAAAGAGACCAGGTTATGGGCGTTTAAGAATTGGTGCTACGGTCTCTATTAGTCAATATCTGCTTCCGTCAATTTTGCGAGAATTAAGAGAAAGTTTTCCTAATTACGATATCAATGTGGTTACTGAAGATACCATGAAATTAATGTCTCTATTAGAAAATGGAAAAATAGATTTTGCTATTGCCCTTGAATCATCAACTTCAAGGCGCTTCAAATTCACCCATCTCTTCAATGATCAGATTGAAATGGCAATTTCGCCGATGCATCCAATCTCTAAGGTAGATAAAATATCACGCGATGATATAGCAAATGAGGAATTCATTTTTTATAAAAGTACGAGTGAGACTTTCCATATTATTGAGGGGATCTTTACCCACATGAAATCTAAACTAAGGGCATCAATGCAAGTTGGAAGTATGGCTGCTATTAAAGAAATGGCACAATTTGGTATGGGAATAGGGTTGCTTCCTCGGTGGATTGCTTTGGATGAAATATCGAAAGGGACATTGGTTTTTCGACCTCTACCTACTAAGAATGCCAATCGATGTTGGGGTATATATGAAGTAAGTAATGAACCTTTGAGTCTTGCTGGAAAAATATTTACAGGTATTTGTCGGAATGTTGTTGAAACCCGAAAATTAAGAACAGAAATTTTGACTACTAACAGTGAAGTATAAGCGATTGGTTCACACCAAAAAACAAATAGAGGGTAAATAGTCTCAGTTGATGATCTTTTGCTGTTTTAGAGATATAAACAAAAACAGATTTTAGAAAATCTATCAAATTAATGGCGGAGAGGGAAGGAATCGAACCAACCAGGGCAGCATAACTACCCTCAACGGTTTTGAAGACCGCGGAGGCCACCAGGCACCCATCACTCCCCATTATAATTGGTTAAACATAAGTCTTTTTTTAGGAAATTCAATTCTAGGCTGACAAACTTCTGATAAAGAGGCAAATTGAATCATATATAAAGATTTATGACGAATAGGAATTTCATTAACGACGATTTTTTGCTTACAAATGATACATCTAAGACGCTGTATCACGAGTTTGCATCGAAGATGCCAATTATAGATTATCATTGTCATTTACCTCCTCAGGAAATTGCAAATGACAAGACCTGGGAAACTATTACCGAATTATGGTTGGGTGGAGATCATTATAAATGGAGAGCCATGCGCTCCAATGGTATTAATGAGAATCTCGTGACTGGGAGTGCTGATAGTTGGGAAAAATTTTCAGGTTGGGCTGAGACTATGCCCAAATTAATGGGTAATCCTCTTTATCATTGGAATCAGCTAGAACTAGCAAGGTACTTTGATATTTATGAGCTTCTATCTCCAAATTCTTCTCAGAAAATTTACACCCAATGTAATGAACTTTTGGGTGATAGCGGATTGTCTGCCAGAAAGCTAATTGAGGAATCCAACGTCAAAGTTATATGTACAACTGATGATCCTTGCGATACGTTGAATTTTCATCACTCCATAAAACAAGATGAGAGCATTAGTTGCAAAGTTATCCCGGCTTGGCGACCAGACAAAGCCATGATGCCAGAGCTTGGAGATGATTTTGTCAAATGGATAGAATTATTGTCTAATGTTAGTGATACAAATATTGCTTCATTTGATCATTTTATAGATGCGCTAGAAAAGAGGCATCAGTTTTTTCATGACAGAGGGTGTCGACTTTCTGATCATGGTGTCGAAACTTTTTATGCGGAAGAGTATACGGAAAGAGATATTCAGAATGTATTTAAAAAAGTTATGTCTGGAAGCGATCTAGTTCAGGATGAGGTTCTGAAGTTTAAATCCCATATGCTTTATATTTTTGGGGTTATGGATGCAGAAAAAAATTGGGTTCAACAATATCATTATGGTGCTCTTCGCAATAATTCTAGTCGACTTTTTAAACAATTGGGTCCCGATATTGGTTGTGATTCTATTGGAGACTGGAGTGCAGCTGAGCCAATGTCTAAATTGTTTTCCCGTTTAGATGAAGAAGGTAAATTGGCTAAGACAATTATTTATCCAATTAATCCCAGGGATAATGAAATGGTTGGTGCAATGATAGGAAATTTTCAAGATGGAAGTGTTCCTGGTAAAATACAATTTGGCAGTGGATGGTGGTTTAATGATCAGATGGATGGAATGCTAAGGCAAATAGAAGCGCTCTCTCAGCTTGGGCTTTTATCGAGGTTTGTAGGAATGTTAACTGATTCTAGATCGTTTTTAAGTTTTACTCGTCATGAATACTTCAGAAGAATTCTTTGTAATAAATTAGGAGTAGAAATTGAATCAGGTATTATTCCAAATGAGGTCGACTTTATTGGGAATATGGTTGAAGATATTAGCTATAATAATGCTGCCGGGTACTTTGACTTTCAAGTAGATGCAATTTCATAATACTTAGATTACCAAAATTTGAATAACTCGTCACAACTTAATATTTATGGTTCTGAATTGGAACTATGCTCTGAAAATCCTTTAACAGGATACTTTCGAGATGGTTTCTGACACACATGCTCTGAAGACCGCGGATGCCACAGTGTGTGTGTTAAAGTGACAGAAGAATTTTTGAAATTTAGCCTTAATCGAGGGAATGATTTGATTACTCCTGTCCCAGAATATGATTTTCCAGGATTGAAACCAGGCGATAGGTGGTGTGTTTGTGCTCTAAGATGGCAGGAGGCTCTTCATGAAGGGGCTGCTGCTCCTTTGTTTTTAAGAGCCACCCATGAAGCAACTTTAAAATATATGAGCAGAAGCCTGTTAGAAGAGCACGGGGTTGATGATTTTGAGGAATAACTACTAAGTTGATTAATTTTCTCAACTAGTTCGCTGTCAATGGGTTACGATAATTTAAAAGAATTTTTCAGAAAACGGCTCAAATAAAGTTGAGATTCAATCAAAATTATAATCATGCAACTTATTGATTGTTATTTAGTTATGAGCTTGTGAAAAATTTCACAAATAGCACTTGCGGGATGTTTGGAGTGCTTAATAATTATAGTGAGTTAGCAGTTTAAAATCTAACAGCACTAAAGATCCGTATAAGGCAAAATGGCAGATACTCTGCAAGAATTTGAAACGCCAGACACAGCCGCCAAGGCTGCAAAAGCACTGGAGTCTTATCAGGAAAAAACTGATGATCTCGTAGGGGAGAAACTCACATTAAACATGGGACCTTCTCATCCTGCGACTCATGGCGTGCTGAGATTAATTCTTGAACTAGATGGTGAAGT
>PAHQ01000013.1 GCA_002705125.1 Verrucomicrobiales bacterium | reverse complement strand
ACCCACCCGTGCCGTCTCCTCACTTTGTCTCGAATGGGTCACGAATATTTTTTCCATAGGTTCACACGCCACTCTCTGGTCGATTAGAGGAAGTTGCGATCTAATTTGAGTCGAAGTGAATCCGACACAAATCAATTCCCGATCAGGTGATCCATGTACGGTGAACAGTGACTCATGACCCAGGAACAGTGATCACCGAACAGGGTACAGGATGCAGGAAACACGGAAAAGTGTTGTAAGTTTGTGTTGTAACTAGTTACCAAAAGGGTAAAATAATTGAACAGAGCGTAGCTTACTACACTGTTTCAGACTACTATAACAGTCTTTGTAAATGGAGCCGGCTTCCGGATTCGAACCGGAGACCTACTGATTACAAATCAGTTGCTCTACCAACTGAGCTAAGCCGGCATCTACATCGAGATGGGCAGAGAATTTGCTATTAGTTTAGATTTTTTCAACTAGAAAAACACATAAACCCCCTATTAGATGCATGATAGCATCTAATTTGTAAGTTTCTGATGCTCCATCATCTCGACTTCAGGAATAAGATCTTTAGCAGAATGCTCATAAATTGAACTAATTTTAAAGTTCACACCAGGATAAAGCTGGCATGACACATCACAGAGCCCCGCTGCTATACCAACATGCAACCGGTCTGTCTTTATATGTTTGCACCTCTTTATAACTGATAAAAATGCTAGTGCAATTCCAGTAACTTGCTTGCGCGTCATCATCTTCCCCTTAATCAATCGGGACAAGTCAACACTCCCCTTCAAATCATTATATTCTCCACTAGCTTCGGAGTCAGTCCTAAAAAAGAGTCGCTCTTTTGAACTGCTCAACAAATAACGGCGTAACGTCAACTGCTTGAAAAACCACTGAAGATGAAAATTTATCGGTTGGCCCGGAAGGAATAAGGGCAATGATCCAAATGAGTTGAGAGAATCGACATCCAATGAAAACGCAACGTCATGCGACAAATATATTTTTGCTTCTCCGGTTACCTTTTCCAGATAGTCATAAGTTGTCTTTTCACGAGCAAAAAGATGATACCGGTCATCCATGTTAGCGAGTAATTGCTCGTGCCCATCAAACGAATGTGGCATCAAAGTAAAAGACTCAAGGTCATCATCATGGGTAGCAATAAATTTTGCGAGGGCAAAATACTGAGGGAAAGTGGCACCTCCACTATATACAACTGACTTACAATTTTCATAACCCTTGGAAGTATAGACCTCCCAATCTAATCCCATTTCATCGAACATTTCCATGCATGCCAATGCAATGATAGCATCCCCACCGTTACCCGAATTTGGCCGAAAAAGAAATGCCCCTAAACTTTTCAAGTGTCTTAATAGCGATTCAAATGCAGCACGATTAATCATAATTTTTATTATTTAAACGCACTAGGGTTTTGAAAGGCCTCGAAAAATATACCCAAGACGAGCACGAAGCGACGACAAAAAATTGTATTTCATTTTTCCTAGCCTTTGGGCGGCGGAAAGATCGCCTTGCCGCACACCAATAGTACTATCATTATCATCAGAAATCTTTACTGGGGGCGGATAAATTGAATAAATCCGAAGGTTTAGCTCCCAGTAAGATTTTAATTCGACATCGATAGGTCTACTAAACTGCTTAGTCGAATCCAATAAACTTAGTAAAGAAGAAACTTTTACAATGTAACCAGTTGTAGCAATCGGCATGGTTGGAGTATCCACAATTTTTACTCCACTGTCCAGAGAACGCAACTCACGGCGACTCTTACGAGTTTCAAATAACTTTACCATATCCCAAGACAAATCAGCCTCGATAATCTCATCCGTAATTTGTTTTAAAGGGCCGTCAATCAAAAGGTCATCTTCAAGCACGATTAAATAATCAACTTCAGCGTCTATTGCTTTGCGCCAAGCTTTCTTGTGGCTCAAATAACAGGCAACTTCTCCATTTGTCAGCTCTCGATACCAACTGGATGCTGGCTCACATACAACGAAGTCATCACTTTGCGGTGTCACCGCGTCTAATCTTTCCCAGTCAATATCCTGATTCTCTAGTTGGGTTTTAGCCTCTTCGAGTCGATCCTTTGCGCTATCCACATTGATGAGTAGGCACATTACTGTGTGAGAACTTTTCATATCAAAATTTGTCGCTCCCGCTCAATCCGAGCTAAGTCAGCGCCTAAATCAAGATGAACTTTAAGTCTGCTGTTATCTTATAAGTTTTCAACCAGAAAAATACTTAGTTTTTTAAATATGCGCAACTTTATCAAGCCTAGTTAAAATATTTTTTTAAGTTTAGAGACTTATTTATTTTTAGGTTTTTCAGATTCTTTCTTCTCTTCTTCTGGAAAGGAAATTTTTCCATCATAGCTGATAACAACCATCTTCATTTCGATAAATTCTTTGAACTTTTCTGGCGACACTGACTTGCCTGCAAGTTTGTCTTCTTGCATCTTCTCTACTGCTTTTTTGTCAAACCTCGTGACCATAATTCCCCAATCATCTTGCACCGAAGACCCCTTGACCATAGCATTCATAAAATAATCATCCGTTATCTTCCACCCATACTTTTTTTCTACTGCCTTAAATGCTAATTGAGGTATACCTACTTGCCGGGCAATGGCCGAGAAGTATTGATCGGGGTCAGAGTACTCACCGATCGATTTTACTCCAATAATTTTAGTTTTATATAATTTCTCATAAAACTGAACAGTTCCTCTTTTTGGCTCTTCTTCAGCTCCTTGTATCATGATTAAAGAGCTGATATTCAAGAAGGTGAATATAATGAGAAATTGGATTTTCATATTATATAATGCGCGGTAAAAACTTTTTTAGTTCTCAAGCTTAGAAGATCAATTTCATTGGTCTATTTTGATGGTGTAATAATTATACTCATTACCATTCTCATCCTCTAAATACTTTTTGTTATCAACGTTCGGCCATTGTGATATGACGTCCTCAACCTCATCATATTTATTCACAAGACCTTGAATGTTTTTTATCTCAAAAGGAAACATTTTCGCAAAAGCTCCATCCCTAATCAGATTAATAGCTAAGCCTGACACATCGTGTTTAATTGATTCACGTTTTCCTTGTTCATTGGTCACATCAATAAAGTGCTTCCCCACAAATCGAATATCAAAATTACCGATTGCTCCAAAACCTATAGCCTTGGGTTCTTTAAATGAATCTCTAGTTAGATTATAAAGCCTAATAATTCCTTTATCCCTAACATAGATTTGAGCTGAGATATTCTCTAATGTTATATCTTCATTATATCCTAGGTGTTTAATTTTAATACCTGGTATACTTTCTAATTGTTGTTTAACATCCTTAAATTCTGCCCAGTATCCAGGGCCAATAAAAGCATACCAAACCCACAAAGCAGGTAGCCCTGGAAAAAGAAATAGAAAGATTAAAACCTTAAATATTATTGTTCTAGGATGTACTTTTCTCATCTATAAACAAAATTAATCACGGCATCTTAACCAACCCAATATCATGAGTGCCTCCGTCAGGATTGGGATCCTTATATTTGAGATCATATGTTTTTAACTTTGGGTTTTTAAGAACGATTCCTCCTGAATATTCTATTTTTTTTGAAAATGGAGGCTCATTATAAATTGCAGTAATATAAATCACACCATTCTCCTCAGACCACTCTATGTCATGGAAGATCTGGGCAGAGTGCATAATCGCGGTTTTAAAAGAGATTGGAATAAAGACATCTCCTTGGCCAACTTTATTTGGATCACCTACAATGACGCCCTTCTCGGCAAAGAAGAATCTAGTCTTTTTATCAAGACAACTCGTTAAAAATAATGAAATAAATATTAAAAAGACAGTAGAATATATTCTCATCATTTGAATCTCTATTGTGTAAATGTGTGAACATAGATCAAACCGTTTGCATCATCAATAGCCATCCAGCCATTATAGCGCCCAAAATAAGTTTTGGTTTCGTATAATCTAAGTTTCATAAATTTCTCTTTTGTAAGCCACCATTCTTTGGGAATCTCAGGAGAAGAAAATTGAGTCACTCCGTTGTAAGGTTTCTTTAAATTTTTCGACCATTTCTTTGCATCTACTTTAGAAACTTTGATTGAAGCATAAAAGAAAAAATCAGATGGACCTAATCGACCGTCCCCTACCTTGCTCTCTGTATAATAAGCATCCAGAATTTCTGAAGGCAATTTGGCTAATGGTTCTATAATTTTCTCCATTACCTCGACCCTCTCTTCAATCAATATCTCAGCAGAATCCAAAATTGGTTTCTTGATAGGTGGGCTCTTAGTGTCACATCCAACTAAACCAGTAAACACAAGGATAAGCATAATTGCCTTAGAAAATCTCATGNNATTATTAACGTTAATATCGNCCCAATAATTAGAGATAAACGATCAATTANGACCTCCATATCAAATANCCTAGAAGTGCAATTATTCCCAATAAAACGAAAATCACGATAACCTCAAAATTAATAGATTTTCTTGCACCACAATAATGGCATTTTTGATGATNAAAGTTAAATGGGTTACCACATTTTCTACAATTTTTTAAATAGATTAGNCTCATATAAAATGCACATATTATTGGTAACCAGTGATATACAACTNTATATTATANCATATAATTAGAGGAAGTATATTTNTATNACGAAATATTCTTCTCCCTAATTGGGTATAGAATAATTCTAAGCCTTGATGAGCTGAGCAAGGTGACCCTTCACCGCACTTGCCAAACCATCCACGTTGTATCCCCCTTCGAGCATTGATATTAGACGACCTTCACAATGCTCATGAGCAATATCGAGTAATATTTTTGTTAACTCAATAAATTGGGCATCCGTAAGTGTAAAGTGACCTAATGGATCACCTACCCTCGAATCAAATCCAGCAGAAACAAGAATAAGATCTGGCTTAAATTTTTTCATTGTTTCTGTAAATTCTTCACGAAAGCATGGACCAATCTCTTTAAATCCAGATCCCGATGGCAATGGTCGATTCATCGTCATTCCTTCCCCTTTTCCATCTCCTCTTTCATTAATGGCACCAGTCCCAGGATACCAAGGTGATTGGTGAGTACTAAAAAAGAATACTGATTGATCTTTATAGAAAATATCTTGAGTCCCATTTCCATGGTGAACATCCCAGTCAATAATAGCTACCCGGTCCACACCAAACTTTGATTGGGCATAACGCGCAGCGACTGCAATATGATTAAAAATACAAAAACCCATTCCTCTATCGGCGCTAGCATGGTGACCTGGAGGACGTACGGCGCAAAAAGCATTCTTTGAATGTCCTTTAAAGACTAAATCGATAGATTCTAATATCGATCCAGTAGCAAGTGAAGCCACCTCCAATGATTCCTTGCACAAACTTGTATCCCCCGTACTCAATTCATCTTTCCCCTCGCTAATATCAGATCTAACGGTATCCAGATATTTTGCAGTATGGCACCCCAAAATCTCTGAGTCAGTAGCCTTTCTTAACTTTACAGTTTTGCACTTTTGAGGGTAATCACCCTCTTTGAGAACCTTACTAATTGCCTTATATCTAGCAACCGACTCTGGGTGACCAGGACCAGGATCATGCCGTTCAAATACCGAATCCAACAAAAGAGCTGTGTTTGACATGGACTAATATTAAATCAAAACAGCCTATCAGGCTAGAATCATTCATACTTAGTGCAGAATTGCTTGCGAAAATCTACCTTAAACGGATAGTACAAATCGTTATAAAGAACGTGGACAAGAAAGAAAAACAACTTCGGATTGGGCTTGCCGGATTAGGTAATGTCGGTGCTGGAGTATACAAAAATTTAGAAAAGAATAAATCTCTACTTTGCGAGAGAACAGGAACAGAACTCGTAGTAAAGAAAGTTGCTGTCCGAGACCTTAACCGTAAAAGAGACGTTACGGTCCCTTCTGAGAAGCTGACTACCGACTGGAAAGAGTTAATCAATGATCCCGAAATTGATATTATTGTAGAATTGATAGGAGGTGTTGATGAAGCACACGAATTAATTGTCGCAGCACTTAATGCTAATAAGGCAGTCGTTACAGGTAATAAAGCAGTCCTTGCCGAAAAAGGAAAAGAACTCATTGAGCTATCTGAAAAACAAAACTCACCACTTTACTGTGAGGCTGCGGTCGCTGGAGGCATCCCAATTATTAAAGCCGTTAAAGAGGCTTTAATAGGAAACCGAATCACTTCCATATTTGGTATTATTAACGGAACATCAAATTACATACTGACGAGAATGACTTCGGCAGGGATAACATTCCAAGAAGCGCTAGAGGAAGCAACTCAAAAAGGATTCGCTGAAGCTGACCCTTCATTAGATATTAATGGGTGGGATGCTGGTCATAAAGCAATTATTCTTGGATGGTTATCGTATGGGCACTGGCTTAGACCTGAAGAAGTTTCAGTTAATGGTATAGAAGACATTTCTTTAGATGACGTTTCGTTTGCCAATGATCTTGGCTATGAAATAAAATTATTGGGAGTCATAAGGCAAGCTGAAGGAGATGAAAGGATTGAAGTTAGAGTCTCTCCAACATTAATTCCCAAGGGGCATATACTTTCGTCTGTGGATGGAGTCTTTAATGCAGTCGCAGTTCATGGCGACGTCGTTGGAGAAACCCTTTTCTATGGCAGCGGAGCCGGACAGGATGCCACATCAAGCGCAGTGATAAGCGACTTGGCTGATGCTGCCGAAAATATTCATAACGATGTTGGCTGTACAGGGTTTGTTCCAAAAGGTGATTTTGGTACGGTCTTGCCTCTTGATGAAACTCTCTCACAATACTATCTCAGGCTTAGTGTAGCCGACCGCCCTGGAGTATTGGCCCAAATAGCCGATATCACTGGAAAAAATAATGTCGGTATTCTTTCTGTAATACAACCAGAGCCCGCATCATCATCCAAACATATACCACTAGTATTGCTACTTCATGATGCAAGCTATGGGACAGTCCAAAACGCGCTAAGTGCTATTCTTGGTCTTGAAAGCGTCGAGACCAAGCACACGTTATTGCGTGTAGAAACACTAAAAAGTTAGGAAAACTTGCGATTCTTATCGACCAGAGGCAATTCCGAGCCACTTGAATTTGCTGACGCTTTTGCTGCAGGATTAGCGCCAGACGGCGGGCTTTATGTCCCAGAAAGTCTACCATCAATAGATTCTCTAATAAGTGATAATACTTTAGAATACCCTGAACTCGCAGCCGCCTTCTTCAAATTATTTGACCATGACCATAGTAGCGAAAAAATTGATGATCTAGTTCATCAATCTTATTCCACATTTGAGAATCCAGCGAACGCAGCCCCTCTCATTCCCATTGCAGACAAGACTCACGTATTAGAGCTCTTCCATGGACCAACTTTTGCCTTCAAAGACTTTGGGCTGCAGTTGGTGGGAAATATGTTTGAAGATCAAATCGATCGGACTGGTAAATCTATAAATGTACTTGGGGCCACCTCAGGCGACACAGGATCCGCCGCAATTCATGGACTCGCCAATAAGGAAGGAGCAAGAGTATTTATACTTTATCCTGAAGGAAAAATATCAAATATCCAAGAACGTCAAATGACTTGCACTGGCGCTGATAACATTTTCCCGATAGCCATTGATGGGTCTTTTGACGATGCTCAAAGAATTGTAAAAGATCTTTTTGGCGATCTTGATTTCAAGAGGCGAGCTGGACTCTCTGCAGTTAACTCCATTAACTTGGCAAGAATTTTAGCGCAGTCAGTATATTACATTCATGCCTTCAACCAATTAAAACCCTCGCAAAAAAGTGACGTAAGATTTATTGTTCCAACAGGCAATTTCGGTAATGTACTCGCAGGGTGGATTGCAAGCCGAATGGGATTGCCTGTCAAAGGTTTAACAGTTGCCACAAACCAAAACGATTTACTATTCCGTCTTTTTAATGATGGAACTTATAAACCAAGGCAAGTAGAACCATCATTGGCGCCTTCAATGGATATTCAGATAGCATCAAATTTTGAAAGGTTTCTTTATTATCATCTTAAAGGTGACGGAGAAAAAACTTCACTAATCATGAAAAAGATTAAGGAAGGAGAGGAAGTGGATGTCCCTAATTTTGACCCTGGGCTATTTTCAGCCACCCGGACAGATGATGAAGGCATAATGAAAAATATTCGAAAAGCCAAAGAAGAATATGGCTATATCCCCGATCCACATACTGCATGTTGCTTTAACCATATAGAATCTGAGGAAACGTCCGTAATACTTGCAACAGCACATCCAGCGAAGTTCCCAGAAACAATAGAACAATCTATTAAAGAAAGCCCAAAACATGAAAACCTCGAAAAATTAAAGGAACTGGAGCCTAAAAAAGTCAATTTAACTGCAGAGACTGATATAATCAGGCAATATTTAGAATCTAATATACTCATCTGAGAAAATTTTTAGAGCTTAAATCCTTGAACTATTCTAAATAGTCTCCATGAGTTCTTAATAAAGTTTATCAATTGTCGCTCATAGTACAGAAATATGGAGGAACCTCGGTTGGAAGCACTGAAAGGATCCACAACGTAGCAAAGAGAATCCTTGAAACCCAAAGGTCAGGGAATCAGGTCGTTGCGGTAGTATCCGCAATGGCAGGCGTGACAAACCGACTGATTGAAATGGCTAACGAGGTCTCCCCAGAAAATGAGCCGACTGAACGTGAAATGGACGTCTTATTGTCAACGGGAGAGCAAACAACAATTGCACTGACTTCAATGGCAATCAATGCTCTTGGAGGTAAAGCCATTTCTCTCACAGGCTCTCAAGCAGGAATCTTTACAGACGGAGAACACACAAAGGCAAGGATATCAAACATTTCTCCTGATGAAGTTCAAAGGCTCCTCGATGAAGACCACATAGTTATCTTGGCGGGCTTTCAAGGTAGCAGTCCAGATGGTCGAATAACTACACTTGGTAGAGGAGGCTCTGATCTAACCGCCATTGCTATGGCTGCTGCGATTAATGCTGATCTTTGCCAAATTCTTACGGATGTTGACGGTGTTTACACTTGCGACCCTAGGATTGTGAGTAATGCAAAAAAAATTGATGAAATATCCTATGACGAAATGTTAGAAATGGCATCTTCAGGGTCAAAGGTCATGCAGTCAAGGTCAGTTGAATTTGCCAAAAAGTTTGGCGTTAAATTTGAAGTAAAAAGCAGTTTAAATAATAACCCAGGAACTATTGTGACAGAAGAACATCCAAACATGGAATCAGTCGTCGTTCGAGGCATCAGTATTGAAAAAGAACAAGCAAAGGTAACCATTGAGAATGTCTCTGACGAACCTGGTGTTGCCTCCAAAATTTTTCATGCAATCTCAGATTCAGGTGTGATTATTGATATGATTGTCCAAAACGTCTCTAAAACCAACCATACAGACATATCCTTCACTCTACACAGATCTGACCTAAAAAAAGCTAAACAGACAATTGAGCCTATGCTAGCCAATCTTGGGGAAAACGTTGAAATGGAAACAACTGATGGCATTGGAAAGTTAAGTGTGGTTGGAATTGGCATGCGTTCTCATTCCGGAGTTGCTGCACAAATGTTTTCAGCTTTAGCAAAAGGCGGTGTGAACATTCAAATGATTTCCACTTCAGAGATAAAGACAGCGGTGATTATTGAGGAAAATGGCCTTGAAGAAGCAGCTAACATTGTCCATGAGGCGTTCAACCTTTAAGAGAATTCCACCAATCTAATAATAATAGAAATCAATCATTGTTAACTAATCCAACAATTCGAGGAATAATCAGTTTAGTCCTGATTAGTTTTTCCACGCTAGGTTACGCCAAGAAAAAAGGATTCTACTTAGAAGAACCCTCAAAAAAAGATACTGAAACTATCTTGAGGCTACAAATTTTTCTGGATGAGAGCAATTTTGGTCCAGGTAAAATCGATGGGCAAATGGGTCAGTTTACAAGGAAGGCTGTAGCTCACTACAATTATTCAAAGGGAATTGAATATAATAATTATTACAAAGCAATCAATGAATCAGAAAATCAGATCAAAGATCTTTACGCAACATACGCAATTAAGGAACAAGATTTGACCTATATTGGAGAGCTGTCATTAGAACCTGAAGAACAATCAAAAATTGAGTACATGTATTACCGTTCAGTTTTAGAATTTGTAGCTGAGCGATTTCACTCTGATGAAAAGTTTATTAGGAAAATCAACCCTAACATAGAATGGGCAACAATAACGACTGGCACAGAAGTCAAAGTGCCAAATATAACACCTTTTCAAATTGAAGATTTGGGAGTCGATAAATCATTTAGAAGAGATCGTAAGCTTAGCAGTAGAATGGTTATTATTGATACAAATCAAAAGCTTGTAGCCATATGGGATAAAAAGAAAATTCTGGCGACTTTCCCCATCACGCCCGGACAAGAAAAATTCATTCATAGGGGGAATTGGATAATTCAAAATATGATCACCACACCAACTTTTCGATGGGATCAAAGCATGCTTGATACAGGTAAAAGAAGCAACAAAGCTTACATGTTACCGCCAGGGCCTAATAGCCCAATCGGAATTTTCTGGGCAGGACTCAGCAAAGGAGGTATCGGTCTTCATGGAACGGCTAGCCCTCACACAATCGGGCGATCCCGAAGTGCAGGTTGCGTTAGACTAGCTAATTGGGATGTTGTCAGACTTTCCGAATTAGTCAGACCGGGCGCCGAAGTCGAAATGCGCTAATTATCAGCCACGCTTTCTCCAGGGCTGAGATTTATCAGAAACGCTTCGTCTCTGCTTTTTGTTTAAATTATCAGACTGACTGGCAAATTGGTGCCACATAGAACTCAATTTTTTCGTCAAATCAGGCCTAGAATTAGAAAGGTTATTTAGCTCAGTCCTATCTTTCTCCATATCATAAAGCTCCCATGGCCCTCCTCGCGCAGAGACCACTTTCCACTTTCCTTTACGTATTGCTCTATTATTACCAAAATGAAAATAGAGAAAATCATGCTCCTCGACTGATTCATTCTTCAAGGATGGTACTAAGGATTTTCCCATAATTTTAGCCTTTCCGGTGCCAGTATAATCTGCTCCTGCCAGTTCTAGACATGTTGGCATAAAGTCAACAAGATGACCCACGCGGTCCGAAATTGAACCTTTTTCAAGTTTAATTCCATCAGGCCAGTGAACTATTAAAGGGCTGCTAATTCCTCCTTCATGCTGATTTTGTTTATACCACCTAAACGGAGTATTTCCAGCATGGGCCCACCCTGTATCATATGTCCAATAGCTTTCAGGATCCCAAGGCATTTTTTCTGCTCCTAGAGTTCTCTCAAATGGGCAAGCTCCATTGTCAGAACAAAACATTAATATCGTATTTTCAAAAATGCCCTTCCCTTTGAGAGTCTTGACTAATCTACCTATCCCTTGATCTAAACGATCAACCATTCCCGCATACGCGGCCATTCTAAAATCCTCCCAGCTCTTTTCTTCATCACTTAGATTTCCCCATTTTCGAACATTTTCAGGTTCAGGGCTTAGTGACCATTCTTTTTTTATAAGGCCCATCTTTATCTGTCTGGCATAGCGCTCCTTGCGAAGTTTAGCCCAGCCTCCCTTATATTTTCCCTTGTACTTCATTACGTCTTCCTTAGGAGCGTGTAAGGGGTAATGAGGCGCATTATATGCAAGATAAAGAAAGAACGGTTTTTTCTTATCCTCATCTAAAGTTTCGTTAATGAAGCGTATCGCGTAATCTGTTTTAGCATCGGTGGTATAAAATCCACTCTTAGGGACTTCAAACTTTTTTCCGTTAAGCCGGAACGTATCATCTCCAGTGAAAAAATTTGTAGCACCACTCAAATGACCAAAGTATTTTTCAAAGCCCTTATCAGTGGGTTCCTTATCTAGGTGCCACTTACCAACCATCATCGTCTTATAGCCTGCAGGTTTTAAAACTTCAGCAATCGTCGGCCCAGTTGACAAACGTGATGAACCAGCCTGACCACAATACATTCCTGTCAAAAGATCAACCCTTGATGAATGGCATTTAGCTGTATTATAAAACTGTGAAAAACGAACACCATTTTCTGCTAAAGAATCAAGAACAGGCGTGTCAATTTCACCCCCATAACAACCTAGATCTGCAAAGCCTAAGTCATCAGCCATTATAAGAATAATATTCGGTCTGGAGGCGGCATGAATTTTATTCGCCGAATGAAAAAATAAAAGTAAAAGAGAAAAAACGACGAGATAATATTTCATTTCAAAAATTTAGTTAGTTCAAATGTCAAAGGAGTATGTCTACGATTGAATAAAATACCATAATTTATTGGATAAGTTTATTGATTGAAGAGACCTAAGTGAGCTATTAGATATTTAGTAGAAATATTAATGATTAGCTTTAAGAGCCTCACCCGCCAAACTGAAATCGGCGCTAATTCCTATTTACTTAAAATAGGTGGAAAAAGAATACTTATTGATGCCGGCATGCATCCCAAAGTGGAAGGAAAAGAATCTCTGCCTGACTTTTCTAGCATCCTCGATCACCAACTTGATGCGGCCATCCTCTCACATGCGCACCTAGATCATTCCGGTTCGATGCCGGTGATCCAAAGGCATTATCCTGAAATGCCGGTAATGATGACGGAAGCTACCTCTGCTCTCGGCCAGGCTTTATTGCATAATTCTGTGAATGTAATGACCTCGAAAAGAAATGAACTCGGAATGGATGAGTATCCATTTTTCACGCACAAAGAAATCCATAAGATCAGTAAACAATGGTGTGCGAGGAGAACTGGACGTAGCTTTGATCTAGATGATCAAGGCGAAGTTAACTGCACTTTCTACGAAGCTGGACACGTACTAGGAGCAATTGGAGCATTAATTGAATGTAAAGGGAGAAGAATATTCTATACTGGAGACGTACATTTTGAAGATCAAAGTATTATTAAAGGGGCTGATTTTCCAACTGATGATATTGACACTTTAATTCTTGAATGTACTCGAGGCTCTTCTCCAAGACCATCTGAGTATAGCAGAAAATCAGAAGCTGAAAGACTCGCTCACTCAATTGAGCATTGCTTGGATGGAGGCGGCTCAGTCATGATTCCTCTTTTCGCAATGGGCAAAACCCAAGAAACGGTAACGATGCTTTACGAACTACAAAAAGAAAGAAAGCTTCGTAGACTGTCATTCCTCATTGGAGGATTAAGCATTAAGATGACCAAAATTTATGATCGCTTTTCCAGTTCGGTAAGAAGGAATCATCAAGGAATGAAGCTTATGCGAGAAAAGGGGCTACTCTCTACACCAAATGCTAGAGGCCAAATTCCGCAAATCTCACAAGGCAATGTCTATACATTGTCTAGCGGTATGATGACTGAAAAAACATTATCAAATCGACTCGGAAGGCAGTTTATAAATAATCCTAGAAACCTAGTTGCCAGTGTTGGGTATGCAGATCCTGACTCCCCACTCGCTAAAGTTCTTGGATCAGAGGAAGATGAGAGCATTCAAATCGACTCAAATTATGATCCAGTGAAAAGGAGGTGTTCTGTAGAAAGCTTTGATTTCAGTGGACACTCTCCAAGGGAAGATCTCCTAGACTATGCACAAAAAGTTTGTCCAAGTAAGATAGTTCTCGTACATGGAGACCAACCCTCAATCGAGTGGATGGAGGAAAGGATAGAAGAAANATTGCCGCAAACAGAGGTCATAGTGCCTGAGCCAAGCCAAGAGATAGAGATCTAATAATTAGATTTCTATCTATTCATCAGACGCTGAAAGGTGATCCTCAATAGATTTAAGTCTAGAAAGAACCTTTGGAATTTTTCTGGGGTAAACCATCTCNTTNCGCTTAAGCTCATGAGGACCAGCAGGAAAACTTGAATAAAANGCAGGCTTACCTGGTTCACCACCTGGTAAACTTTTGGTAACGCCAGTCCTAGCAACTAAAACACTATGAGCTCCAACCTCTATATGCCCAGCAATACCAACCTGTGCTGCCATCGTCACATAATCTCCTATCTTACTACTTCCTCCGATTGCAGTATCAGCAACAATGATACAGTGCTTACCAATAATGACATTGTGGCCTACTTGACAAAGGTTATCAATTTTTGTGCCCTCACCGATTAAGGTCTTACCAAACCGACCTCGGTCTATGGTGCAATTNGCGCCGATTTCAACATCTTTGCCGATTTNCACATGACCAAAGTGAACAATTTTTTGGTGGGTTGAACCATCGAATTCATATCCAAAACCATCAGATCCAATAACAGATCCTCCATGAATAATGACTCGATCAGATATTATAGAATTGNTATAAACCACAACATTAGGAAAAAATGAACAATTCTCNCCAACGTTAACTTCGGAACCGATACGGACACCTGCAGAAATAACTGAACCTTTTCCAATTACAGTTCCTGACCCCACAACAACATGAGGACCAATACTAACAGAGCTGGGATCTATTTTAACGTTTTCTCCTATAACTGCGGTTTCGTGAACTCCTGACTGTTGTTTTTCTTGGCTAGACGCATAGAGCTCTTTTGCCATTTCATTAAACGCCAATGATGGACTTTTAACTTTGAGAATAGGNACTTGTTCAATGAGCTCTTTTAATCCTTCGGGTACCAGCACTGCTCCAGCCTGAGTATTTCGCAAATCGTTCAGATATTTTTCATGATGAAAAAATGATAGATCATGAGGGCCAGCTTCGGCTAATGAAGCTAAGCCAGTTACAAAGGCCTCCTCACTAGGAGCGTTAATGAGATCAGCTCCTAACTTAGAAGCTATTTCAGAGATTTTTATCTGCACACGATAGAGTTAATTAGATCGAACATGAAGGCCTTAGATAGGCAATCAAGGAGAAGAAGCTCCCTTATTCAATTCCTTAATAAGTTCCTGACTAAAATCTACACCATCTTTAGAATGAAGAAGGAAAGGAATACCCCTCGTACCAAGTCCTGACTTATCAAAAACAACATCATAATTTTTCTTTTTAGCCATGTCAGANACTACATCCTGAATTTCTTCGATTAGCGCTTTCCTCTTACGGTCAACTTCAGTGAGCAACATCCTCTGCCTTCTATCGGTGAGTTCCTTCTTTTCCCTCTCCAATGCTCTCGCTTTAGAAGCAACTTCCTGTGCTTCTGTNCCTTTTTTCTTTCTTAGCTCTTCTCCTATCGCTGGATCTTTAATCTCCTTAGCGAGCTTCTGATAACTATCGAGGAGCTTCTTGTAATCATTATTAATGGACTCTAATTCTTTTTTTGCAGCCTCCTTCTGTTCGTTAACAACTTTATCTGCATCTTTAGTTTTATAATATTCAGCAAATACTCTATTCATGTCGACAATGCCAACCTTCAATCCCTGTGCAGAGGCGGCAGAAATTATGAGCATGAAACTTAGTAAGGCGATTGACAGCTTTAGGAGAGATTTAATCATAATCTTTAAGACTTCGGACTTTATAAATTGTAATTCGTTATGTTAATTGAGAATCTTCCACAATTGCCTCTTTTTCAAGAGAAATAGATTAACCTTTGATTAGCTTCTATTATCGTCAGAATGCACCCAGATTTATCGAAACTGGTAACCCATATTAAATTGGAATCGCATTTTATCCTCGACCCATTCGTCTGTCTGGACAGGCCAAGCAACATCCAAACGGATTGGACCCATAGGTAAGAAAAGGTCTACACCAATACCNTAATCAGACAGATAATCTCCGCCAAAATCCCAAGACTTATCAGAAAGAATGCCTCCATCATAGAAAATATGACCCCTAAACTTCTTAAGGTTCAAAAGAGGGAAACTATACTCAGCGGTAAAATATGCAGCAGTTCTACCACCCAGAGGCTCTCCCTGCTCATCACGTAATGAGGCGCTACTCGCCTCACGGTATTCGTATCCTCGAAGACTACTAGCGCCTCCAAGAAATTCTCTTTCAAATATTGGAACTTCTCCGTCACCATCAACGCTCCGGTAACGACCACTAACACTCAAGATCGTATCAAAAGGNAGAAGAAAATATTTAGATCCAGAAACTTGAACGCCATACGTTTTAACATCACCAACTGAAACGTCAGTNCCAAAAGACAATCGGTGNCCTCTTCTAGTTAGGTACTGACTGTCTCTAGTATCTAAAATGTAGTTTGCCGCAAAGAGTGCTCTATTGTAATCGCCTTCTTCCTTCTTCAGTATATCACTAGAATCCGAATCAACATCTATCTCATATTTCTCAAGACTACTCTTGAATGATAATGAAGTATATTCGCCGAGGGGCTTTCTCAGGCTCATGTATCCACCTGCAATGGTTTGATCATATTTATCTGACAAATAAAGTAAGTCTCTATAGTAAAGCCCAGCACTCATGGAAAGCTTTTTGTCAAAGAGCCAAGGCTGAGTATAATCAAATTGAAAATCTTTACGCCTTCTACCATACTGCACACCAAGCCTAATTTTTTCACCTGCTCCCCTATGAGGCTTACCAAACAATCTAAAGTTGGTCTGAACAATATCCATAAAGCCCACTAAATTATCAATTGAGCTAAAACCTGCGCCAAAGTTAACAGTGCCTGTAGACTTCTCCCTTACTTCAATATTTATATCNGTATGATAGGGAGTAGCAGAGTCAGATGGCGTAACATTCACAGCATCAAAGAAACCTAGACCCATGAGACGGTTACGACTCACATCTAATCGAGTCTCACTAAATACATCACCGGGTGCCACTGCTAATTCACGACGAATGACTTTGTCCAAAGTCTGGTCATTACCTGTGATATTAATGAGTTCAACTGTACTCTGAACCCCTTCAGAAACAGAATATTCTATATTAACGGTAGTCTCACTGGCACTATCAATACTCGGTCTTATTCTAACGCCAGAGTATCCGTTATCAGCATAATACCTTCTTAAGCCTGTAAGATCAGTCTGAATACCTTTAGAAGAGTAGACTGCTCCTTCTTTCATTTCGAGTAAAGGCAATACATCGTTTGCAGATACCGCCTTAATTCCAGAAACACTAACACTGTTAATGGTAAATTTTTTACCTTCGACGACTTGAATGACTAGATTAACTTTATCACCAACTGGTTCCCGTTGAACGTCAGAGACTCTTGCATTGAGGTATCCATTGTCTCTATAGAATTCTTCAATTCTAATGATATCCTCTTCTAATTCCGCTGAATCAATACCACGATTTTTCTTAAATATAGCATATGCTCGACTCGCCTTGACCAGCATTTGACCTGACAAAACTTTATCAGAAAATGACTCATTACCAAAGAACTTGACCTTCTTAAGGCGCTCNAGAGCTCCCTCATCAACAACGAAAGTAACTCTAGANAATCCAGGTCTCTGTGCACCGTCAACTTTATAGGTTATACCAACATTCGAGTAACCTTTTTTCTTATAAGTGTCTTCTAAATTAACACGAGCCTTTTCAAGAGTTGAGTCATCAAAGGAATCACCAATCTCAAGCTCGGTATCCTTTCGTAACTTGTTACTAGCAATTGAATTTCCAATGAAGGAAATTTCTCCCAAAGTTGATCTCGTTTGAACTAAGAAAATAACCCTCAACCCTTCACCTTTTGGCTCGGTTAGNACCCTAACNCTTTCAACAAGACCACTTGAATAAAGGTTTTTTATATCCTCTTCAACAACTTGAGCATCAAGATCTGAACCAGTCTTACTACTGATCTGAGCCATAATTGCTGAACTATCTACAGATTCAGCGCCAGTATATTGAATAGATATGTCTGTTATTTTCTCAGCGTAACCCTTTAATANGAGCCCAAAAAATAGAAATAAGGCCATTGAAATGGCAACGAAATTAAGCCTTGGGAGGTAAGTCATCATTCTAAAGAGGTATCCTAGTGGGTAAAACAAGTGGATTATGATCAATAAGTTATAAATGATTCAAGCTATTAATTGATTAATCAATGGAACTTAAATTTTAATTTTATCTTTTTTTTGTTTAATTATCAGCTTATANGGATGTTAAACTTTATATGTAAGTGACTAATTGTGAGTANNTTAAGATAAACTATAGATTCGCTAAATATTTTAAAGTTATCGTATATTATAATAAAGTTTGTAAAAAATACTTAATATTGATTAAATTTTGTTGGCTTCAAGTGTTATTCGCAGGAAAATCAATTAAAGCGTGAAAGAAAATTTTTACACAGAAGCGACAGAGGCACCTCAATCAGAATTTGATGTTTCGTTGAGACCTCCAGAAATGACGGACTTTTTTGGGCAATCTAAAGTCAAAGAGCGCATCTCTCTGATGATTGAAGCTGCACAAAAAAGAGAAGATGTCNTAGCTCACATTCTACTATCTGGCCCACCAGGTTTGGGCAAAACAACGCTCGCTCACATCATTGCAGGGGCAACAGGTTCACAACTTCACTCGACAAGCGGCCCTCAAATCGAGAAAGCCGGTGATCTGGCAGGAATTCTAACAAACCTAAAACGAGGAGATGTTCTTTTCATTGATGAGATTCACAGACTTCATCCAGCCATAGAAGAATACCTATATCCTGCGATGGAGGACTATCGACTTGATATCATTATTGATCAGGGCCCAAACGCNAGAACGATAGAATTAAGCTTGCCAAGGTTTACTCTAGTTGGAGCAACTACTAGAGCTGGAATGCTGACAGCTCCACTCCGATCAAGATTTACAATGACCAACCGTCTTGATTATTATAATGCAGAGGAACTCACGAAAATTGTGACTCGGTCTTCAGGGCTCCTTGGAGTAAGCATTGAGGAGGGCGGAGCCCTAGAAATAGCCTCAAGGTCTAGAGGCACCCCAAGAGTAGCGAATTCATTACTAAGGTGGGTCCGTGACTTTGCACAAGTAAGAGCCGATGGCACTATTACTGAAAAGGTGGCTGATGATGCCCTCAAGATGATCGATATCGATGATGACGGCCTTGATGAAATGGACAAAAGGATTCTTGAATCCATGATTTATAAATTTGATGGAGGACCGGTAGGGCTAAGTTCTTTAGCTGTAGCAGTGGGAGAGGATGCTTCAACCATAGAAGAAGTTTATGAACCTTACTTAGTGATGCAGGGAATGATTACTCGCACTCCTAGGGGAAGAGTAGCAATGAGAAGATCCTATGAGAAACTGGGCATAAGCGCACCAAAAAATGTTTCAGATTCAACTACCGACCTCGGCTAGATTGAAATTTCTTGCAACGATCTTGAACTTATAGAGGCCTCAATGGCCTCGATTGTTTTCTGTGCCTTAATGGCATCATCAAGATTGGAGAGCGGCTTCATGCCATTACCGATACACTCTTCAATAAAAAATCGAACAGTATTACGAATCGAATAGTGATAGGCTGAGTAAGTATGAGAATGGACGACAGCCTTTTGATTTTGCACCCAATCTGCATGACTAAATCGAGTCGAGCCTTCTGTTCCTATTAATTTAATCGTGAAGGTCCAATTGTCAGCTGCATGATCATCCGCAGCAAAGCTAGCTTGGAAATGAGCTAAAGCGCCATTCTCTAACTCGAGAATAGCCATGGCGAGATTTTCTTTCTCAACAGTCCCGTCGTTTATGGTAGATGACATAGCAGTAGCGGCTTTAGGCGCTCCTCCAAGAAAGCATGTTATATATGAATGATGCGTCAAGATTTGCCTTATGACTCCTGGATATCTTTGAGCCACTTCTTCAGGATGATGAATATTATATAAAATATAAATTGCAACGAGGTCCCCCAACTTACCAGAGTCCAACAGCTGCTTCGTCCTGATCACACTATCCTCATAAAGATAATTATGAACAGGAACACAAAGTTTTCCTGTCTGCTTCGCCAAATCTCTAATCTCTGCAATTTCATCAACTTTTGAGCTAACAGGTTTCTCTAGGAGCACATGCTTTCCAGCCTTCAACGCATTGATCGCACATTCTCGATGCTCTTCAAGAGGTGTTAAAATAAAGACAGCATCGATTGATGAGTCAGATAGCATAGACTCTGAGGAGTTGTATGACACACACCCGTATTCCTCTGATTTCTTCTTTGACTTACTGTTATCAATATCAAATAAGCCCACTAATTCCGCACCTGAACAATCTTCAATACCAGCAAAATGCAAGTCAGCAATATCCCCTGCCCCATAAAAACCTATTCGCGTTTTCATTGATGTGTTAGGGTTTTCCTATTCCATGCTGGAACTCAAAATATTCAGGATTCAGATCAGCAAACGGATCCCTTAATTTTTCGATTTGGTCTCTCTCTCCATGAATTTCTAATCGTATCAGATCAGAAATCGCCAGCGCATCACCTATTATTGAATTTACATTATCGGCATGTGCCAATAAACCCTCAGCCCCTTCATAGGCTTCTCTACAGTGAATAACATCTCCTGATTTTGTAAAATCGTACCACAAGCAACCTGATTCCTTAATGGTGGCTTCAGTAAAACGCCTGCTGATTTCCAAAAATTCATCCATCTTGCCAGGGTGGACCTTAAAATATGGATGGATACTAACTACATTACTCATCACCTATTCTTTGCATATGTCATGAAATTTGGTCAAGTAAAGGGTGACTTAATCATAAAAAAATTGAGTGAGAGGTGACTAAACTTGTGAATACTCTTGAACAAGATTAAATGAGGATCATCATCGTCAATATGCAAAAAACCCTGATAACAACTTTAGTTTTCGCACTAAGTATGCTGTTTTGCCCGGCTCGTAATCCGAACATTGTGTTCATACTAGCAGATGATCTTGGATACAGTGAACTAGGTTGTTTTGGTCAAAAATGGATAAAGACTCCTCACATTGATAGACTTGCAAAAGAGGGGATAAAATTCACTCAACATTATTCAGGTCAGGCAGTCTGCGCTCCTTGCCGCTGTGTTTTGATGACTGGAAAGCATCCAGGTCACGCTTATATAAGAGATAACGGTGATCCAAAAGACGGCTCAACAAAGAACTTTCCTTTTCCAGGTCAAAACCCCATACCTAATGATGAAATAACCATTGCAGAAGTTCTAAAAGAAGAAGGATACAAAACTGCAGCGATAGGTAAATGGGGGCTAGGTCATTTTGGAACAAGCGGTGACCCAAACAAACAAGGATTTGATTTATTTTTTGGATATAACTGCCAAAGGCATGCGCATAATCACTACCCAAAGTTTCTTTGGAGGAACGGCGTTAAAATTCCAATGCCTGGAAATGATAGGAAACTTGATGGAAAAATTCATTCTCAAGACGCATTCACCAAAGAAGCCCTCTCCTTTATTAATAAGAATAAAGATGCCCCTTTTTTCCTATACCTTCCTTATGCAATTCCACACCTAAGCATACAAACTACAAATAAATGGCTAGATCTGTATAAGGGAAAAATACCAGAAGAAGAACATACTCATCGGGGTTATTTGAAACATCCATTTCCTAGAGCAGGCTATGCCGGGATGGTGACTCAAATGGATGATTCGGTAGGGCAAATCGTCTCCCTAATTGATAAACTCGATTTGAGCGATGATACTCTTGTCATTTTCACATCCGATAATGGCCCTACTTTTAATCGCCTTGGAGGTTCGGATTCTGACTTCTTTAGAAGTGCAGGTGAATTTAAAGGTCTAAAGGGCAGTCTTTATGAAGGTGGAATACGTGTTCCAACTATAGCACGCTGGCCAGGAAAAATTAAAGCAGGGTCTAGCTCAGAGCATGTCAGCGCTTTTTGGGACTGGTTACCAACTTTCTGTGAAGTCGCAAATTGTAAAGCCCCTAAAAGTACTGACGGAATATCGCTACTTTCAGCGATGAAGGGAGAAGAACAGAAAATGCATAAATTTCTTTACTGGGAATTTCCATCCTACGGCGTTCAACAGGCGGTGCGAATGGGAGATTGGAAAGGAATTAGACAAAAAATGTCAAAAGCTAAAACATCAGCCGAGCTAAAAACCGAACTTTATAATCTAAAAAATGACCCAAGTGAAAGCATAAACGTCGCTGACAAACACCCCGGCATTATTGATAAAATTGAGGCCATTATGATTCAAGAGCATATACCTAGTAGTCTATTCCCTCTCCTCCCAGAAGAAAGGCAACTGGCTCGAAAAACAAAATCCCAAAACCCTAAACAAAAAAATGGAGGATAAGTTGGCAAAGAGGACATGGGTTGAAATAAATCCTGAGGCACTTAAAAAAAACCTACATATTTGCAGGGAGTTAGCTCCAGACGCAGCCGTGATGGCTGTTGTGAAAGCCGATGCATATGGACATGGCCTCACCGAAACAGTTAAAGCTATTGAATCACAAATTGATGCTTTTGGCGTTGCAACTCTTAGAGAAGCGATAACCATAATTTCTCTGATATCTGAAAAAAAGATGGTCATGATTCTTGGCGCATTATTACCAGACGAAAGAAAAGCTGCAATCCTACAGGACATCCATGTTACCGTTTCAAGCTTAGAGGAAGCTAAAGAGTTTAATGACTTAGGTAAATCATGTGATAGGGAGGTACAGGCTCACTTAGTTCTTGATACAGGCATGGGGCGATTAGGGTTCTCTGAGAAGAGCTTTGTAGAAAATTGCCAAGAAATAAAAACACTTAACCATATATCTATCAAAGGAGTAGCAACTCATTTCCCTTGTTCGGATCAAGACAATGAATTTACAGAAAAGCAGATAAAAGCATTTAACTCAATCCTTAGAAATTCAAATATAAAACCTAAATGGATTCATCTTGCTAATAGTGCGGCAACGCTTCGTATAGGCAATTCAAGCGGGACCATGATCCGTCCAGGTTTAATCATTTATGGGATATCTCCAATTGAAGATTCCGGTTCTAAATTAAAACCAGCAATGGAATGGAGGGCTAGAATAAGTCAGATAAGAAATCTGCCTCCAGGGTCGAGCATTAGTTATGGAAGGTCTTATATCACTGAAGCCGAAACTAAAGTGGCTACGGTAGCAGTTGGTTATGGGGATGGATATCCTAGATCATTATCGGGTAAAGATACAGAGGTGATCATCAAAGGAACAAGATGTAGAATCCTTGGTAAAGTCACTATGGATATGATCATGGTAGATGTAACTGCAATCTGTGAGCCACTTAAAAGTGGTGACGAGGTAACGCTTATAGGTACAGAAGGAAATGAATGTATAAGCGTCTTGGAACTAGCAAAGAAGGCTGAAACTATCCCTTGGGAAATTCTAACAGGCATTTCTCCAAGAGTTGAAAGAATGGTTTGCGAAGAAAATAAAGAATAGATAGAATCAAAATCTAGTTTACATTTATTAAAGTCCAATATTAAAGAACTGTGCTACAAATTATTTTCAATGAAATAAGTGCAGCTGAAATATCTAGTCTTAACACGATTGATCAGCTTGAACTTCTAAACCAGTTCAAGGTTAAACATGAAGACCTAGATCAAACTGGAGACGAAAAAACATTTGGCACGATCGAAAGGGATGGTGGGAAATTGTATAGATATAAATCCAAGGACTATAGAATCTATTTTGAAGTGACTAATAAAAATGTGATTGTTCATCGAGTTGTTCACAAGAACACCCTCAAGGACTTTTTATTCAGGTCCAATTTACCGGTGTCCGAAGATAAAGCCTTGAGCGAATCTAAGAACTTTTGGAAACTTATCGAAGAGGGAGAAAAAGCCCAAAAAGTTTAAATTTTATATCTTATTTATGAACTTAGCAGAAATTATTGGGAACGAAGAAAAACGTTTAGCAAGGTTCCCAATAGCTAGAGAAAAAATCTTCTTGTCGCATGCAGCAGTAACTGCACTACCACACTGTGCAGCTCAAGCGATGGCAGATTATGCTTACTCGAGTTGTAAAGATCATCAGGAATTTCCTGAATTTATGAAGACGATGGCCGAGACTCGTCAGCTGTCAGCTAATTTAATAGGCGCTGAGGCTTCAGAAGTAGCACTATTGGGTCCAACTTCATTGGGCCTAAGTCTTTTTGCAAAAGGCATTAGTTGGGAACCGGAAGATGAGGTGATTTGTTACATGGATGATTACCCAGCAAATGTTTATCCATGGATGGAACTTGAGAGAATTGGGGTTAAGGTCAAATACCTGAAGCCCGACGAACTAGGCGTCATCACTCCTGAATTGATTGAATCTAACTTATCTGGTAAAACTCGATTAGTCGCATTGGCCAGCTGCAACTACCTTAGCGGATACCGTATTGATATAGATTCAATCGGGAAAATGTTAGGTCAAAAAAATATTCTTTTTGCTCTAGACGGAATTCAAACTTGTGGAGCATTTCCTACTAGTGTGGAACATGTTGATTTCATGAGTGCCGATGCGCATAAATGGCTCCTCGGACCAATGGCAATGGGCATCGTCTACGTTAAGCAGAAGAATTTTGATCTTCTAAGACCAGCACTCCTAGGGGCATGGAATGTTAGATCACCAGACTACATCACTCAGCAAGAAATTTCCTTTCACAACTCTGCAAGAAGGTATGAACCTGGAGTTCTAAATGCTTCAGGAATTGTAGGCCTAAAGGCAGTACTGGAAATGATTCAAAAAATTGGAATCGATTCAATATCAGAGAGATTACTAGAAATTAAATCAATCCTTGTCAAAGGGCTTGATTCTTTAGGATACAAAATTCATGGACCAAGGGATGGAAAAAATGCCTCCTCAATAACAACCTTTAGTCACCAAAGTGAAAAATCTTCACAAATTTTCGAAAATTTAAATAATGCTGGAATCATTGCCTCATGCAGAAAAAACCGACAAGGTGAAGAATTATTGCGCTTTAGCCCTCATTTTTATAATACAGAAAGAGAAATCAACCAGTCTTTGGACATTTTAGCCCAGCTTAGTCGCTGAAGGGCTTGACTCGAGACCAGAAACGCATGATTTAGTATACAAGTATAACTNTTTAAATTCAGAATAGGCCAATGCCAGTTACAAGAAGAAATAAAAAATCTGAAGACGAACAGCCTCCGAGCAAGGAAATCGATTTNACCAAGATCAANGACCTNATAAAACTCATGGAAGACCATGACCTNACAGCCTTTGAATTAGANGATTCAGGNTTCAANGTTAGGCTCGAAAAAGGTGGCAACCANGANCAANTCGTTGCAGCCCCTCAACCNGTTNNANCTGAAGAAAAGGNTCCAGAAAAAATTGTCGCTGAAGACACNGAAGAAATATCTTCACCAATGGTAGGAACTTTCTATAAGTCCNCCTCTCCTGANGCTGANNCTTATGTTAAGGTCGGTGATTCAGTNGATGAAGGAACAGTGATATGTATTATTGAAGCNATGAAAGTCATGAACCAGATCAAAGCTGATAAGTCTGGGGTCATACAANGAATTCTTGTTGATGATGCAACACCTGTTGANTTTGGACAGGGACTATTTGTCATNGCCTAATTTAATTAAGAGAGGCCNTAAGCCGANTAATGTTTAAAAAGGTACTAGTTGCTAACCGNGGTGAAATCGCACTTCGAATTATCCGAGCATGTAGAGAGCTTGGCATAAGAAGCGTTGCAGTCTACTCAGAAGCAGACGTAGACTCGATGCATGTTCAGCTTGCTGATGAAGCCATTTGTATTGGTCCAGGTCCGAGCTCTGAGAGCTACTTGAAGGCCAATAGAATCATTAGCGCTGCAGAAGTTGCGAACGTTGATGCCATACACCCAGGTTACGGCTTCTTGTCTGAGAATGCTGATTTTGCAGAAATATGTGAAAGCTGTAAGATAAAATTTATCGGTCCATCTGCTAAGGTGATTTCCATCATGGGTGATAAAAATGAAGCTCGTGCTACTGCAAAAAAGTATAAAGTCCCGGTTACTCCCGGTACGGATGGAACTGTTGAAACCATTGCAGAAGCCAGAGAAGAAGCAGAAAAAATTGGTTATCCCGTGATGATTAAGGCATCTGCTGGAGGCGGCGGCAAAGGAATGAGACCATGCTTTAATGAGGCCAACTTGGAATCAAGTTTTCAAAATGCTAGGAATGAGGCGGAGAAAGCATTTGGCAATGGCGATGTCTATATTGAAAAACTTATTCTAAATCCTCACCATATTGAATTTCAAATAGTAGCTGATTCTCACGGTAACGTAGTCCATCTCGGTGAAAGAGATTGCTCTCTTCAAAGGCGAAATCAAAAAATTATTGAGGAAGCTCCTTCACCGCTACTTAACGGAAACAAAAAGCTTAGAAAAAAAATGGGGGACGCTTCAGTGCGCCTCGTTAAGGAAATTGGTTACGAGAACTGTGGAACCATAGAATACCTAGTTGACGAAAGTGGCGGATTCTATTTCATGGAAATGAATACTAGAATTCAAGTCGAGCACCCTATCACAGAAGAGATTAATAGCTGTGACCTCATAAAGGAACAGATAAGGATCGCTGCCGGAGAAAAACTTAGTGAGCACGTTCAAAATAGCGTACCTCGCCAACACTCGATTGAGTGCAGAATTAATGCTGAGGATCCATACAATAATTTCATGCCAAGCCCGGGTAAAATAGATTTCTGGTTCCAACCAGGAGGACGAGGGGTGCGAGTAGACACTCATGTTTATTCAGGGTATCAGGTCCCACCTTACTACGACTCAATGATAGCAAAATTAATTGTTACAGGCGCGACCAGAGAAATTGCTATTGATCGAATGCAAAGAGCTCTAAATGAATTTTTGATCGAAGGCATTAAAACAACGATTCCTTTTCAGGATGCGATTATCAAAAACTCAGATTTCCGAAGTGGAAATTATAATATTGGCTGGGTAGAAGAATTCCTTAACGACTTAAAGTAGTGAATCTTTATGCAATACTGGACCTCGGTTATGTGAGGGAAAGTGAAATTGTAAGCTGCACCAAATCCATATGTGGAAGTGGAGTATCTATGTTGCAGTTGAGAGCTAAATCCAAAAGGCCCAATGAAATACTGAAAATTGCCAAGCAGATAAAACCAATATGCAAAGACCTTGGAACCCCTTTAATTATCAATGATTATCCTGAAATCGCTGGAGAAATCGAAGCAGATGGCGTTCACATTGGTCAGGAAGATGGCAAAATTAATGACGCTCGAAAAATGTCTGGTAACTGCAAATTAGTTGGTCGTTCTACACATAGCCTTGATCAAGTCAGAACAGCCAATAATGAAGGCGCTGATTATATCGGATTCGGTCCTCTTTATGCAACAAACACTAAACCTGGAAGACCGGCTATAGGCCTTAATGATATCATCCAAGCACATAAAGAATTTAATGGTCCCATCTATTGTATTGGTGGCATCAACGAAAGTACAATAATTGAAGTCATTAAAGCTGGTGCCAAAAATGTTGTCATAGTATCAGATCTCTTGCAAAGCAGTGACATTGTATATTATGTGTCAAAAATTAAATCCTTATCCAAGAAAACACTCGAAGAAATATCATGAAAGTAATTGTTGCTGGAACCATCGCTATAGACGACATCAAAACTCCAAAAGAACAAAGAAAGGGATTAATGGGAGGTTCAGCATCTTACGCTGCCATGTCTTCAAGTTTCTTCGCTCCAACAGAAATTGTCGGAATCATTGGGAAAGACTTTCCTGAGGATCATATTCAAACTCTTGAGAACAGAGGGATATGTACAGAAGGTATCGAAAAGAGTGAGGGTGATAGTTTTTATTGGTCAGGTGAGTATCATGAAAATATGGATAATAGAACCACTCATGAAGTCGCTATAAATGTACTCGAAGCGTACGAACCTAAGCTTCCTGAGAAATATCAGGTAACTGAAGTTGTCCTACTTGCTAATATGAGTCCTCGTAACCAACTTGATGTTCTACAGCAATGCCATGGTAAAAAATACTCTATAGCAGACACTATGGATATTTGGATAATGAACGAACGAGATGAGCTATTAGATCTAATGTCGAAGGTCGACCTTTTTGTCATTAATGAGTCCGAAGCTCAGCTCCTTACAGAATCAAAAAATCTTATCATTGCAGGTAAAAAGATGATGGAGCTAGGCCCAGAAAACGTTATCATCAAGACTGGTGAGCATGGGGCCATGCTTTTCGGCAAAGATGATCAAGAATTCTTCAGAACTGGAGCTTATCCTCTGGAAAGCGTCGAAGATCCAACGGGAGCAGGTGATTGTTTTGTCGGTGGAATTGCAGGCTACATCGCATCCATTGGACAGAATGACCCAAGCTTTAGCGACCTTAAGGCATCCATCGCTCGTGGCACCGTCATGGCAAGCTTCAACTGTGAATCATTCAGTGTTGAAGCTCTAATAAAATTAGATAAAGAAAAGATTTCAGATCGTCTGGATAAATTTATCAGCTATACATCACTCTAATTATTTCTTGGCCTTAACAGTCTGCCCCTTGGCATTAATTCTGATTGAATAAAGAGACTTACGGGCAGTTATAAAAAGAGTGTCGTAATTTTCTCCACCAAAACAAACGTTAGCAGGATGCTCTGGCACTGGAATTAAACCGATCTTCTTTCCATTAGCATCAAAAACATGAATACCTCCACCGGCTGTCGTATAAATCCTACCCTTCGTATCAACACACATTCCATCACATCGTATATCTATTTTAAAGGCTGGTTCTCCAAGAAGCCCTTCCTCTAAAACGTCATAAGCACGAATTTTTCCAATTTTTCCAGAGTCTGCAATGTAGATTCTTTTTTCGTCGGGCGAAAAAGCGATTCCATTTGGCATATCAAAGGTCTTGCAGACCACACTTACGGATCCATCTTTTTTAAGTTTATAAACCCACTTTCCATCAACCTCAGCCTTTCTACCTCTTAAACCATAACTAGGATCAGTAAACCATATCTCTCCATTACTGCGAACAGCCAAATCGTTAGGAGAATTAAATTTCTTACCTTCAAACTTATCAGCAATAACTTTTATAGATCCATCCGATGAAGTTCTTATAATATTTCTTCCAGCATGCTGGCAGGACAAAATATTACCATTCAAGTCCATAAGGTTGCCATTAGACTGCTCAACTTTTCTCCACTCTTTCACCCCCTTTGTACTGGTCCACTCCATCTGTAGAGAATTTGGAATATCTGAAAAAACCAGTCTCTTTTCTTTCTTTATCCAAACTGGCCCCTCCGTAAACTTCATTCCAGTTCCTAACCTAGTCATCTTTTCACCCTGAACTGCAATCGATGAAATATCAGCAAATGCTGTATGTAATGTAAAAATTAGCAATAAAAGAGATATAATTTTCATTACATAATAATGATAAAAATTAATCTAAATGGCAAGCCATCACACTTGAGCTCAGCCAAAATTAAGAGCATAGTATAATACCCCGAACTATCAAAATCCCTCCAATGAGATTATCCCAAAAAATTCTTATCTTACTCCTACTTAGCTTAATAAATGTACAAAGTGCAGAATATCCTCCTCCTCCAGGCGGTTGGGATTACATTTATAATGGTGATGAAACAAAAAACTCTTCCAGTGAAGCCCTAGACGGCACATGGGATCATAACAATAGCTCTGATCATTGGGATGGCACTCCACCAGAATCGGGGAATCCAGGTGGAATTACAAGCACACCTATTAATGGAGAGCCTGGCAATCGAGCCATTCAAATAATAGATGCGGTCACAAATTCTGGAACCAATAACAATCGGAGATTAACACTGACACACGATCTTGAAAAAAACGAGGGGGCTCCTAGAAATTTCATGGACGATGGTGCTACTTTTGCTTTTAGGCTTCGCCTTCCGACATCTGTGCCAGATCTAGAAGATGCTCCTAATGGTCTTAATCCACATAGTGGTGCTAAAGGAATCATCAACTTCAGGAGTAGCGCAGGGAGAATTGGTTTTGCATTCGGTATTGCAGGCAAAGACTCAGCTTACGAAGAAAATGGAATGTTTATCAGTAATAGCTCCAGCACCATTTTTAAGCCACTAGATCCAACGCAATGGAACGAATTTTGGGTCACTATTATAAAAAACGAAAATGATACAGATAAATATGATCTCAAAATTTATATGAACGAAGCCACTGTCCCTAATTTCTCTGAAGTAATCACTTTGGCACAGAGCAGCGATGAAATTTATCCCTACATGTCAATGCAACTTTCTTCAACGTCAGACACAGGGGCTGTAGAAATTGATTATATTTCCTATAAGGATGGAGTTTTCTTACCCAACAATTCAGATAATGACGAATTGCCTGATACTTGGGAACTGGCTTATTTTCAAAACCTTGATCAGAACGAAAATGGAGACGCTGATTCTGACGGTTTATCCAATGGAAGAGAACTCACGCAAGGCACAGATCCCACAGATAAAGATACAGATAACGATGGATTAACAGATGGCCAAGAAGTCGACCTCACTGGAACTTATCCAAAAGATTCGGATACCGATGATGATGGATTAATTGATGGAGAGGAAGTTAATAGAAACCCTCCAACAGATCCCAAGTTAGCTGACACTGATGGTGACGGTCTTACAGACCTAGATGAGCTAAATACATTTAACACTGAACCCACTAAAGCAGACACTGATGATGACGGTTACAGTGATAGCACAGAAATAAGTTCAGGATCGAACCCAAAGAATTCTGAAAGCGTTCCAAGCTTTCCAACTCTGGATAATGTACTCATCAGTGAATTCATGGCTAATAACGATGCCACCCTGCAAGATTCTGACGAAGACAGCTCTGACTGGATTGAGTTATGGAATCCCACTGACACTGCAATCTCTTTAGCGAATCATTTTCTCACAGATAATGCTAGTAGACCCAATAAATGGGCATTACCAGAAATAGTCATCGCGCCAAATGAATTCTTAATCGTTTTTGCATCTGGAAAGGACCGTAATGATCCTAACGGGGAACTCCATACTGACTTTCAATTAAGTTCATCGGAAGGGTCTTATCTGGCGCTCACTCGAGGAGATTCAGATAATAATTATGAAACTGTATCAGCTCACGGCTTATACCCTCGTCAATTCGAAGATGTTTCTTTTGGTACCTATGGGGAAACTTCACCACTAGCGATCGGCTTTTTCAAGTCGCCTTCGCCTAGTGCCCTTAATAATAAAGAAGCCGTCGACGGATTTGTTAAAGATACAACCTTTAGNATCGATCGAGGAATTTATACTGAACCATTCAAAACAACCGTCACCACCAAAACCAAAGGAGCAACCATCATATACACTTTNGATGGNACAATTCCGACNAAAAACAATGGTATTANAGTNGAACCAATAAACTTAGTCACTGAACCAAGTGTCGAAATAGATATNAACACCACTTCACGAATAAGAGCNATAGCAATCAAANAAAACTATGAATCAACTAATATTGATACTCACTCTTATATATTTCCTNCTGATGTTNTAAAGCAGTCAAGAAACACTGTACCTAATCATGTCAATTGGGGACATGCAGGNCCAGACTTTGAAATGGATCCTGAAATTGTGAACCACTCCTCTCCAGAGGTGAGACCAGAAGAAAAAGACTTTTTGAGGGTTCCGACAGTTTCTCTAGTAATGGACTGGGATGAAATGTTCGGTAGTAGTGGAATTTATATAAGAGGCGAAAGTGTTGAAAGATCAACTTCGATCGAATATATAAACCCCAATAGAAATACTGAGGACCCNAATTCAGAAAAAGGATTCCAAATCAACGGAACCGTTCAAGTCGTCGGAGGTTCAAGTACTGGGCGCTGGAAATCTGACAAATTATCATTGCGACTAAAATTTGATCAAGATCTCAGATATCCTATGTATGGTAAAAATCGAGCAACCCGTTTTGATACCTTGGTTTTAGATCACAGGCTAAATAACGTATGGCATTACAACCGTGGCGAAGATCAAAGGGCTAGGGCTCAGTACACTCATGATCAGTTCCCAGCCGATTTACATACNGCCATGGGTGGTTTATCTCCTACTGGTCATCACGTTCTTTTATATATCAACGGNGTTTTGTGGGGCATCAGCGAAATTCATGAACGACCAGATGATAATTTTGCAGCGCAGTACTTAGGCGGAGATAATGACGATTATGATGCCATGAAGCATAGAACCTCTACAGTCGTTAATGGGAGTAATAGAAATTACACTCAAATGCTTTCACTTTCTCGGCAAGATATGGAAGACCAAGCGAAGTACGAAGAAGTGGCCAAATTAGTCCATATTGACAACTTCATTGCATACATGATCGCTAACTACTTTGTTGGAAATACTGACTGGGCTCATCAGAACTGGTACGCAACCTATAATCGAGTAAAGACCAACGGAAAATGGTACTTTCACAGCTGGGACCCCGAGCATTGCATGGAAAGCACTAACCATGATTCAACTGGAAGAAACGACTCAGGTGGACCCACCGAGCTATTTCATAATTTAATTGATAACCCTGAATTCAGAATGCGATTTGCAGATGCTGTAAGAAAACATTTCTTTAATGGNGGGGTATTAACTCCAGAAAAAACGGCAGAAGCTTACTTGAAATTAGCGGATCCAATTGAATACGTAGTCAGAATAGAATCTGCAAGATGGGGTGATAACGCAAGAAGAACACCTTANACAAGACTGGATTGGATTAGAACTCGCGATCAACTCCTTGGAACAGCTTCAGGCAGCTCTTATTCAAACTACTTCCCTAGGAGAACTGAAATTGTTTTCAACCAGTTCGTAAGAAAAAAATGGTACCCNAGCACCGACGCACCTGACTTTTCTCAACATGGCGGCCAAGTTTNATCAGATTATCAGCTCANAATCGANAATAATGGAAATGGAACAATCTACTATACCACGGACGGCTCCGATCCACGTATCCCAGCATCGGCTGCAGAAGTAACTGAGCACGTGTTAATTCCTGAAGTAACATCTAAAAGAGCTCTCATGCCAAACGATAATTCTGACAATAGTTCATGGTTCCTGGCCGATTTTAATGATTCTTCTTGGCCAACAGGAACTAAAGGTAGTGGCTATGATTCAGCGAATGGACGTTACCAGNATATCATTGATTCTTCTCTTAATTTTGGAGAACAAGCTGATTCTAGCAAAGCAGAAACCATCTACATGCGAATTAATTTCAATGTAGATGATCCCTCTATATATGACACGCTATCATTAAAAGTAAGNTATGATGATGGATTTGTAGCNTATATCAATGGAACCGAAGTTGCTAGAGACAGGGCTGGTGGGAGCCCAGGAACTCCTCTCAGTTATGATGCCACGTCATCGTCTAGNCATACTGATTCCCAAGCAGAAGACTTTCAGCCTTTTCTCATTTCACANCATATCGATCTACTCAAACAAGGAAATAATGTACTCGCCGTACACGGATTAAATGTCAGCGCAGGATCAAGTGACTTTTTAATCGATGCAGCTCTTGATGCAACAGAGGGAATCGGTGGAAGCAACGGGGGCTTAGCGGACAGTGCCATACCTTATGAGGGACCAGTGTCTCTTATGAGGTCTGAAACTCAAGTCAAGGCAAGAGTCTTCTCAGGTAATGAGTGGTCAGCACTTACGGAAGCTACTTTCATTACTGATGCTGATGCAGCGAGCTCAACAAATCTCGTCGTTTCTAAAATTCATTATCGACCATCATCAGCGACGGAAGAAGAAATAGCTGCAGGACATAAAAATCGAAACGATTTTGAATACATCGAATTGATGAACATCGGNGATAAAAATATCGACCTTGCCGGTGTTCTCTTCGAAAAAGGAATCGATTTCAAATTTGATAATGGAAATTCACTTGTTATCGAGCCAAATAAAAGAGTATTAATTGTCGAAAATTTAGAAGCATTCAATTTACGTTTCGGAAGCAANTTATCCATACTTGGAGAATTTGACAATAACTCAAACCTTTCCAATGGGGGCGAGAGAATCTTAATCACTGCAGCTGATGGATCAAAAATACATGATTTTGAATATGATGATGATTCACCATGGCCTAATGAAGCTGACGGAACTGGGTACGCACTAGTATTAAGAGACCCTCAGTCTAGTCCTGACCATGGATTAGCTGAGAACTGGAAAGCTAGCTCTTCCATTGGCGGTAACCCGGGGGAGGCCGCCAAAGCAATGAGCTTTGAGGAATGGCAAGTTACAAATTTCTCCAAATCAGAACTTGATAATNCTTCAATCTCTGGTCCCTCTGCTAATCCGGATAATGATACATTAACTAATCTAGAAGAATTTCTTTCAGGAAGTGGACCAANATCATTCGACCCTTCNAATGCTCTNTTNAATATAAANGTCGAGCCTAGTAAAGGTGGCAATCAAGAATCTCTGCAAAATGCTATGATCCAAATTAAACTTAATAGCGAAGCCAGAAATTCAGTGAGTTGGAAAATCCTGGTATCCCAAGATGGCGCAAACTGGTCGGATGCATTAAGCCTTCTAAACTTTATTGAGACAAAGNGTTTAGATAATGGAAACGAAATAGTTGTCTATAAAATAAAGGACCCATCAAAGCACGAGCGTTTACTGTTCAAAATTGAAACGACCCAATAGACTAAATTAGGCTATTATATCCATTACAGGCTCTCCACTAGAAATCATTAGAGGTCTGTCTTGAGTATCATAAATATGAAGCCTTGGGTCAATTCCAAGGAGATAATAAATGGTGGCGGTCAAGTCCTCAGGAGTGACGGCATCTTGTTCCGGTCTAGAAGCATGTTTATCAGACTCTCCAAATACGAATCCTTTTTTAACTCCTCCACCTGCAAGTAATACACTATAGCATTGCGGCCAATGATCACGACTGGCATTTTTGTTNATCTTTGGAGTTCGACCGAACTCCCCCATCCAAACCACTAGAGTTTCATCAAGCATTCCTCTTTGGTCTAAGTCCTCTATAAGAGTAGGTAAAGTCTGATCAGTAATGGGTAAATGATAAGACTCAACAATTGGATACATGCGCGTATTATCAAATCCATGCGTATCCCAACCTCCGTCCGTCTTACTCCTGCCGCCAATGACATTAGAAAAATAACAAGTCGTAAACTTTACCCCTGCCTCTGCTAGTCTACGGGCTAATAAACAACCCTGACCATAAGTNGTTCTACCATATCTTTCTCTCAACCATTGCGGCTCTTTTGAAANATCAAAAGCNTTTCGCACCNTTGTCGAATTNAACATNCCTATTGCATTTTTATAGTAATCATCCAATCCCCTAGCTCGCTCAGAAAACTCAAGCATTCTTGATTGTTTATCTATGATAGACTGTAAACCTCGACGAGACTGTATTCGATCAAGAGTTAAATTTTTAGGNAANCTTAATTCAGGAAGTTTAAAATCATCTTTGTTTGGGTCTCTAGGGATAAACAAAGGATCAAATTTCTTTCCCAGAAAACTAGCATGTTGTCCAGGTGTCCTTGATCCATCAGANATTTCGTGAGGNTAAGAAACGAAGGTCGGCATACCTTCATCTACGTTGGGGGCAAATCTACTAACAACAGAACCATAAGCAGGGTANAAATCAGGAAGATCTCGTAATCTTTGATCATCGCTTGGAGGNGCATGNCCGGTTAATGCATAATAACCTGCAGANTTATGATTTTTCATCTTGTGATGAAGTGTTCTCACCACCGTGCATTTATCCATGAGTTTAGCCATTCTGGGTAAATGCTCACATATTTCTATATCTGGACAAGANGTCCTTATCTGTGAATGAGGNGACCTGTATTCCTTTGGAGCATCAGGCTTCATATCAAGGATGTCTATCTGACTCGGCCCTCCCCATTGGAAAAGGAAAATAACTGAGCGTGCCTTCGGCGCTAAAGCGGTTTTTGCAGAAACTAATTCATTTGCTCTGAGATAGTCAGGCATATTCATGCCAAGCATTCCCATCCCNCCNAGGCTAAGAAGGTGCCGTCTAGACACNGATACCTGCTCTAAACTATTACAATGAAANCGTTTCATCTTCTCAANAAAAACTCTTTAGCATTTAACAAGCTCCAGGAAATATCCTCAAGAGCTAATCTTCTATCTTTGGCCAAGTTTACATAGCTCAACATTTTTGACCATTCATCGGTCGAGGGCGGNCGCGTGAGAACTGCCCAATATAATTCATTGATGATTTCAAGATCATCTTTTNCCTTAACAATAAGCTGCCCAATTCGATTCTCTGAATCGCCAAGTATNGCATTGACCGTCTTTCCAGCCGTTAATTCAAATACTTGGGCTAANGTAGTCTCATTNNTTCTCTCTGAATCAGAATTGGTCAAACGTGCCGGCTTNCCAAATATTTTAAGGAATCGACCNGCATCATGAGGGTTCTTGGAGAGATGCACTGAGCTCACTCCCGGCATCGTAATAGCATTAACACTTTTCAAAGAATCTGAAAGATTAGCTCTCACGGACATCGCCTTGTGAGCAGCATCAATAATAACCTCGGCAGGGTATCTCATCACCTTGGCCCTTGCGAAAGTCGACTCTGATCCTATGTCATCTATCATGGCTGGGTCAGAGGACAGTTGATAAGTTGCAGAATTCGTAATGAGTCGGATCAATTGCCTCTGGTCAAAACCACTTTCAACTAGCTGGNTTGAAAGATATTTTAAGAGCTCAGGATTTGAGGCTGGGTTAGTCTCACGCACATCATCAATTGGATCAATGAGAGCTTGCCCTAATAAGTTAGCCCATATTCGATTCGCCTGAACTCTAGAAAATCTTGGGTGACTCGTAATCCAGGATGAAAGCTCAATGAGCCTCTTATCAAATGACTTAATTGAGCCTGCTTCGGAATCAAGAAATCCGGGCACAGGCGGTTTATTTGTTCGTGGATCCTTAAGAAATTTATTGGTCCAATTTTTCATTGAAACCAATTTCACAATTTGCTCGCCTATAAATTGATGCTTATCAAAGCCGTCCTTTTTCTTGTTNTCGATAATATCATAATCAATAGCATCAAAAATAGCCGCNAACCGGTAATAGTCCTCCTGNCTAACATTCTCAAANGGGTGGTCGTGACACTTTGCACAATTAATTCTTGTNCCTATGAAAACCTGAGCCACGGCCTCAGCCCGATTGACGGGAGCCCTCAGCGCACGATAAAAATTTGCAGGTGGATTCTCGTAGGTGCTGCCAGTGGCGCACAAAATATCTTTAGCCAATTCGTCAATTGGCCTTCCATTTCCAATCTTCTCTTTGAGCCACCCATAAATTTTTTCAACACCTTTTGCATCAAGTGTCTTCTCCTCAACCCTAAGCAAATCGGCCCACTTCAAAGCCCANTAGCTAGCGTATTCCTCCGAACTTAATAGCTGATCAACAAAAAGTGATCGCTTGTCTTCAGTTTGATCAGTTAGAAATGCCCTCGCCAATTCTGGCGAAGGCAGGGATCCTGTAACATCTAGACTAACTCGCCTTAAAAAAGTTAAGTCATCACAGATTGAGGAAGGNTTTTTTCTAAANAATTTAAGCTTCGAAAAAACATGATGATCAATTTCATTTCTAGGTTTNGGNCCCTTCCATACATATGATTCGTTTCGATCAATCATCGCNGCTCGCATAGAGGCTCTTCCACTCAGGTATCTTACAAAGACTGTTGTTTCNCCNGGTTGCTTAAATTCTAATGTCCCTCCTTCGNTAACTTCAGCTATTANATTTGAACTCTCAAATACGGCCCACTTTGTCACATCCACCTCTTCTCCATTCGAGAATTTTGCACTTACTTTGAGGTCGACTTTTTTTTGCGAAGAAGAGATTATAACAGAAGCTGGATTTACATGAATAGATTCTAAGTTAGGGGCAGAATCTCGATCATTTTTTGCTCCTGATTTCAACCAATTTAAGAGAATCCTGTAAGCATCAGAGTCCACATCAAAACGCTTACCACCCTCATGNTCGACAAGAGTTGTNGGTTTACTAAGAAGCTTACTCGATTGAGGGTCTTTTAAATTCACTCGCTTTTTAGAAGCNAAAATATTTTTATAATCTAATTCAGGCCTCTCACCCCACAGTGAAAGCTTAAAGCCTCCNTTACCTTCTTGGTTTCCATGACAACCTCCTCCGTTACAACCTGCCTTAGAAATAATAGGCATCACNTCACGATAAAAGCTCACTTCTCCTGTCAACANTTCGGGAAAGTGCGAATAAATTATAATTATAAGAATGGGAATTCTATTAAACAATTCTCTTAATGGTGAACNAACTCTAATTGAGGCTCAAGTATTATCAGTGACTCTTGTCATTAGAACATGAGGTATTCCGGCCTCATCAAAATTTGGCCCCTCCTTAATATACCCAAGAAACTGGTAAAAACCTACGACTGCTACCTGCGAATGAAGGTAAGTTTGCACCATTCCTAATGATTCTGCCCGAAGTATCAAGTTTTTCATGATTTCAGCACCTACTCCGTACCGCCGCCATTCTTTAAGAACAGCGACACGACCCACTTTGCCATCATTATGGAGCCGAGCCGAGCCTATGGGGTTTCCAGAATCAGTTTCAGCGAGAAAATGAATACACTCTGGATCTTTACCATCACAATCAATATCACGACTCACTCCCTGTTCTTCGGTAAAAACATTCGAACGGACTTCAATTAAAAGGTCAGAATCATTTGTCCATATAGCATCTCGAACTCGCCATCCTAAATTCATTGAACCATTAACTTGAAATAAAACTCAGCATTCATCAAGATCTGACTTACATTTATCTCTTCATGATTGGCATCATAAAATTTGTCAAATATCTCACTTTTATTTTTTCTTTTCATCTCATGACATGGTCCTTGAGCGCTGGGAAAATGTTAATAAGTGATCGTGGAGCAAGCAGCATAATAATCACTAACCTTGATGGAAGCGATTCTAAAACACTTATCCCTTCGGCAGGAACTAATGTCAGAGGAATTGCAATCGACATGTCATTGGATCTATTTTTCTATGCGGATAATGGGACTGATGTCATATACAAGGCAAACTTGGATGGTTCAGAAAAGGTCCCAATAATTAGTTCTAATCTTGGTTTTCCTGCAGACATAACAATCGACCCAAGGTTCAAAAAAATTTACTGGTGTGATAGAGATAATGATAAAATTGAATCCTCTGATTACGACGGCGGAAACCGAGGAACTTTGATTAATACAGAAAGTCCCTACTACCTAGACCTAGACCTCGTTAATAATAAAGTATACTGGGGCGATTTTTCAGGTGGCAATATTTTCAGAGCAAATCTTGATGATGGAAAAGATATAGAAAAAATTGTAGAAAGCCTGATTAGGACGAGAGGAGTTAAAGTTGATCCTTACGAAGGGTATTACTATTGGTGTGACAGAGAAAGCCACAAGGTACAAAGAAAAGCGATAACAGGAGGTGAAATAGAAGATCTTTATACTGGACTTGATACCCCCCACGGGATGACTTTAGACATTAAAGCCAGAAAGGTTTACTGGGTCGACACAGGAACTAACTCNATTGGAGGAATAGGTGCTAAGGCCGTCAATAGGGGCGATATGAACGGCTCAGGACCTCAAGAAATTCTAGTCAGCATGTCTCAACCCTGGGACCTCACACTCGATACCCGTATTTCAAATTACTTAGAATGGACACAGAGGAGATTTTTTAAAGAATCCCAAAATCCAAAAAATGGATTTAGAGCAGATCCTGATAATGACGGGAAAAATAATCTACTTGAATATCTTTCTGGGACAAACCCTCTAATAGGGGAAAGTATTGACCCTCTATTAGTCACAAAAATCGGAGAGAACGATGAATTAACTTATCGTGTAACATCACAACCAATAAATGATTTCAGATTTAGGATCGAATATTCAGAAAACCTGAGAGAATGGATAACCTTAGATCATGATCCTCAAAGACCAGAAGTCGACCATGATTTTGGTCCAATGATCATTAATGAAAACATTAAAATACGGCCAGAAAAGAAAAGAACATATTTTCGAATGAATATCGAATCGACTAAATAATGATTATTCGAAAGGCAACTAATAGAGACAGCGATGAAATTATATCACTGATCAGCACAGTCTATGATGAGTATGGGGAAATTATGTTCACCGATGGAGCAGATAAAGACTTGCTCGATATCAAAGAAAACTATCACCTGAGCGGTGGAGATTTTATTGTTCTTGAAAATAAAATGGGAGAAATCATAGGAACCCACGCAACCTTACCTAAAGATATCTCAAATAGGCTCATCACATTTCGAAGATTATACCTAAAAAAATCTTGTAGAGGGAAAGGCGCAGGGAAAAAGCTAATGGATTGGGCTGTGAAATGGGCCATAGATCAGCACTTTAAAAGAGTAGAATTCTGGTCAGACGTTCGTTTTGAAAGGGCTCATAAATTCTTTGAAGGCTACGGTTTCACCAAGACTGGTGAGATTAGAGAAATGACCGATGGCGCTCTACCCTATTCTGAATACTTCTTTTCTCTGGATCTTCTTTGACCATACCTTTTATTTACAGAAGGCAGATCTTGACCAATATTTCACAAGTGAAACCTTGGTTAGTTTTATTTTATTTTCTTTTGGTGAACTTATGTTCACCTATTTCCTCATCTGGAAAAAATGCAGGAGAAGGTTTACCTAATATTATTTTTTTTCTAGCGGATGACATTGGCTGGGCAGACCCAGGTCGATATCATGAGCATTACTCTGGAAATAAAGCAAAGGTCCCTACTCCTAATCTAGACAAGCTTTGCGACCAAGGGATGATGTTTATGGACGCTCAACTTCCCGCAGCTCTCTGTGCACCTAATAGATTCTGTATAATGACTGGAAACTATACTCAACGTTCAAGGCCTTGGGGAACGTGGAACAGGACCGCTTCTTCAGCTTTTCATTTTGGAAATTCAAATAACGATNGGATTAACAATCCTCACGAAACAATTGGAGNCGCTCTNAAAAAGAAAGGCTATAAGACGGGATACTTCGGAAAAATGCATTTTGGCGGAGATTTCTTTGATACCTCTGGAAATATTCTCAGAGACCAACCCAATGATCAACTTGATCAAATCGACTTTAGCAAACGCTTTCGNAATGGACTNCTAGATCATGGGTTTGACTACACTTTTGTAACACCGGATGGAANCCAGGGCCCAATGTATGCCTACTTCGAAAATGATCAGTACGTTCCCATCAGTACTTTTGCCTCTGACATCCAAGGCGTAGATGCTTCGAGTAATTCTNTTCTTAAATCTTTTAGCAAAGGAGAGAGAGTTGGTAACGGTGAGATGATACAAATCGGTTATGGAGACTCTGAGTTCGACACAAGCGAACATGGACCAATTCTTGCANATTTTGCACAAAACTTCATTGAAGATCACGTCACCAATGATCGTGAAACCCCTTTCCTCCTCTATTACGCGACTCCCGCAATACATGTGCCATTGACACCTTCAGTGGAGGGTATTGAAGCAGCAGGACAAAGCCAAATAGGACCTAGAGCAGATTTTGTTTATGACTTAGACTCTCAACTTGGACTCCTGATCGACAAGTTAGAAGAACTAGGTATTGAAGAAAACACTCTAATTATTTTTACTAGCGACAATGGTGGTGCGGTCAGTGGTGGGCAGGCCCAGATCGCTGNTGGGCAAGACCCCAACGGACCCTTACGTGGGAAAAAAATGTCTATCTATGAAGGTGGACACAGAGTACCCATGATATGGAAATGGGGAGACGGGACAAAGCAAGGATCGATTATACCTCCTAATACGAAGTGTCAGCACCTCGTTTCAGTAATGGACTGGGTGGCAAGTGCAATCGACTTGACTGGTGGAACTGTCGCNCTAGACCAGCATTACGATTCTATCAGCATTCTTCCATTTCTATTTTCAGAAGAGCCTGACGATTTGCCCTCCTTGAGAAATTTCCATTTTTATAGTGTGGGCGATTATCGAGGTGTNAGAATGGATGACGAACAAGGAAAATGGTTCTATAAGAGAATTAACGTTGACGGAAAATTAGAACTCTTCAATATAAATGATGATCTTGGTCAAGCTGAAAACCTAGTCGAAGGATACACCGCTATCGAGGAAATCCCAGAAGATCATTCACAAAAAAATAGAATCCAATTAATGGAAAATTGGTTCAATGCACATAAAGCAACCGCCAGNCCAAGAACGGGAGAAGCNCTTGATTATAGTGACAGAAAAATTGAAGGAACTAATAAAAGAATTATCAGCACAAATTTTACGGAATATACCGGAGATCCTCAAAGAATAGATGGTGGAGAGAATTTNGGAATCGAGGAATTAAGTAGTGTAACTGATNGATGGGTGAATTTACATAAGACTAAGGAAGCGACCAATCTCACTAATAATCTGAGAGAAAAAACTAGTGTCAGCCTTACCATTAAACACCCGAATAACTGGGGGACTGGAAATGCAGCGTTTAACAATACCCCAATCAGNGCGGGCATTGACGATTTCACAGGAACTGTTCCAACAACATCAGTTACATTCACAGGGCTTAACGCAACCTTTCCAAACGGGTATCAAGCCATTGTATATGTGGGCGGGTATCTTAAGAATACTGGCGCTTCGATCACGGATGGGAACTCAATTTTTTATTATCAAACTCCGGCCTCGCCGACAGCTCCCGTGGAGTTCATTCAAACAACAGCCATCACTGATGATGGTGAAGGATCGGCGCCCGAGGCGCATTACGCCGTATTTGGATCAGAGGAATCCCCACTAATTAGTGAATCAGCGACATTCACAATAGACACTCTTTATGGGGGCGGCTCATTTTTGGGAGGAATTCAAATAGTAGGAGAGTCCGTTCCCGGGGAACCTATAAAAACATTAATCCCAGTACCTGTCTCAGNACCTGAAATAGAAATTGGAAATGACTTGGAAACTATTGTCATTAAGAATCTCGACCCCGACGCCTCATATCAATTACAAGTTTCAAATTCTCTAGAAAGTGATTGGGAAATTCTTGAAACCATTGAATCTCCTCCTGAAGAAGAGATTTCAATATCAGGAAAACTCACTGCTAAATCATCTTTTTATAGACTCCAATATACAGAAAAGGTTAAAAAACTAAGCTTAACGAAGAACCTTTAAAAGACTTCTCAAAGATCCAATCATTGATGNACTTCATATTTTCTTTAATCTTCTTTTCTTTNTTTTTCACCAATTTAGCTCTTCATGCAGATGATTGGCCAGGTTACCTCGGCCCTACTAGAAATACCGTTTGGAACGAAACGGGAGTAACTATTGATTTTGAAAANAACCCGCCAAAACTTCTCTGGTCACAAGCAATCGGNGGAGGTTACTCAGGTCCGTCTGTATCTGGANACAGGGTATATGTAATGGACAGAGAAGCAGAGCCATACAAACCTGAAAAAATNAAACCCGGAACNAATNTAAACTTTGTCAGNGCGAAAATACCTGGAAAAGAGAGAGTTCTTTGNCTCGACACCAAAAACGGTGAAGTCGTCTGGGCTCATGAATATAANGCCTCTTACTCTTCGGTATTCATNTACGCAATTGGNCCAAGAACNACACCNCTAGTCCATGATGATCACGTTTTNACATTAGGAGCTGAGGGACATCTACACGCCTACCAGGCAAAGGGTGGAAAATTAGTATGGTCCAAAAATCTAATTATTGATTTTGGTATCGAAAANCCGGAATGGGGAACGGCATGTCACCCANTCATATATAAAAAAAATATAATCTGTACTGTGGGGGGCAAGGGTCANACGCTAATAGCCTTTGATTATAAGACTNGTAAAGANAAGTGGAGATGCTTGAACTCTAACAAACCTGGTTATGGAACACCAGTCATTGAAACCATTAATGGAACGAATCAATTAATAGTTTGGCATGGCGAAAGCGTAAACAGCGTTAATCCTGAAAACGGAGAACTTTACTGGTCAGTCGATTTTAAACCCGAATTTGGTATGGCGATCGGAGCCCCAAGAATATGGAATGATCTCATTTATGTCATGGGATATAATGGTAAATCAGGAACTATTAGAGTTAGCAAAGACTCTAAATCTGCTGAATTACTGTGGGGGCTTGATCGGCGATTGGGTGTAGCCGGAGTCCTCAACACAGCTCATGTAAAAGATGGATACATTTACTCAGGAGGCCAAAGAGGCGTCTTTAGGTGCATTGAAATAAGCACCGGAAAAAGATTGTGGGAAAATAAAACACCCCTTCTCAAGAAAGATGGCTCCGGCCGTGGAGCTTGGCCTAGTGCTTTCACTGTATACCATAAGCCCAGCGGCCATAACTTAATTTTTAATGATCATGGAGAAATGATTTCTGCAAAACTTAATCCTCAGGGTTATGAAGAAAAATCTAGGACTCAAATTATTGAACCCACCCATTCAGTTGGTGGAAGAATGCTTGTCTGGTCTCATCCAGCTCTAGCAAATAAAAAACTTTTCTGCAGAAATGATAAGGAAATTCGTTGTTATAACTTGGCAACAAGTAACAAATAATAAGGCATTAAAATACTGATTTTATGAAATCTACTATTTAAAAAGTACAATCAGATTCCTAATGTGAAAGAATCGATAGCTATTTTCTGTGGATTCTTCCAAATGAACTGGCCTTACCTATCAATAAGAATTATCTTTATAAAGTCTTCTATAGGGAAAATAGAACCCCATCAAGATCTGTAGTATTATGAAACAAAGAAAAAATTTAGAACTCAGAAAAACCGCAATAATTCTTATAACTTTAGTGGCCGCAATTTTAGTTTCTGATGCAGCGGAAAATCCTCCTCATGTAACTGTTTACGGAACCGCAACTACATCTGTCGCCGTAGATGAAATGAATTGGAAAATCAGAATCAACCATAAAAACCCAAGCCTGGAAGAGGTTGCGAAAGCTCACAACTCCACCGTTAAAGAAGTTTTGGATTTTCTAATGGAAAACGAATTACCACAACATTGTATTCAGACGTCAGGAATGGAATTTGGGGAATATTTC
>PAHQ01000012.1 GCA_002705125.1 Verrucomicrobiales bacterium | reverse complement strand
TCATAGTAATGATAGTAAATGCTTTTTCTCCAATCATCCGCTTTTCCATTCTTTAAAATGGGAACTAGAGATCTTCCTTGCATGTTGGACGGAATTTCAGCGCCGGCCATTTCGAGGAAAGTTTGAGCATAGTCAAGGTTTTGAACCATTTGAACGGATCTAGAATCGGGCTTGGTGACTCCTGGCCACTTAACGATAAGAGGCATCATTAATGATTCTTCGTACATCCACCTTTTGTCATACCAACCATGATCACCAATATAAAAACCCTGATCAGATGAATAAATAACAACGGTATTATCATCTAATTTTAAATTCTTTAAAGTGTCTTGTATTTTTCCAACACTGTCATCAACGCCTCGAACACATCTCAAATAATTTTTAGCATATCTCTGAAATTTCCAGCGAACGAGTTCTTTTCCGGAAAGATTGGCTTCGTGAAAGGCCTTGTCTCTGGGTCCATAAAATGCTCTCCATGAACTCAGCTGATCTTTGGTCATCTTTTTCATATTCCTCCATGCTGACCGATCTTGCCTTTTCTGAGAAGGGGCACCCTCATAATCGGCAGTCAAATCCAAAAATAAATCGTAGTTGATATCCATGTGCCTATCGATTTCGAGTTCCTGATGGCGGGCTGGGGGAGCATTATCCTCCCACTTATCAAAGAGTGTGGTTGGCTCAGGAATCTTGATATCATCATAGAGAGGCAAGTGCCTTAAAGCTGGCATCCAGTTTCGGTGAGGAGCCTTGTGCTGAACCATCAACATGAAAGGCTTGGTCTTGTCTCTGCCCGTCTTGAGCCATTCCACGGCAAGATCTGTAACAACATCAGTGCAATGACCATCAATTCTGACTCTTCCTTTGGGCGTTATTAGGTCAGGATTGTAATAATCACCCTGCCCAGGCAAAACTTTCCAGTCATCAAATCCTTTGGGATTACCTTTAAGATGTGACTTTCCATAAAGGGCTGTTGTATATCCAGCTTTTCGAAGAATCTTAGGGAAGGTCTGCTGATTCCAGTTGAAGGAATTACCATTATTCATAAAGCCATTCTTATGGCTATGCTTACCGGTCATAATAACCGCTCTACTCGGGCCACAGATAGAGTTCGTACAAAAACTCTTCTCAAACAACATTCCTTGATTCGCAAGCTGATCAATCCTTGGGGTAGGGTTAACTGATTTTAGCCAACCATTGTAAGCTCCTATTGCGTGAGGTGCATGATCATCAGAAAAGATAAAAACTATNTTTGGTTTTTGGNCTGCGCGTAAATCTTGGGGACCAAACCCGAAAAGGGTTAAAAACAATAGTAACAGTAATNAGTAATTNTGATTCATAGATTAGTGGTTTAAAGCTTTATAATTAATTAAATTGTTAGCGTGGCAATATCCATACATTACGGAAAACAACAGGATTACCGTGACCCTGAAAAATTATAGGGCCTTCAGCTACTTCCTTACGTCCACCACCGGCTCCAGTNCCTTTCGGTAATCGAACATTGTTATGAATAGTAACTCCATTTTGCTTAACGGTTATTTTCACATCAGCGATCTTCTTGTCACCATCAAACTTGGGAGCCTGAAAATCAATATCATACGTTTGCCAAGAAAGAGGAGGATAACACATTGGAATATCAGCAGCTTTAAACTTATAGAAGCAACCACACCATTGTTTNGGGTCAGACTTTAGCGGCACTTTAACGTTCTCTCTATCATATACTAAGCCGAAAGAATCAAGAACCTGGGTTTCATAACGGTTTTGAAGATATATTCCACTATTGCCTCTGTCTTGACTACTAAGAGGNGAGTCCGGCTTGTAAGGNAACCTAAACTCAAGGTGCAGGGTAAAGTCACCATAGTTATCAGTGGTCTGGGCACCTGCCATGAGAAGCTGATCTTNAACCTGTCCTTTTATTTTAGTATTCTCTTTACCATCAAAAAGAATAATCGCTCCCTCTGGAGGCTTGGCTCCCAAAGATGGGCTCACTCTTAATTCTTTCTTCATCCCTTTAACCAATTCATTAACNCCATCTGATTTAATAATCTGAACAACTGGCTTTGATTTGTCCCAACCCTGACCAGGCAACCCTCCTTTAAACTTACTCGTATAAAAATTTCCCTTACCAAGCGCTGCAACCTGAATTCCTAAACCATCTTTTATATATTCACCTTGAACTGAGAAATCGGGATCTTCAGCAGAGGCTTTTTTAGGATCAGTCCAAATCCTATTTGAGTTTTTATCAGCCGCTAAAACGTTCGTTAAACCACTTACTAAAAAACAAAAAAGTAATAATGGTAAAAGAGAGGGATTTTTCATGATAGGATTCTGACACTATTTACTGCGGAATTGCAACTAATGAGCGCGTTTGAAGTTATTTTATTTTCCAAATTTGAATCAATGAGGCATTTCTAAATAATTATGAGAGGAAACTTATAAGAAGGATATTAATAAAATATTTTAGGTATTTTCAGGATTCTAAAAGCTTTTTCGCCTCAACNATCATATCGTCTAAAGCTGACGAATCGTTACCNGCTCCACGCGCCATTTCAGGCTTTCCACCACCTTTACCTCCNACNATGGGAGCTAACTTAGAAATTAATTCACCTGCTCGGTATTTATCTGTAAGCCCTGAAGAGACGACAACACCTAAATGAACTTTTCCTTGATCGATAACAGCAAAGATTGCCACTCCATCAAATTTGTGTTTCTTGATTCCATTCATCAGCTCCTGNAGCAGTGTTGGAGTTCCCTCTAAAGAATGTATTANANTTGGAGGATCTCCTACTGCATCTGCAATTAAACCAGTTACAATCGAATCAGCTTCGGCGGCAGCATTAGATGACTGCTTCTTTTTCAATTTTTTCTCAGCTGATATAAGATCATTCTTAACTGAATCCTTATATTCCTCCCATTGCTCAAGTGTGGCTGAATCGCCAAGTTCGCGTGATGATTTATTATCATCTCCTAATGAAGCAAGAACTTTGAGAAGCCTCACTTCAAAATCCTCTGACTCTTTAGTAAGTTCGGCAATTCTCTCCTCAACATACTCTTGCGCGGCTTCACCACAAACGGCTTCAATACGACGGACTCCTGCAGAAATTGCACCCTCTGTCTTGATCTTAAAAGATCCTACTTCACCAGTATTCCTTAAGTGAGTACCACCACACAGCTCCATAGAATAACCGTCAAGATCATTATCATTGCCCCCAATCTGGACAACTCTGACCATCTCTCCATACTTATCGCCAAAGAATTGCATGATGTCTGAACGGTCTTTGATGTCGGCATGCTTGACCTCTGTCCATGAAACTAAATCATTATCTTTGATTTTCTCGTTAACAATAGTCTCGACGGCTAGGAGTTGATCCTTGCTAAGAGCCTCACTATTAAAATCAAACCTGAGCCTATCGTAATCAACCAATGAACCTTGCTGAGAAACATCTGGACCAATGGCTTGGTGCAGAGCCCAATGCATCAGGTGAGTAGCCGTGTGATGAGATTCCACCCTCTTCCTTCGCTCAGAGTCTACACTGACAGTCACTTCAATTGGGTTACCTTCCCACGAGTCTATCGGCTCTTCAATTTCAAGACAAAAGGCCGCTCCAACCTGCATTACACCCTCAATTTTGATAATCTTATCATTGATCATCAAATGACCNTGATCACTAACTTGGCCACCCTTTTCTGCATACAGGGGACAAGTATCAACAATNGCGTAGTGCTTTCCTTCACGTTCGATTAGGTCGATAACTANGGCGTTAGATTTAAGCTCATCAAATCCAGTGAATTTCGTCTCCACATCAGTCTTGAAGTCCATCGCAGATATAATTTCAGACTTGGCATTACCTTTACTGATTTGTTGGTGCTCTTTGAGATATTTCTCGTATTCCCCTTCATCAACAGAAAGGCCAAATTCTGAAGCCATTAAATCCGTTAAATCTATTGGGAAACCATAAGTTGATTCTAAATCAAAGGCCGTTTTACCAGAAAATATTTTACCCGTTGTATTCTTCCTTTCAGACTCGAACAACTTCATTCCTCGATCAATCGTTTGNCCNAANAGCAATTCTTCTGAATCGAGAATCTCGATGATCGTATCTTTTTTTGAAATAAGTTCAGGAAACACAGCGCCAAATTCATCAACTAAAGTTGGAACTAGTTTACCAAGAAAAGGTTTGTCTATGCCAAGGCCAAGAGAACGAGCAAATTTAACTGCTCTACGCAATACTCTCCTCAAGACATAGTTACGACCTGCATTACCAGGACGTATTCCATCAGCAATAGCAAAACTAAGTGTCCTCACATGGTCCGCTATGACTCTGAATGATATATCTGTTAGCTCTTGATCCGTTAAGCCCTCTTTTTTTTCGGGAAGCGTACAATGATAACTCTTCCCAGATGATTGCTCTAGAACATCAAATATTGGCCTAAAAACATCAGTCTCATAATTTGAAATAGGCTTAGAAAAATCTGTAAATCCAGAAGTGCCTTGAATCATAGAACAGGCCCTCTCAAAACCCATACCAGTGTCAACATGACACTCGGGTAATGGCCTGAAAGTGCCATCGGATTCAGCATTATACTGAATGAATACAAGGTTCCATAGCTCAATGCATCGGGCATCATCTGCGTTAACAAGTTTACCTTCTGTATTACCCTCTGGAGTAAGATCCACATGAAGCTCTGAACATGGCCCACATGGCCCTGTATCACCCATCATCCAAAAATTATCTTTTTTATTTCCATCCACAATATGTAAAGACGGATCAAGGCCAGCCTTTTCAAATATGAGCTTCCAATTGTCATATGCCTCTTGATCAAACTCAGCGGGGTCTCCGTCTGAAGGCCTGTACACGGTGGCGTAAAGTCGAGAAGGAGGAAACCCCCANCGTTCAACTAAAAGCTCCCACGCCCACTCAATAGCTTCTTTCTTAAAATAATTACCAAAAGACCAATTTCCCAACATTTCAAAGAGGGTCTGNTGATAGGTATCAAAACCAACATCATCCAAATCGTTATGCTTACCTCCCGCGCGAATACACTTTTGCGTATCAGCGGCACGCGGTGGGTCATAAGGCGCTTTTTGTGTTCCAAGAAAAAATGGAACGAATTGGTTCATCCCTGCATTAGTAAATAATAGCCCAGGAGATTCTGGTAATAATGATGATGAAGGTACAATAGAATGTTCCTTCTCACGGAAGAAATCTAGAAATGACTGGCGAATCTCTTTTGATGTCATGGGATAAAGCAAAAATAAAAAGAACTCAACTTGCGATGATTGGCAAACGCCACGTTTATTTTATTTCATATTGAAAAACAATATATACATAGTCATGGGGGTATGTGGATGCGGAAAGAGCTCTGTAGGGGGCCTTTTAGCAAGCACAACTGGTGGTGCTTTTATTGACGCAGATAGCTTTCATCCACAAAAGAACGTGGAAAAAATGAGTGCCGGAGTACCATTGAATGATTCNGACAGGGAAGATTGGCTAATNGCTATAGGTAAAGCAATCAATACTCATGAAGGAGCATGGCCACTTTTTTTTGGCTGCTCTGCCCTGAAAAAAAAGTACAGGAAAACAATAATTGAGGAAGTTCATCAACAANGNGTTTCATTTATTCACTTGGATGGCGANAAAGAGCTTATANGGAAAAGAATGATGGAAAGGGAGGGACATTTTATGAAAATAGGAATGATCGACTCACAATTTCAGGATTTAGAGGNCCTACAAAAAGATGAAAACGGCATCACCATTAACATCGGAATGAGTCTGGAGAAGGTCTGTGAGAATATCCTTAAGAAAATCAAGGTTTAGTCAACGAGACCACTTCTTATCATTAGCGCTTCAGGATCCGGGTCCCGACCCATGAAGTCATGAAAGAGATTTTTGGGATCATCAGAATTACCCTTGCTAAGAATTTTATCTCGAAGGTCTCGACCCGTGTCNGGATTCATAACNCCTTCTTTAGTAAAACGAGTAAANGCATCAGCGTCTAAGACTTCGGCCCATTTGTAAGAATAGTAAGCTGCTGCATAACCCGTTGGGCTAGCAAACAAGTGCCCAAATCGACGAGCCATCGTAGAGGGTCTGACCGTCGTGGGAATCGTATATTCGCTTAAAAGATCTTCAGTTAAGTCATCTAAATTTTTNGCCTCCTTAGCANTCATAGCCTCATTGATATGAAGTTCCAAGTCGAGCTTTCCAAGACTCAGCTGTCTCATCATCGCAGTAGCAGATCGATAATTTCTTGCAGCCGTCATCTTATTATATAGTTCCTCTGGAATTGGTTCACCTGTTTCATGATGTATGGCGAAAAGATCAAGACTTTGACGATCCCAACAAAAATTCTCCATAATTTGAGAAGGCAGCTCTACAAAATCCCAGGCTACATTCACTCCNTTAAGAGACTTTATTTCCACTTCTCCAAGGAGATGGTGTANGAGGTGNCCAAACTCATGAAANACCGTCTCCACCTCATCATGCTTCAATAGGGCAGATCCATCTCCGACCGGAGGCGTCATGTTACCACACATCAGGCCTAGATGAGGAGATCGAGAGCCGTCTGACAACGGTTCGCCTGTCTTAAGATAGTTCATCCAGGCACCNCTTCGCTTAGACTCTCTTGGAAACCAATCAGCATAAAAAGAGCCTAAATGTGCACCAGTGGATTCATCATGGATCTCATAGAATTTCACATCTTCGTGCCAGACTTCTGGCTTTTCATCTGGCTCATTTATTTTAATACCAAAGATTTTGGTCACGATAGAAAACATTCCACTGATGACATTTTCTATAGAGAAATANGGTCTCAATTCCTCATCATCAAAATCGTATTCCGCTTTCCTTTTCTTCTCCGACCAGTAAGCAATTTCCCATGGNTTCAAAGAGCACAAGTCGCCACCTTCCATTTCAGCCTTGTATTTTTCTAGCTCTTTAGTTTCAGAGTCAAAAAATGGCTTGGTTCTTAGGTGAAGATCCTCAACAAAACTTAAGGCAGTCGCNCCATCCTTTGCCATTCGTCTTTGTAATACTTGATCTGCAAAATTCTTCTTTCCTAAAATTTCAGCCTTTATTTGACGTANGTCCAAAATTTCCCAAACCAAATCAGTATTATCATAATCCCCTGAAGCCCCTATCGAGGATGTTGCTTCCCATACTTTCTTTCGTATGGAATCAGAATGTACGTGCTCAAGCACAGGAAAATANGACGGNGCCTGTAGAGTAAATCTCCATTTAGGGTCTTCGCTAGAACCAAAACCCTTCGACTTAGCACTTTCCAATGCTGCAGATTTAGATAGCTCAGGAAGCCCTTCAAGATCCTGCTCATTTTCGACGATTAACTCCCATTNGTTAGTGGAGTCGAGAACGTTCTCAGAGTACTTTTGAGTTTTTTGCGCAAGCTTTGACTCTATATCCATGAGGCGTTTCTTATCTTCTTCNGGAAGATCAGCNCCACTATTTCGGAAATCAGAAAGTGTTTCTTCAAGAAATCTTAGCCTAGTCCCTGAAATTGACTTGGCATCTTGAGTTTCACTATAAGCCTTGATCCGATTCCAAAGCCCATCATTCAAAGGGACCTTAGAGTAAAACTCTGAAACCTTTGGAAGCATTGCGTTATATGCTTCTCTGAGTTCATCAGAATTGGAAACGGAATCCANATGACTAACNAGCCCCCAAGGANCACTCAGAAACTCATATGCGCTTTCTAAAGCAATCAGAGTATTTTCAAAGGTCAGNCCCTCCTCAGGAAAATCNGTTTTGGATAGCGAATCTATTCTTTTTTGCGCGTTTTCGATCGCTTCAGTAATATCTGAAACAATNTNTTCAGGCTTAAGGTCAGACCATGAAATTTGAAATTTGTCGTCTAAAAAGGGCTTTTCCATAAGAACTGATGAATCATATTCAATAAGACATCCAGAGGAATGTTATTTTTTTATCACAATCTGAGCTTTGACAAATACACTAATTCCATNTAAACAGCGTTTAATTGATTATGAGTAAGGAAACCGCCGTAAAANAACGATATGCTGCTGGTGCAGATGCCCAAGAAAAAGCACTCTGTTGCCCAGTAGAATATGATGCAAAATACCTAGAGATNATTCCAAATGAAGTCATTGAGAAAGATTATGGCTGTGGTGACCCTAGCCAGTACCTAAAAGNAGGGGAAACCGTATTGGACTTGGGTAGTGGAACTGGNAAAATATGTTTCATAGCAAGTCAGGTAGTCGGTCCAGANGGCAAAGTCATTGGGGTGGATATGACGGATGACATGCTTGAAGTAGCCAGAAGAAATGAACCAATTGTGGCAGATAAGATCGGCTATTCTAATGTAGAATTTCGNAAAGGAAGAATACAGGATCTTGGNTTAGACATAGAACTACTNAACGATGAAATGAAAGGTCTGAGTTCGGAAGGGGCGGACGCATACNTAAAAGCAGAAGAACTTGCAAAAAAACTNCGCGAAGAAAAACCCCTGATAGCTGATAANTCAGTGGATGTCGTNGTNTCTAATTGTGTGCTNAACCTCGTNGATAATGCTGCCAAAAAAGAACTCTTTAAAGAAATTTATCGAGTCCTAAAGGAAGGTGGCCGAGCCGTCATATCTGANATCGTTTCTGATGAGCCTATTCCTGAATCCATGCAGAATGACGATAATCTCTGGAGCGGTTGTATATCCGGTGCATTTCTGGAAGATCAATTCCTTAAGGAATTTGAAGAGGCAGGGTTCTATGGCGTAAGAGTTCTAAAAATGGATTCGACTCCCTGGCAAACTGTCGAAGGAATCGAGTTCCGCAGCATGACGATTGAAGCTTTCAAAGCGGACCAGGGACCTTGCTTAGAAAGAAAACAAGCAGTCATTTATAAAGGGCCTTTCAAACACATAAAAGATGATGATGGCAACGTTATGGAAAGAGGGAAGCGCTATGCTGTTTGTGATAAATTTTATAACATATATAAAAGCCCGCCTTTTGAAGGATCCTTTGAGATGGTGGATCCAATAGAAGAAGTGCCTTTAGACAAAGCTNCAATCTTTGACTGTTCAACGACAAGAATAAGAGACCCAAAAGAAACTAAAGGAATAGANTATAAGGCGACTGAATCAGGATCTGACTGCTGTAGCGGAACTGACTGCTGCTAAATTAAGTAGATTCAGGACCTATCTTTGANCCACTTTTCAACGATGTTGAAAAGTTTGTTNTTCTCTTTATCGAAGGCAAGGAGGTGGTGACTCTCTTTGAATAAGTATTTAGTCTTATCTTTAAACTTCAAAATTCCGAAGAATTCATCAACCTGATCGGGCCGAGTAAAAACATCTTTTCCCGGATAAAGTATTAGGGTTGGTTTTGAGATTTTTGGACCAGTTTCTTTACTTGAGTATACTAAAGCCTCAATNGACCCTAGTGTTCTTAGNGTATACTTTGGTACAAAGTGGGGCGTTTTAGCCATTTGCTCCCAATGATCAGTGTCAGATGTGACTTTAGTGTTTTGATTAGAAGCCAGACTTCTAATCGATATTTTCATCTTGGGAAAAAGAAACATCGCNATTCTNACNATAAAATTTTTCACTGGTGGCAACTCCCCAGGTAATGCAATTAAAGGAGATGCATAAATCACCCCTTTAATCTTTTCCCTGATAGAATCNTCCAAATAGGGAAAACCATGCATCACAATAAGGGAACCCAAACTTTCGCCATAAAGAAAAATCGGAGCTTCCGGTGTTTCTTTGTGAACTTTCTTAATAAATGAATTTAGATCCTTATACCAATGTTCAACGCTGGCGATATCTCCTACGCTAGATTCTTCAGGGTCATTACCTTGTCCTCTAAGCTCATATGCATATAAACTTACACCGCGGCCTGAAAGGTGAGCACCTAAATTGTTAAAGTCTGACGCTGCCCCACTAAAACCATGAACACCAATCAATACCGCGTTCGGATTGGGCTTTTCTTTTGAAGNCCATTTGGAAAAAGGGAAATGAGAACTATCGAAACTTTTCCAACTAGATCTTACTGACTCATCAGATAAAAGAATTGTCGATAGAAATGACCAGACGACAAATAAAATAAAACATTTGTTCAAATCTGAAATCATAAAATCACTTTACTTAAAAAACTCTAAATATCACAAATAAAATTACCAAACACCCTTTTCATTAAGTTGCTTTTGAGCCGTGCCGCTCCAATCCCGATTTGCAGCAGGACTGGCAGGACTCGGATGTAAAATTCGAGTCACTTTCGGTGGAGTGACCATTTTNTCNGTAATTGAAATCAATTTAGATTCGGCNAANGCCCCAACTCCGACGACCCATTCAGGTTGCAAAGCTTCGATGACCTTCATCAGGTGAATATCACAAATTTGATCAAGATTCTCCCTCTCATTAACAGGCAGCTTGTCAGGCGTGCGATTCTTTCCCGATTCCTCCATAAANACAAGGGGGCAATAATTTAACACAAAATGATCTTCAAAGAAGTTTTCTGGATTACCAAATTTTTCTGCAAANAGTCCCCATAAGCGACGACCACTNACCTCTGAACGGGTNCANTNAATNCCTTCAACTGGTCTTTTTGGATGCTCNAATTCAGGNCTCTTTACTTCACNAGTAATTTTCATCCAATCGCGAACGGCTGGNATTTCACCAAAAGGAATTCCAGTCTGAGTCATACCCCAAGGTCCTGGATTCATACCCAGAAATATGACTNTCTTCGTCGAATTCGCGAACCTATCCAAATATTGCTGGTGACANGACCATGCATAATCTAGGGGNTTGTAAACAAAGGCTACTGGCTCAGCGAATTGGAGATCAGATACGGANGAACTTAATGCTTTCGCTGCATTTTTCATTTGAGTACCAATCTTCATTTAAGATCTTAATAGTTCTTATCGATAACATACTCAAGATAAAGAAAAGGCCCGGGCAAATTTGCCCGGGCCTTAAGGTCACTCTGTTAAAAATAATTTAATTATTAATCGTTATAAGCCGTTTCNCCATGAGCAGATTGGTCAAGACCNATNCTCTCATCAGCCTCATCAACCCTTAAACCAACGGTGTGCTTGATGATAAGAAGTATCACAACGGTAACTACTGCTGTAAATACAATGGTAAATAATGATCCCTTAGCCTGAGTAAAAAGCTGAGCTCCCATATTGTAATTTTCTGCACCATTCTCAGTTCCACCTAATGCGGCCACTGCTACAACAGCAGCTAGCAAAGTTCCTACTAGACCGCCTACACCGTGCACTCCAACCACGTCCAGAGAGTCATCATATCCAAGCATGGTCTTTACCTTAATTGAGAAGTACCAGCAAATGGCACCGGAAGCGAAGCCAATGATTAATGCTCCAACTGGACCTGAAACTCCTGAAGCAGGAGTAATGGCAGCAAGTCCAGCAATGGCACCAGTACAAATGCCTAATATGGTTGGCTTCTTTGTGGTAATGAGATCAATAAGCATCCATGTCAAAGCCGCTGTCGCTGCTGAGATATGAGTGACCACAATAGACATGGCTCCTGCTCCATTAGCCGCAAGTCCACTTCCACCATTAAATCCAAACCAACCGACCCAAAGCATACACGTACCAATAACAGTCATGGCAAGATTATGCGGAGGAGACGTTTCTTTACGAGGGCCAACCATAATACAAAAAATNAGGGCTGCGATACCAGCCGTGATATGCACAACAATTCCACCGGCAAGATCAATAACGCCTTCATTTTCTCCCATGAGCCAATTTTTTACAACTTCTCCTGTTTCTGTATTTTCATTGTACATCAGTCCTCCGTTCCAAACCATATTACAGATTGGAGCGTAACAGAATAGCCCCCAGAGAACGGCAAAAAGCATCACTGCTGAAAACTTGACCCTTTCAACGAATGTACCCACAACAAGAGCTGGTGTTATGATGAAAAAAGTCATTTGAAATGCAAAGGTCANAATATCAGGTATATCAGAGCCACCGGAATCACTACCATCTAATCCCTTTCCAAAGATTGCATCTAAGCTTCCGATCCAGTCATTACCACTCGTAAGCGCCAAAGAGTAACCAGCAACGAGCCATACCACACTTAGTATGCATGCCATCGCAAAACAGTGCATGAGTACAGAAAGGACATTCTTTTTGTGAACAAGTCCCCCGTAGAAGAGGGCGAGACCTGGTANGGTCATAAAAAGGACCAAGGCTGTCGCCGTCATGATCCATGAGGTATTTGCTGCGCCAACGGCCTGATCGACAGTTGTTTCTTCAGCAAGAGCGATTGGCGCAGATAGCACCAACAATAGAGTAGCCCAGAAGGGCTTCATTAAGTTCTTCATTTTTAGTAGGTTATGGGTTTAACAGAGAAGGCATTACTGCCTTATGACCTACATATTAAGCATTATTTATGCCAAACTAGTTCAAATTTTAGCATAAATTATTGATTTCTAAGGCTTTATGAAACCAAGCTTAGCCCTGACCGGATAGTGGTCTGATAAGTACCTCTTATCTTTGTTAAAACGCACAATAGATGCAGAACTTATTTTGGCTGTATTAGGAAGAATAAAGACATGATCAATTTTACCCCCGGGGTAAGACCCTCCTCTAAAACCGTGGAAAGTTTTCACCATCTCTTCATCAGGTTTAACAACTCGAAAAGTATCGAGCAGCTTTAATGGCTCTTCTTTAAATATTTTAATCGCAGGGTTATTCTCAGCAGCATTAAAATCACCCATCAAAATAATGGGTTCATTGGATTGCTTTCTTTTAGAAATCTTTTCAATGATCAACTTAGAAGCTCCGAGCCGGCTAGGTTGACTACGGTGGTCATAATGCACGTTGTATACGTAAAACCCTTTGTTCGTTTTCTTTTCAATGAGTCTCACCCATGTGCATATTCTAGGAATCTCATTTCCCCATGACTTTGATGCTATCTTTTCTGGCGTATCACTAAACCAAAATGTACCGCAATCTTTTTTGTCTAACTTAAACCGATCCTTCAGATAAAGAACACTACAGTGCTCTCCTCTACTCTTACCATCATCTCGTCCAACACCATATTCTGAGTAAGACCTTGCCATTTTTCTAATATCATTAATTTGATGACGAAGAGCCTCCTGCAAACCTATGACATCTGGTGATTCAGATTTAATCCACTCTCCAACCATCACCGCTCTTTTCGGCCAAGCATTACCACCATCATTAGCATTATCAAATCGAATATTAAAAGTTAAAGCATCAACCTCGAAAGCTGAGGCGGTGATTNNAGNNAGNAANANTGATGAGTANTAATANAANTTNNTTCATTATCTATTCTTGTGATTTATTATATGAANTTGCCCGGNTTAAGAACAGAATTAGGATCAAGNGCTGACTTTAATATTTGATGCAAATTCAAGGCTCCTGAGTCCAGAGCTTCATTGAACCATTTCTTTTTAGCTATCCCAATTCCATGTTCTCCGCTCACGACCCCATTCATGCTGATGACCTTTTTAAAAAGGCGGTCTAGAGCCTGATCTGACTGGACTCGATTCTCCTCTNTTTCAATGTCTTCNACCATCACATTAACATGAATATTGCCGTCCCCTGCATGGCCAAAACAGGCAATTGGCATATTAATNTCTTCCTGTAAATCCTCACAAAAGTTGACTAATTCGACAAGTCTTCCNCGAGGAACCACAATATCCTCGTTGAGTTTAGTTAGACCNGTAGCCCGTAAACTGTAACTAAAGGCTCTTCTGATTTCCCATATATCATCACAACCCTTCTCGTCCTTAGCCACTGATATAGTCAGTGAACCATTTTCTTTTATAAGCTCAGCTAGTGCATCNACTTCTAGGGCCACTGATTCNAATTGACCATCCAACTCNACGAGAAGAAAAGCCTCTCCGTCTGGAATCATTTCTGNGCCNACATGATTACGAGCCGCACTGAGTGTAAATTTATCAGCTATTTCAAGTGCTGCNGGCAGATAACCCGAGCCAAGTATATTTTGAACAGTTTTAGCCGCATCTGCAAAACTAGCAAATGTGGCAGAAAGCATTGCCCTTGTAGGAGGGGAAGGTATGAGCCGACAAGTAATTTCAGTTACGATTCCTAGAAGACCTTCTGAACCAACAAACATTCCAATCAAATCAAATCCTGTTTTATTTTTGTGACAGCGGCCCCCTAACTTGGCTACGGAGCCATCTGCCAAAACGACTTCTAATCCCAAAATATAATGTCTCGTTACACCATACTTCAGACACCTAGGCCCACCAGCATTAGTAGCAACATTTCCTCCCATACTACATTCTCTAAGGCTAGCTGGGTCGGGGGGATAAAAATACCCAANTTCTTTGACCGCATCTTGAAGATTACCAGTAATAACCCCTGGTTCTACAACTGCAATTCCATCCTCNGGACTAATNTCTTTTATTTTNTTCATTCTTGCCACGGAAAGAACGATGCCTCCGTGCATAGGTACAGCACCTCCNACATAACCGACTCCAGCTCCTCGTGTTGTTACCGGCACTTGATTCTTATGGGCAAATTTTATGACTCTCACAACGTCATCAGTCGTTTCGGCGAAGNCCACTACATCAGGAGGGTTACCCACCAACCACTTATCAATGCTATGAGATTCAATGTCAGAGCGATCAATAGAGATTTTATCATCTCCTATGAGGGCTGATAATGATTTTTCTAAATCGAGCTGATCCATAAATAAAGTTTAGGAATGAAAATTATAATGCCTACAACAAGAGCTGCAATGGCAGTTATTAGTACTGAGCCAGCGGCAATATCTTTNGNNCTGCCGATTCCTTCATTTCTTTCTGGATGAANAGTGTCAGATAATTTTTCTAGTGCTGTATTNAAGCTTTCCGCTGCTATGACCATACCCGAACTCAAAACAATAATNGCCCANTCGGNAAAAGNAATTTTCAATAAAACTCCAAGGATAACTGCCAATCCCATCAAGCAAAGATGNATAATNGCNTTNCTTTGACNTGAGAAAAAAGAATCCATAAACCCTTGAAAGCATTTCCAAAAGACTTAATTAATCCTTTAGCTGCTTCATCCATAAATAAGTATTACGAAATTAATCAATCAACGAGATCAATTTCTCTAAGAGGATCTGTTTCGGCATCATAATTAACCCCATCAAGGCCAAAGCCAAAGAGCTTAAGGAAGTCTTTCTGATAACCTTCAAAGTCCGACAACTCTTTAAGATTTTCTGTATTTATATTTTCCCAAGTATCGGCAACGCTTTGCTGTATGTCCTCTCGCATCTCCCAATCATCTATTCTTATGCGATTAGAGCTATCAAGCTTTGGATCACTCATAAGTCTATCAGAAAAGAGCCTGTGAATTTGCTCAATACAGTCCTCATGAATGCCCTCTTCCTTCATTTTTTTGAAGAGAACACTTATATATAAAGGAACAACTGGAATAGCAGAACTTGCTTGCGTTACTACCGCCTTATTAACAGAAACAAATGCCCTGCCTTCAAGAGAAGCCAATTTTTCATTAATTCTCCGACAACTTTCTTCTAAGTGAATCTTCGCGCGACCTATGGTTCCATCTTTATAAACAGACCATGTTAATTCTGGCCCAATATATGAATAGGCTAAGGTCGTTATCGAGGGAGCTAATACACCTGCCTCGCTAAGTGCATTCATCCAAAGCTCCCAATCCTCTCCACCCATAACTTTGACTGTCTGATTAATTTCATCTTCATTTGCGGGCTCAATAGTAATTTCTTCGACCTCGGCCTTATCAGTATTAACAGTTTTTTGAGTATAGGTAGTGCCTATGGGCTTTAAGCATGACTTATATATATCTCCAGTATCAGGGTCTTGCCTCCTCGGTGAGGCGAGTGAATAAATAACGCAATCAACCTGACCCATAGATTCCTTAATTTCTTTAATGGCTTGGTCCTTTATTTCTTTAGAAAACGCATCTCCATTGATGCTTCGAGCATACAATCCTTGGTCCTTAGCCATAGATTCAAATGCCGCACTATTATACCAACCTGAACTCCCAGACTTTCGATCATTCGGTTGCCTCTCAAAGAAAACGCCTAAGGTGTCGGCTTGACCTGCAAAGGCAGGGACAATACGCGAAGCCAAACCATAACCGGTAGAAGAACCGATAACGAGAACCTTCTTTGGGCAATCTTCAATTGGGGGTTGTTTCTGCACATATTCAACCTGTTGGCGAACATGAGCTTCACAGCCATCGGGGTGAGCTGTAGTACAAATAAAACCTCGAATTTTTGGTGATATTATCATAATAAAAGTCGCATCATTATTATAGCAATTATCGGATAGTTCCAAACCTTTGTTCAACAAGGTTTGTTCCGGTCGAGTTATACCCGACCGGAACACATTTTGTAGTAGGAAGTACCGTCATAAGCCGGATTCTGTATCCTAATTAATCAAAGACCAATCAGGTGACAGCCATTTATCTTCCTGTTAAACAGGAGCTGGCGAACCATACTGCGACTATTACCCGGGATCATCTCGTGAGAGGCCGGGCAGGCAACCCGTTTTCCCTGTTCTGTCTTGCACCGCACGGGGTTTGTCATGCCCCCTCAGTTACCCTTGGGGCGGTGAGCTCTTAACTCGCCATTTCACCCTTACCTGCTTCAACTAAATGCCAAATCAGGCGGTATATTTTCTGCGACACTTTCCGTCAACTGGAGCTTTAGCTACCAACTGCCCGCATTTTCATGCGGCGATGCTGCCTTGTGGTGTCCGGACTTTCCTCTCAAAAATATTAAATTAATGAGCGACTGTCTCAGGCACTTCTTAGAACAATATCATAGATTTTTAGGAATCTTCAAATGATCATTTGTGCTGATCATTAAACCAACTAACTTTTTCACTAATTGGACTTCTGCTGCTCTTAGGCCATTCTTGGCCCTCTTTGAGCCACCCAAGATAAAAAAGACCAAGGCAGCGATCTTCTTGGCCCAATTCTAAAAACCTTTTCATTTCTTCAGATTCCAAAATTGGTGGAGAAGACCAGAAAGCACCTAATCCAGCAGCCGCTGCAGTCAGATGCATATTTTGTACAGCACAGGCTACTGCCTCAATTTCCTCAATTTCAGGAATCTTCGGGTTCTCGCCCCTCTTCATACAGATAGCCAATACTAATGGAGCTAGGGTTGGGTTCTGTCCTAACTTTTCAAACTTGTCCTGTCGGTACTGATCCTGAGGTGTGAACTCACTATATATATCTTGTAATTTTTTACCAAGGAGAGCACGGCTGCCACCTGAAAAAACGATAAATTTCCAAGGCTCTGTAAAACCATGCGTCGGCGCCCAGTTCGCATTCTCTAATAATTCATCGAGTAATTCATCGGGGATTTCCAGATTAGGGTCCATTAGAGCAGGCTTTACTGTTCTTCTATGCCTTATGATTTGAGTGATTGGGAATTCTTTCGACATAATTTTACGGATAAGTTCTTTCCCCTATAAGTAAGGATATAAGTAACGACAATAAAAAAATTATATTAAATGAGTATTTATTTAATTTGATGGTTTCTAAAATTTACTGACGACAAGACGAAAATATTTAGACTCTAGAGACGAGGTAGGATCTTTTGTAATAACTGTAATTTGTTTTGTTTCATCATCATTAAATTTTAAAATGTATGGATCCATTACTGAACTCGCATCAGACCAGTCCCTAAGATTAGTGCTGTATTCCAAGCTCACTTGAACATCATTAGCATTCAAATTCACGTTATAAGTAAACAATAAATGATTTTCACCTTTGATCTCAACCGGTAGTAAAAAATACTTCAATTCGTTAATTGAAGGGTCACTTGAGGTTGCATATTCAAAGACATTTGACATGCCATCAACATCGGGATCTCTTAATTCTCCTGAAGTTCCTAAATCAAAAGATGCGGAATCACTAAAATTTCTCCAGACCCAATCAAAGTAAGGATCTGGTTTATTTCCAGGAGAACCTCCACTATTTCTACTCGGTCTCCAGCTTCCTTTATTTCCAAAGTATACACTTTGATTAAAAGGATTAATAACAGTTAAAGAATGCCCGTTTCCGTCCGTTAGATCATACCAATTACCTGAATAAATATAGTCTAGGACTGTACTTCCCAAAGAATTACGAAGAATAATTCTCTCAGATTCATTGTTTAAATTGCCACTGTACTCACCAACAATGTTTGGTAAATCGCCATATCTCATTCGAAACGCTTTTAATCTATTAACTACCAAAACTCTCTGACCCGGGCTTAGTGTGATATCTCCAAATCTCATCCTTACGGCACCTAGCAATTCATACCCCTCAAGATTATAAGAATCTTTACTGATATTTATTAATTCAATAAATTCAAAATCATCATTATCAATGAAACCCTCGACCCGCTCCTCATTAGAGGGGTCTCTTGGATTGTACATCAATTCACTGATACGAATCGGAGAGTCGGTCGGTAATACTCTTGTATTTCCAGGGGTTCCTCCGGCAAAAGAGCTTGCACCCCATTGATATCTATAACGCCATTCATGAAGGCCAGCGAGGTCATCTACAACCTCTAAGGAAGCTCCTTGTCCATCAGATTCCTCATGCCACGATGCAGAATATTTGAAGTTGTGTATAAGTTCACCTGATTCACTTAGGAGCAAAATTCTTTCTCCTGAATCATTCAGTTTACCATTATTAAATGGTCCGATGAGGTTCTCAATTTGACCATATCGTTTTTGAAAAGCATCAATATCTGAAGCCACTACCAAATATTTCCCAGGCTCAAGTTCATAATCACCAAAAACAAAATCAACCGCACCTGATAAGTGATAATCTTTTATCTGAATAGCCTCATCGCCAACATTCCTTAACTCAATAAACTCAAACTGATCTCTGTCAAAAAATCCTGAAGAAATCTCATTATCGTTGGCTTTGGCAGGATTAAAATGAATCTCTGTAATCCTCAAAGAGGGTGGTTCCCCCTCAATGTACCCAGGTGAGCCACCATCGAGATTACTGGGTCTCCAACTCTCACGCAAACTCCAGGATTCGGTCATAGTAATCTCTCGAACAGGTACCAATGACCTTCCTTCTCCATCTGGTTGAGAGTACCAATCATCATCATAATAAAAATCCTGTATTATGTTTCCAAATGGACCGGATAATTGAATTNTTTCACCTGAATTACTCAGGCTACCGTCATACTCCCCAGCAATATCGATATTGTCTGCTCCATAGCGAAAATTAAAAGCGTCNATATCATTGGTGATCACAATTGAAGATCTAGGTTCTATGACCTTATCATCAAACTGAAATTTGATTCCCTTAGTAAATTCTAGGCCCTTTATATTAACTGATGCATCACCGTTATTAGTAATCTCAATAAACTCAAACTCATCCTGATCCAAAAACCCAGCAAGACTCTCCTCTTCATTTACAGAGGTTGGATGAAACATGATTTCACTGACTCGAATATTAGAACTCGCGCTTTCTACAAAAAAGATTACCTCAGTCAATGCACTCCATTGACCTGTGGACTGATCAAACGTTCTTCCTTTTATTCTTAAGCTTTCAGTGATTGTCAGAAATTGATTTGTGAGCGCATCATCTTCGGCCGCACCACTAATAGATCTTGGATCTTTTCCATTTATCGTATAAAAAATTTCCCCACGATTGGATGGATTTTCAATTTTTAAGTTAAATCCATTTTCTACAGCTCCTCCATGCTTTGAAAAGACCGGCGCATCAAGTTCCGGATAAAGTTTATCTTCTCTTAACTGATTCAGAAGGATTCTTGTTCTCTCCGGAAAAAATTCTGTCATGAGACGGCCTTTTTCTAGAAGCCAATCGTCTCTCGTATATGCTGGATTATCTGGATTTCTATTATCCCCCCAACGGGCAGACTCGGCAACAACCGCCCTATCAATGGCATCTAATCGAGAAAGATACATTGTAGAAACAACCTCTGGTGTCAGTACACCGGAATCAAACATTAAGCGGTGAGCCCTATCTGCGAACTTCAAACGGTACTGTGCGTTCTCCTTAAGTCGCTGATGTATATGGGTTGGTGCACCCAAATCATCTGCATCGGTGACATCGTCACCAACTAATTGAAATGTTTTTTCAGCATCCCAATTATGGAAAAGCCATAATGAATTTGGATCCGATTTATTATAGCTAGCATTCCAGTTCTGAAATGCCCAATCTTTATTCCCTGCATAAAAATTCACTAAAATATAATCAATAAATGAATTAAGATCCAGAGTAGCAATTGCTGAGGCATAGTTCTCATCATTCGACATGTCTCGCTCAATCAAATTCAACAAAGAATTGTAGGATACATTATCTCCGGAAACTATATTGTTAGATCGGTGCCTTAAAACGTCATAATCCTTTTTCTTACCGCCTCGATAAGCAACGGCATAATTCTCATCTATAAATTCATGTAACCAGTAAAGACCCCAAAATAATCCATTTAAATATACAAATGCGTATGACCCTCTTGGAGCGATACCTCCTGCGGCATTCTGTAAATCACTTACAAATTGATCTCTGATAAATTGAGCACGACCTTGTTGAGAAGGGTCTGGATGAGTCCATGACTGCTGATTAGTGGCATCTAAAATGACGGTATTAATATTATCAGTCGCATCATCACCAAATAATGGATAATCTAATTCATTAGGCCCATAAGGTGACTTAAATTTAAGTCTCATGGAAAGCTTATCAGTTTTCCACCTCTCAGTACTACTGGCTCCTTGAACTTCCAGTGAACAATCAATCTGAAATGCCGTGGTGCCGTCTTCCAAAATCATTTCAGCTGAAGCCGATCTCTCAAACCCTTTGCCTATCGGGTATATCCCACGCGTTTCTAAGACCTTATTATCTACATCTCTTGTTACAGGTTCAGTCGAAAATAAATCCTCAGGATTCAATGATAAAGATAGTGTTGGGATTGATTTAAGATCTTCGACTATTCTTTGACTATATTTAGGATCATTAACAACCTCCTGATCCATTTCATAATCACCCAGATAAGGACCCGGCTTAAGGTCACCTGGCAATGTATCAAAATTGCCTAGAGAGCCCCAACTCTGAGGCATCCCATCACCGTTTTGTCTTATGACATCTCCAAGAAAAAAATAAGACTGTGTATCAATATTAGTTGGTTTATACCCCTCTTTAAATGCCATGGCACGAATGACCGTGGTTGTATTAATTAGAATAGGGTTAAAATATGTTTGCCCATTATTGAGAGAAGGTTTACTGCCATCAGTTGTGAATCGAATCATAGACCCTTCAGTTCCAGAGCTAATCTCCAATAAAAAAGGGTCTTCAAAAAAACCTCTATCCACACTGAACTTTGTATCCTTGACCCTATCAGCTAAGGAAGCGACAGAAACAAAACAAGTCACAAAAGAAATCAAAACCGATTTGTTCAGCATTCTTGTTTTTAGATTACTTAGGAGAAACATGATTCACCACCAAAGTTCAATATCTACACAATAGGCCTAATTCCTAATATTCCTAAGAATAGTCTCAAGTTTCCTAATGAAAACTATAACAGTCAAAACGAATCTGAATTGCTATAAATAATTATTCTTCTATCGTAATAGCCAGAATGAAAAATATTCAAATCATCTTAATCTTATTCATTTCAACACTCTCTTTATCAGCAGCCGATAAAACAAAAAAGATTCATCAGAACCTTAATGCAAAAAAGGCAAAAACTCTGATTGAAAGTTATGATAAGGCTAAAGAGAAACTCATGATCATTGACGTCAGAACACGAGAAGAGTATGAACAAGGGCATCTCTCTAAAGCCAAACTAATTGACTTTTTTGATGATGCATTTGAAAAGAAAATTAGCGCCCTCGATAAAAAATCAGCATACCTCATTCACTGCCAATCAGGAGGACGCAGCATGAAAGCTTTCAAACTTATGAAAACTTTAGGCTTTGAAAAAGTCTTTCACTTGGACGGAGGAATTCTAGCTTGGAAGAGCTCAGGAAATAGGTTGAAGAATTGAAATTGGAATAAACCTAGACTCCTTCTCTGCACTTTTCTGGGGCGTTTTCTTTTTCTGAGCATTCCAGCGCTGAACTTTTAAGCCTGCATCTCTGAGAAGCTTAACGAGCCCTTTTTCGCCGACTAAATGCGCCGCTCCAACGATAACCATTTTATCTCGGTCTCCCTTCATAAAGGCATTAATTTTTTTAGCCCAATTAACGTTACGCTTATCCAGCAATTCTTCTCTGAAATTTGGTGAACCTACCATAGATTCATTTATTATTTCCTCGACCATTGAATCATCCCCTTCTCTCCAAGCCTTGACCATTTTTGGAAAGTCTTTCTCAATATTTGCCACCTCTTTAAGTGTTGATAAAAGCATCTTCTCTTGATCCTCTTTACTGAGATTTGTAAATAATCCGATCTGAAATTCAGTTGTCTCAAGGGCAGAAATGACTTTTTTATCTTCAATTGCCTTACTTTCAAAAAATGTATCAACTCCCAAGTCTGGTCGGCCTCCTAATTTCATTATCTCAGTAATGGAAATAGTCATTGAGGCCATCCATGGACGAAACCCATCCATTGCGGTTTTAGGCAATCCAGCCTCTTTTAAATATTGAACAAGTTTTTTAAACATCTCAGGAGAGAGATCATCACTAATTTTTCCATTTTCCCCATACATTCCTTTCTGAAGAGCCAGCGTATCTGAACCAGGCTCCTTACTGGTTGCAATTTCCAGAACTAATTCATCACAGGCACGATATGCTGTTTCAAAAGCAATAGGTAACGGATGATCCTCTTCGGTCAAAATGTGAATAGATCCTCCAAGGTAAATGACTCTTTCAGAGCCTTCAGCTGTTACTTTCCACAAGCTCGTTTTATCCTGCGAAAACGAAAACGATGAAAAAAAGAAAGTGAGACAGAAAACGAATGAGACGCTTTGAAATACCCTTAATCGACAAATCATTAAACAATGATCTCCAAAAGATGAGGATTGTAAATCTAAAAGCTATGTGCTTTTAAAAAATATAGAAAATTAATTTTTTGACTTGGAGCGAGTCTTTACAGTGATTTGAGCCATTGACTTTGCAATAACCTCTTCCAAATCCTTAGCTACCTGAATGTCATCTTCAGTCACATTTTCTAATGCTTGTTTGGCTCGCTTAAGAGCATCTTCAGCAGCATCCAGATCAATGTCATCATTTTCTGAATATACCCAGTCAGTCAAAACTGAAACTTTGGTTGGGCAGATTTCAACGAATCCAGGACCCAAGGCTAGCTCAGTTGTTTCTTTGTTGATTGTATAAATCAAATCGTCATCCCAATCTTCCTTGATCATTGTGACCAGTGGAGCGTGATTTTCTAATGCTCCAATGTGTCCATCAGTTCCTGGAAGCTCTACTGTCTCTACCTCAGCGTTGAAATATTCTCCTTCAGGGGTAACGATTTCAAGTTTCATTAGGAATGATTTTATTTAATTGAAATTATGACTTTTCAACAGAATCAATGCCCGCCTTCATATAGAAGTTATCTTCAGAAACTGAATCATGTTTACCCTCTAAAATCTCTTTGAACCCTGTAATAGTCTCGTCAACTGGTACATAAACTCCTGGAGTCCCGGTAAAGACCTCAGCAACTGAAAATGGCTGAGAAAGGAATTTCTGAATTTTACGTGCTCTAGCTACAGTGAGCTTATCTTCTGGGCTAAGTTCATCCATTCCAAGAATAGCAATAATATCCTGAAGATCATTGTACTTCTGAAGAACCTGCTGAACGCCACGAGCGACTTCATAATGTTCCTGACCGACAACCTCAGGGGCAAGCGCTAGGGAAGTAGATGATAAAGGATCAACCGCAGGATAAATTCCAAGCTCTGCTAGCTTTCTTTCAAGCACAACCGTCGCATCTAGGTGAGCGAAAGTATTAGCTGGTGCCGGGTCAGTAAGGTCATCAGCTGGAACATACACCGCTTGGAAAGATGTGATCGACCCTTTAGTCGTTGAAGTAATTCTCTCTTGAAGCTGAGCCATCTCTGCTGCGAGTGTTGGTTGGTAACCCACCGCGGATGGTGTTCTTCCAAGAAGTGCTGACACCTCAGAACCTGCCTGAGAAAAACGGAAAACGTTGTCCACAAATAGTAGAACGTCTTGGTTTTGTTCGTCACGGAAAAACTCTGCCATGGCTAAAGCTGAAAGAGCCACGCGCAAACGTGCTCCAGGAGGCTCGTTCATCTGACCATATACGAGAGCAACTTTTGATTCGGCAAGATTCTCTTGGTTGATAACGCCAGCTTCTGACATTTCCCAGTACAAATCGTTACCCTCTCGTGTTCTCTCTCCAACTCCTGCAAATAATGAATAACCACCGTGGTTTTTGGCGATATTGTTTATCAATTCCATGATAACAACAGTCTTACCAACTCCAGCACCACCAAAGGCACCGACTTTTCCACCCTTGGTAAACGGGCAGATAAGATCAATAACCTTGATGCCAGTTTCAAGAATTGTCGCAGAAGTGTCCTGCTCTGTTAAGGGTGGGGCAGCACGGTGGATAGGATAGCGTTTCTCAGTCTTAACATCACCGCGCTCATCTACAGGATCACCAGTAACGTTAAAAATTCTTCCTAAGACTTCATCACCAACAGGCACAGAAATCGCAGCTCCTGTGTCTTTAATATCCATTCCACGTTTTAGACCTTCTGAAGAGGACATCGCAACTGCACGGACCCAGCCGTCACCCAAGTGCTGTTGAACTTCAAGAGTCAGTTTGTTAGGCTTGCCATAGACTTCATATTCAATCTCCAAGGCATTGTAGATTTTAGGTAAGCCGTCTGCCTTCGAGAAGTCGGCATCGACGACGGGGCCAATCACTTGGACAATGGTTCCGGTATTATCGCTCATGTTCTTTAAATTTAATTTATCTAAATTACGGTTTTAAAATTATTCAAGGGCCAGCTGCGCTGTCGTGATTTCAAGAAGCTCACTAGTAATAGCTGCCTGACGTACTTTGTTATATTGAAGAGTTAATTCGTCAATCATCTCCTTTGCATTTTCAGATGCATTTTTCATAGCAACCATTCTTGCTGAATGCTCAGAAGCTCGAGCCTCAAGGACCATTTGGTACAATTGGTACTTAAGGTAATGTGGTAATATTAAATTGAAAACTTCTGTAGAGTTTGGCTCATAGATGTACCCACCTTCTGGGACATTATAAACCTCAGATAAATCATCCCCTTCTTCTAACCCCTCATAATCTTTTCTCTCAGTGATAGAAGTATCCTCAACTGGAAGAAGCGTTTGAACAATAGGCCTTTGGCTAAGAGTATTAACAAAATTAGTGAATGCAACGCTCACACGATCCACTTCGCCAGCCTCAAACTTTTCGATTACAAATTTGGTAATGATACTAATTTCTTTGAAGGTGACGGGGTCACTCACAGGAAAATCAGCAATTAGGTCCTTTTGAGCAAGAGCTAAGGCACTCCGACCCTTACTCCCAATAGTAACATAAGACGTATTATCAGATGAATCTTGCATCACTGACCTCATGAGGTTCGAATTGAGTCCACCACACAAACCTTTATCCGTTGAGATGACGATGAACAATTCTCGGTTCACTTCGCGAACTTTAAGTAATGGGCACTCATCAAGCTCGGCTTCATCATGTGAAAGGTGAGCCAAAATCTTATTAATCACACCGGCATAAGGTCTACCGGCTAAGGCTTGATCCTGTGCCTTTTTCATCTTAGAAGAGGCTACTAGTTCCATAGCCTTAGTGATCTGAGCCGTATTCTTGACCGACTTGATCCTTCGTTTGATGTCTTGGAGATTAGCCACGATTTAATAAATGGTTAATTATGCTGAATATGAACTCTTGAAGTCCTCAATGGCAGATTTCAGATCACTCGTAACTTCATCAGTTAGCGCTTTCTCTTGAAGAACCTTTGCCATAACAGCTTCTTTTCTTGTAGTCAGAAATTCTTCCATCTTAGCCTGACAGTCTTTAATCTTATCGACAGGGACATCATCGAAGTATCCATTCTCCATCGCAAATAAGACTGCAACC
>PAHQ01000011.1 GCA_002705125.1 Verrucomicrobiales bacterium | reverse complement strand
CATTATCTGACATAAAGACGACTATGGTTTTTTCAGATAAATTATTTTCCTTCAACTCATTGAGTATCTCCCCTACTCGAGCATCCATCTCTTCGACAACGTCTCCATAAACGCCGTAGTCTGATTTACCTTTCCAGTCAGGATGCGCCTCCAATGGGAAATGAGGTGCGGAGTAAGGAACGTACAAGAAAAAAGGAACATCTTTATTCTTTTTTATGAAAGCTTTCGCACCGTTGGTGAACTCTTCGGTTAAGAGTTTATTATCAAAAGGGTTTTGGGTGACTTCTCCTCCGGTCCAAATCTTTTTAGTCTGATTATTACTTTTATTGATAAAGAAAGACTCGTCAAAGCCTTGATTATTGGGCATGAAATCAGGCTCATCTCCCAAATGCCATTTACCAAAAATACCCGTTTTATAACCCGCATCCTTAAATATCTCTGCCATCGTCATTGCCTTGGGGCTGAGCCCCATCTTCTTTTCCATGATATGACCGACGACCCCCTTGGACCATCCGTACCTAACGGGGTAGGATCCGGTTAATAACGCCATTCTTGAAGGCGTGCATACGGTCGACCCTGAGTAAAAGCTCGTTAAACGGACTCCCTCTTGAGCTAATTGATCAATGACTGGAGTTTTTATTTCTGGGTGCCCGTAGCAGCCGAGGTCGTGGTAACCCAAGTCATCAGACAAAATCAGCAATATGTTTGGCCTTTGCTGTCCTGATGAAACCGCCAAAAATAAAGACGCTAAAAACGGGAAAAATAATTTTATCATCTTTATATCATTAGTTTGTGATTTTCTTCGATTTAAACTTTATTAGGAACATGAGGATAAACGTTAACATTTTCAAGCCTTAGGATGTGCGGTCGATATTCCACAGCCAAAATACCAAAAAAGAAGTTCGAGGAGAAATTAAAGCTGAAACTTGGGGATTACTCGCCAAGCTTTAATGCCTGCCCCGGGAGAGACCATCCAGTAATATCATCAATAGAGAATGAAATTTCTCTTTCCAGCATGCACTGGGGACTCATTCCGAATTGGACAAAGGATTCAGCAAAATCGATAAAGCCAATCAACGCCAGGTCTGAGACTCTTAGCGAAAAGCTCTCGTTTAGGGGCTTGCTCAAGAATAACAGATGCCTTGTTCCGGCAGACGGCTATTACGAGTGGGAAAATAGTGGTCCCTCGAAAGTACCTTATTACATTCGTTCGTCTGATACCCGGTCGATGGCGTTCGCGGGGCTCTGGGACCGATGGAATGATAATGGATCAGGATCAGTATCTTCCTATTCAATTATTACCAAGCAGGCATCTCAATCGATCCGTTTCATTCACGAAAGAATGCCTGTCATCATTCCAGCTCATTACTGGAAGGACTGGCTTGATCCTGATTTATCGGCTGACGTGATGAATGACCTGATTCAATCTTCAATAAGTGAACTTTCTTTTCATCCAGTGTCAACACTCGTCAACAACCCGGGCAATGATACCGAGTCACTCATTACTCCTGTGCAGCCAAAGACCAATAATACGCAGGATGAGTTTAAGTTCTAAGTAAATGACATTTGTAGCCTAGGGCTAGGTGCTCTTTTTTAATTCCATCGCATGGGCAGAAAAGCCAGCGCCAAAACTTGTGAGCCACAAATTATCCTCAGAGGCGTCACCATCCAAATACCGCTCTAGGGCAACCATCACCGAAGGACTACTCAAATTTCCATACTCTGATAGAACCTCTCTGGCCTCTTTTAGCTCACCCAGGCCAAGGCCTTTCTCTAGCGCCAGAATAACATCTCTTCCTCCTCCATGACTGATTACTTTTGGAGGCCGGGACGAACTTTCGTAGAGTCGGCTGACGGCACCTGCCGACATGTTTGGAACAGATTTATGCAGTTGGTTTTTGAGCCTACCTCCCGAATTCACAAACCTGATCTTCTCCCTGTCAGAAGGAATCAAGAGAGACCGGTAGCCACTGACCTCATACTCTCCGGAATCAGAACTCCATACGGCAGCCGCCGCACCGTCTCCAAAAAGGCAGGTACTTATGAGAACATCCGGCTCGTCAGAAACATAAAATGCTGCAGAGCAAATTTCCAACGATAGGGTGACGACGCATGCTCCCGGCATCATTTTAGTGTAGCCGTGAGCAATTTGTGTTAGCGGAACGGCGGCGCCACAACCGTGCCCGGTAACGTCTTGAGTATGAATCGTTTCCTTGCACCCGAGCCGCTCTGCCACGTAACCAGAAATGCCCGGACAAAGATACCCGGTACAACTGGACACTAGTAATACATCAATGTCATCGGCCTCAAGACCTGACTTGTTTAATGCTTTCAACACGGCACCGGCCCCGATGACGGGAGCCGTGGCCTCGTAATAATGGTTCAACTCTTCGGCATTTCTTCCCCACACTTCTCTCAGGTCATCAACTGCAAAGTGTCTCTTTTCAATCCCTGTGTCCGAGCCAAAAACATTTTCTAATATCTGACGCGATCGATCTCTGAGTCCATTCCAGAAAGGAGCTCTGCGCATCTCAGCTAGACACTCTTTCTGAGTGAAAGATTGATCCGGGAAGTGACTGGCTAGTGATACTAATTTCATTTTATCTGGTCCACCGGTATAAATTTCCGATGGGTAACATTTTCATTCTATTACTGATGTCTATTAATCGTAGGCCCATGCCCGAAAGAATAAAAGGGTGGAGAAATTTCGCGACTAACATCCTTTTACTGAAAAGCTTGGNAGTTTCTTCATTAATCAAAGCAGTTGCCGAATCCCACCGACAGTCTCCGGCAGAATATTTTAGTAGGCCTTCGGCCGTGATGTCTGCCGACTCGATCGCCATACTCATACCGTTGCCAACGAAAGGCGGAATCAGGGTNGACGCGTCCCCGATAGAAAACCGGCTATCATCAGAAGAAGAACCAAACTCAAAACCAGCGACCGCACAAAACGAACCTTCGACAACATCACTATTGTCAATGAATTCAGCCAGACTCTCCAATCCACTAGCCCTCAGGTAGGCAGAAAACAGAAGCCGGCCCTGGCCTCGGACGCCCGGCACTTTTTGAAAGAGCCCCGTCACGTTCGTCCTGCCATTCTCGATCGGACTTAACCCGACATAGCCTCCCGGCCCACTATGCATTTCTAGGTTTGGCGTCTTCTTATCATGCATGTGTAGACTGAGCCCGATCCATTTCCCTCCCCGGTTCATGGGCTTGCCTGCGGCCCAGACCAATCCCTCCTGCGAACCTTCGAAGCTTAGCTTCTTTTTGATCAAGTCTCCTCCTTGCCCCACAAACTTTTCANAGAGCATTCGGTCCAACGTGTATCGAGACATCCCTAATGCCGCCGAATCAAAATTGTGTTCAAAAACTTTCCTGTCTTTAATGAACCATTCGACTGAAGGAATTGAGCAAGCCTTTTCAAGCGTCTTGACTAGGTTCAACTTTTCTAGGATCTCATACGAAACGCCTGAGATAAATTCGCCGCACACCCTGTGCTGCGGATAGGCTCGTTTTTCATAAATGGTTACAGGAACACCCAGTCCGCGCAGTCTTATTCCTAGAACCAAGCCCGCCAACCCTCCTCCAACGATAGTAACAGCCTTCATGAAAAATGGCAGCGTAGGGTTCCTCGTAAGGTTTCATCGTCTAACTCACATTTTTTAGAAGTAAAATACTCCGACAACTCTCCTGACCTAAAGCCGGCACAAATGCTTACGATCATATCATGCCGAGTGACTTTCCCCAGAAAAGGAAAAGCAGCATACCCCATCATCAGTGGCATCATTCTGCGGCTCGGCTCGGCTATAATGATGTGGTCCGCAGCCGAGCAAAGTTCTCCAATCTTCAATAACTCGGTATGATTAAAATGGTGCAGAATTAAATTACAGATTACTATGATGCCTTGATCTTTTTTATGAGGAAGCTCACTTATTTTTAAAATATCATGACTCAACCAGCCAATTGATTCCGGTATTCCCTTGGGCCTTGAGGTCAGATCAATCCCCGTCAAAGAAAGCCTCTCATTCTCTAAAAATGATGTAAGGAACTGCCCGTCACCGGCTCCAATTTCTAACAAGCTCCATGCCCCACCTGCCGAGGAAATGACTCTTTCCGTCTCTTTTTTCAACCAACGCTTATTGCCCAGAAAAGAGTTTATTCTTCGTAGGTCCAGGCGACTCCTCTCCGCGGCTGGATCACTCGGATCTAGACTATCTAATATTTCATCCTGTAACTTTCTTTTATTCAAGAACATCACATCGATAGCAACTCCACATAATCATCATTAAATTCCATACTACAGTTAACCATTACGAGTTAAACGCCAACGCCATTGATCAAAACAATTAAATTACTGCATTATAATTTTTACCTCGAAATAAATTTTCATGGCCTCTTCATCATGGCTTAATACAAGCATTCCATCCGGGTCTTCCTCCAAAATAACTATGACATTGACTTAGTTATCTGGTATGGCTTTTTAGCCCCGCCGAATGTATTCAGATTTAGATGGAAGATAAGTTTGCATTCTTTTGAAATTTGTGACAGAATTCAAAAGAATGCCAAAAGGAGGAAAAAGAGAAGGTTCTGGCCGACCAAAAGGCGGTCAATACGGCGAAAAAACCAAGACCATCAGAATACCCGTAAGCCAAGAAGAAAGAATTCTGAAATTTGTTCGTAACAAGGAATACGCCTTACCGATTTTCGCATGTGGAGTCTCTGCGGGATTCCCCTCCCCGGCAGATGATTATCTCGAAGGCTCACTAGACTTGAACGACTATCTTATACGTCAGCCGGCTGCAACATTCTTTGTGAGAGCCAAGGGCGACTCGATGATAGGAGCAGGGATTCATGACGGAGACCTGCTGGTCGTTGACAGAAGTGCCGACGCCAAGAATGGGAACGTGGTCATCGCTGTCATCAATGGGGAACTGTCGGTCAAGCGTTACCTAAGGTCGGGAAAGAAGGTGAGCCTGGTTCCTGAAAATCCAGAATACCAACCCATTATTATCAACGAAGAGGACGACGTCCGTTTGTGGGGAATTGTTACCAATGTGATTCATAGCCTGTGATAGCGCTGGTCGATTGTAACAACTTCTATGTCTCATGTGAAAGAGTCTTCCGCCCACGGCTCAACCACAAGCCAGTGATTGTTCTTTCCAATAATGATGGTTGTGCGATTGCCCGGTCGAATGAAGCCAAGTCCTTGGGAATAGGGATGGGTACTCCTTATTACAAAATAAGAGAACTATGCAGAAAGAATGAGGTAAAAGTATACTCATCAAATTATGAACTGTACGGGGACATGTCTAGGAGAGTCGTTTCAGTTTTGGGGCGGTTTACGAACCAGGTCGAAGTCTATTCTATCGACGAGTCTTTTCTCGGGATCGATGAACAAAATGATCTATTAGACATATCACANAAAATGAGGACGGCTGTTCTCAAGTGGACAGGGATACCCGTCTCTGTTGGACTGGGGCCAACNAAAACGCTCGCAAAGCTAGCAAACAAGTTAGCTAAAAAAACGCATTCTGGATGCCTCATCGTAAGACAAAATGATTACGAAATCATCTCCGGTGTGGAGATTGAAAAAGTATGGGGCGTAGGACGCAGGCTGGCCCGCAAGCTTAGATTAACCGGCATCTCGAATGCGTTAGACTTAGNAAACGCCCCATCAGAAAAAATAAGGAAGATCGGTGGCGTTGTACTAGGGAGAACTCAAAAGGAGCTCCAAGGCTGGCAATGCCTAAGCATCGAGCAGTGCCCTCAACCCAAAAAGAATGTTTGCTGCTCAAGGTCATTCGGACAACCCGTCAGATCGTTGGACCAGATAGAGGAAGCTATTTCTAATCATGTCTTTAGGGGAGTACAGAAAATACGTAAAGAAAAGTCGACCGCTTGTGGGCTGCAGGCATTCATCAAAACCAATCCTTTTAGAATCAATACTCCTCAGTACTCAAACTCAAGGGTCATCGGTTTTGATGCGCCCACGGATGAGCCGATGCAGCTGATAAGCACTGCAAAGAGGATGGTCCGTTCCATCTACCGCGAAGGCTACGAATATCATAAGGCAGGCATCATGCTGTTAAACCTTCAACCGAAAGCAGAACGGCAGGGCTTATTATTTTGTGAGAACGCACAATCCAAGAAGCGCATGAAGCTTGTCGAAGCAATAGAAGAGATCAGAAACTCCTATGGATCAGGCTCCGCCTTTCTTGCCGCCCAAGGAATCGAAAGAAAATGGGAAATGAAAAGAAACCATCGCAGCCCAAGATACACCACAAACTGGCAGGAAATTCCAAGCATCGGCGTCTAATCATCGAAAATTATTATAAAATAACGTCGATTTTATAATTGCGAAAATTCAATCAAGACGGAAATTACTAGATAAATAAGATTCGACGATTCACAAACAACGTTGAAATACTAATAGAATAATTTAATTTAATATTATGAGAACTGCTAATCCAACACTCAACGCGAACACATTTCAAAGAATCGATAGGCNTCCTGGTCAAAACCAGATGACCATTTCTGGAGCCGTGAATAAGACGGGCGCTCTGCTTATCCTTTTGGTCGCAAGTTCAGCAATCACCTGGAACATGATNGCCACCGNNACTATTAGCNCANNGGTCTGTACNNTNGGAGGACTGATTGGAGGATTGATTCTAGCCATCATAACATGCTTTAAAAAGACTTGGGCTCCTGTGACCGCTCCTTTATATGCCATCGTCGAAGGCCTTTTCGTTGGAGGNGTTTCAATCTTTTATGCCACTATTGCAGGACCGCAAGGTTTCGGAGGTACTGGAGGCTCAATAGTGATGCAGGCCGTCGTACTCACCTTCGGCGTCCTTTTTACTATGTTAGCCGCGTACCGTTTAGGAGTTATTAGGGCGACTGAAAAATTTAAGATGGGTATTTTAGCCGCGACAGGCGGAATCATGCTCTTCTATTTAATTGCTATCATACTTGGATTTTTTGGAGTTAATATTCCACACCTTCACCAAGCAACACCACTCGGCATTGGCATTAGCGTATTTATTATCATAATCGCCGCATTGAACCTGGTTCTTGATTTTGACCTCATAGAAAATGGAGCCAAGCAAGGGGCACCAAAGTATATGGAATGGTTTTGTGCGTTTGGACTCATCGTTACACTTGTATGGCTATACATCGAGATCTTGAGACTACTCGCNATGCTTGCAAGTAAAAGAGATTAAGTTCTAAAGCAGACGCGAATCTCGCGTCTTTTACAGTACTAGCTTTGGAAGGAGAGAAGGCATTAGCCTTGGATCTCCTCTAGNCAATTATATCCTGAACCACTCTAGCCTTTTCGACTCCGGTAAGCCTTTGGTCGAGACCTTGGAAAGGGAAGGTTAGCCTTTCGTGATTGACTCCGAGTAAATGCAGCATGGTTGCATGCAGGTCTCTTACCCTGACCGGGTTTTCAACGACGTTATAACTAAAGTCATCAGTCTTNCCATAATGCATTCCTCCCTTAATGCCTCCNCCNGCAAGCCATCCTGAAAAACAGGANGGATGATGGTCACGACCATAGCTATCTCGCGCAATGTTTCCCTGACCAAAAACTGTTCTACCAAACTCACCTGCAAAAACGACTAAGGTATCCTTCAATAAACCTCTCATCTTTAAATCTTTGAGCAAGGCTGCCGTCGGCTGGTCGACGTCGCGGCACTGGCCTCTCATNTGGACGGGAAGATTTGTATGATGGTCCCAACCACGGTGAAAGAGTTGAACGAAGCGAACATCTCTTTCAGCCATTCTACGGGCCAGTAAACAATTTCTGGCGTACGAGCCGGGCTTGTTGACTTCGGGGCCATACATATCAAGAACATTCTTAGGCTCTTTAGAAATATCAGTCAGCTCGGGCACAGAAGACTGCATACGAAACGCCATCTCTTGCTGGGCAATCGTTGTCTGGATTTCGGGGTCTCCAATCTCGTAATGATGCTTCTCGTTTATAGAGGAAAGCGTGTCAAGCATCCTGCGTCGAACCTTAGAACTTACACCCTTTGGATTGGAAAGAAAAAGTACTGGGTCACCCGTGGTCTGGAATGAAGTTCCCTGATACTTTGANGGAAGAAAACCACTCCCCCACAACCTCGCGTATAGAGCCTGAACATTTACCTTGCCGCTCCAGAACGCTGAAGGCATAACAACATAATCAGGCAAATCTTTATTCATGCTTCCGAGACCATAGCTGAGCCAAGACCCCATGCTCGGCTTACCAGGTATTTCAGATCCCGTACAAAAGGAGGTTTTGCCCGGATCATGGTTGATCGCGTTTGTCTTAAACGAGTGAATTAAACAAATATCATCTGCAACCGTTGAAATGTTTGGCAAAAGCTCACTCATGAAAACCCCACTCTTCCCCTGCTGAGAAAACTTGAACATGGTCGGCGCGACGAGCTGCTCCCTGCCCCTAGTCATGCTGGTCACCCTTTGTCCNTTACTGACAGACTTTGGAAGTTCAGTCTTAAAAAGTTTATGCATTTCAGGCTTGTGATCGAATAGATCGACCTGGCTTGGCGCACCGGCCATAAAGAGAAATATAACCCTTTTAGCCTTCGGCTGGGGTTTTGTAGTCTCAGCAGCAGCGCTGTTCAATCCGCCGCCTATGAGAGACGCGAATGCTGAGGCTCCCATACCCATGCCTGAATTAAGGAGGAAGGAACGCCTCGATTCTTGATTGTTTATTTCTTGTCTAAGGTCACTCACGGGTCTTTGTAATATCAAGGTTATAAAGAGAATTAACTAAAACAGTCCAAGCCGCAACCTTGGCTCTTTGCTCTTGTTTTGNAATTGGCAAACCATCACAAACATCATCGGCTAGAGCAGGCTCGCTGAGGTATGTCTTGTATAGACTCTGCAAGAGATCATATAACATTTTTTGCTCTTCCTTGTCAGGTAGCTTCGAGGTAACCGTTTCGTATGCGAACGCTATCCTCTGGGCAGGCTTCGCCTCTTTAGGAACAAGAATAGTCATTGCCAAGTTACGAGCAGCCCCTAAGTACTCCGACTCATTTAGTAATAGCAGTGCCTGTGTTGGGGTATTAGTTCTTTCCCTTCTAGAAACGCATGCGTCTCTGATCGGTGCATTAAGAATAGTCATCTGCGGAGGCGGCATTCCTCTCTTCCAGTAAGTATAAATACTTCTCCTCCTAATCTCCTCACCTGAGTCTGGTTTAAACCTTTCACCAATCATAGTGACAGCTTTCCATAGACCATCAGGCTGTGGGGGCTTTACGCTTCTCCCGTACATTTTTTGGGATAAAGTTCCACTGGTAAATAAGATTTGGTCTCTAATCATTTCTGCATCCAGACGAAATCTAGACCCCCTCGCTATTAACCTGTTCTCAGGATCTTTATCGAATTGATCCTTATCTATACGAGAAGACTGCTTATAAGCCTCAGACATGACTAATTGCTTGAGAAGAGATTTCACATTCCATCCTGAATCAACAAACGAAACCACTAAATAATCTAATAGCTCTGGATGGCTAGGTACTTCTCCCTGCGCACCAAGATCCTCGGAGGTTTTCACTAAGCCCACACCAAAAAGTTGCTGCCAAAGTCTATTGACTACAACTCGAGCCGTTAACGGATTGCTTTTATCGATAAACCAATTAGCAAGATCCATTCTAGACGCCACTTCCCCAGAACGTTTCATCGGTGGAAGGAATTCAGGAGTACTTCTTGTTACTACCTCTCCAGGGTCATCATACTGGCCCCTTATCATTATGCGCGTTTCTCTTACCTCAGCCCTCTCCTTCATGACCATTGCCTGAGGAATCTGCCCTTCTAATTTTTTCTTTTCATTTTTAAGACTTTCTAGTCGTGACTGAAGCTCAGTGACTTCATCCTCAGATGTTCCTTCCACTTTAATTTTTTCATCTAGCTCCAAAATTTGCTGATCAAAGTCTTGGAGCTTTTGCTTTTGCTCGGCGGTAGGAATTCTTGCAACCGGCGGCTGAAGTCCATTCTTTAGTCCTCTTTCGGTTTCAGGTTTTGCATCAATATTATTAAAGAAAGCAAATAGAGAATAATAATCCTTCTGAGTTATTGGATCATATTTGTGGTCATGGCAGGCAGCGCACTGGACTGTCAATCCCATGAACGCGGTACCGACGGCAGTCACTCTGTCGGTAACATTTTTGAAAAAACTCTCCTCTGGTAAGGCAGTGCCGACATCAATAATGAGATGTAGCCTGTTAAAGCCTGAGGCAATCAATTGGTCACTGCTAGGATCAGCAAATAAATCTCCCGCCAACTGATATCTTATAAATTCATCATATCTTAGGTTTTCATTATACGATCTGATGACCCAGTCTCGGTAAGCGGTGGAGTTTCGATAGTAATCTTTATGCATGCCATTGGTATCCGCGAAACGTACAAGATCTAACCAATAACGTGCCATATGTTCTCCATAACTTTCACTCGAAAGCAATCGATCAACGAGTTTCTCGTATGAATCTTCACTTCCATCAGCATCAAAATCTCTGACCTGTTCTCTGGTCGGAGGGAGACCAGTCAGATCAAAACTTAATCTTCTGATTAATGTTCTTTTATCAGCCTCGTCAGATGGATCTATTTTAAGGTTTTCGAGTTTATCAATAACAAATAAATCGATTGGCGAGTTACTCCACTTAGAATTTTTAACATTAGGCAGATCACTTTTCTTGGGTTCTTCAAAGGCCCAGAAATTTTCATACTTGGCGCCGGATGAGATCCAATTTTCTATCAGTTTTTTTTCTTTATTGGTTAAAGGCTTTTTATTTGAATCTGGTGGAGGCATGACCTCATCAGGATCATCTGAAATGATTCGATGCCAAATCTCACTGTCTTCGATGGATTCAGGCTTTATGGCAATTGTCCCATCATTATTTCGATACGCTCCGTCAGCTCCGTCCGAGAGATCCAGTCTTAGTTTGGCCTTTCGATCATGTTTATCGGGCCCATGACAAGCGAAGCAATTATTCGAAAGAATTGGTCGAATGTCTCGATTAAAAGAAACCTGTTCTGAGGCAAATGCCTCTGAATTAACAATTCCAGCAAGAATCAGGAATGAAAACAAAAAGAGTAGCGGTCTTGATTTTCCAATCATTTTAATTTCAGTAAATCTAATGGAATTTTGACTACAGGTCACGCATAGAAATCTATAAAATATTAAAAAATACTAATACAAACATTCACTTTTTTATAAACTTTTTCAATTGTAAGTATTTGAATGATTGCAGTTTAGATAATCATTGGCTACTTTCTGACAGTTAAGCTTTTAGTCTCGTAATTGGAATGGACCAAATAAAACTCCCGAAAGAAATTTCTAGACGAAAAGTTTTGTCTACGAGTCTCGGATGCGCGGGTTTATCTTTGACCGATTTTCTTAAGCTTAGGGCTCTAGGCGAAAAAAATAAACCATCCAGCAAAGGTAGAGCCAAGTCATGCATCATCTTATTTGCATGGGGAGGAATGAGCCATCTTGAAACTTGGGACCCTAAGCCAAACGGACCAAGTGACATGAAAGGTAGTTTTGGCACAATCCCCACGGCGACTCCTGGCATTCATATCGGTGAGCACATGCCTTATCTGGCCAAGCAAACCAATAGACTGGCAATCGTTAGGTCAATGCATCACGGCAGCGCTGCCCATGGAAAGGCAATGTACTGGAACTTTACTGGGCACAAGCCCCCACAGTCGGACAGTGCCGCCAACTTGTCTCCATCATCAAGCGACTGGCCTTCACTGCTTTCAGTTATTTCAAAGTTTAAAGAAGCTCCTCCAGGATTACCCTCAGCGATTCGTGTCCCTTATCCTCTGGTTGATAACGGAACATTGCAGGCAGGAGAGTACGGGGGATGGCTTGGATCAAGCTATAATCCAATAGTTATAAGAACTCCAAAAGGCAAAGAATTTGGAGGTGTCTCAAGAGACTTGGGTGCCTCTCGAATTAATCCTAAAGAGGCGATCAACCGAGAAGTCTTAGGGTCTCGTCTAGACCTCCTTAGTAATTTAGACCATTTTTCAGGAATCGGTAATTCTATTGAGGACATGAATTATTTCAGAGAACTCGCAACAGACATGCTGATGAGCCCTGATGTCAGAAAGGCCTTTGACCTAGACTTAGAATCAGAAACTACAAAGAGTAAATTTGGTAATCATATATGCGGGCAGAGCATGCTACTGGCCCGAAGACTCATCGAGGCTGATGTTCCAATAGTGACGGTGGCCTGCTCGGCTGGTGACCTTAACGGTTCTAAAGGTGATCACTGGGATACTCATGCAGACAATTTCAACCGCCTCAAAAACACCATGCTTCCGGCATTCGATAGGCCGGCAGCAGCACTACTTGATGATCTGAGTGATCGCGGGATGCTTGATGAAACTCTTGTCGTATTTTTAACTGAATTTGGAAGGACTCCTAAGATAAACGGATCCGCGGGAAGAGATCATTATCCTAGCTGTTACTCGGTTGCTCTTGCAGGTGCCGGCATTCAGGGTGGCCAGGTCTATGGAAAATCAGATAAATCAGGATCTGAACCTGCAGAAAAAGCATGTGGACCTGCAGACTTGCACGCAACAATCTTCGAAGCGTTTGGCATACCCCACAAGACGACCATCACTGACCGACTTGGAAGACCATTTCCTATCAGTGACGGAAAGCCTCTACCTCTGACCTAATTATTCTGATTACTTAGGTACTGATCTAAGTGTGTAATACGCAGTAAGATCTTTCTTAGGTGAATTCTTATCAAAAAGTTTGTCCGCTCCATTAACCTTTAAATGGTAGATCCTATCCAACCACTTTTCGGCACTTTCAAATTCGGCTATGGAGATGACGAATGATTTTCGATCCGTACTAATAGCTATCTTTTCTATTTTATCTTGTCTCTTATCATGCTCGGGTGAACCGTACCTTCCCGTATTAGTGTAGTACCAAGATTCTATTTTTAGAACATCTGTTAATATTTTTTCTTCTACGGTTCCATTTAGAGACTTGGTAAGACGAACCTCCAATCCTTGCTTATGGGCATGAACACTAAAGATTTCACCAGACTCAGTTTTCCCATCATAAATTATTCTCTGCAAACAACCTTCTTGTCCTCCCCAGGCTCCCCAACCTCTACCAGTCTGACCTATTAACAAACTTCCATCGTTTAGAAAAACAGGCCGCATAACACCTGAGGCAAAGAACCTTGCAAAAGGGACAACACAGCCCTGGTCCTGACCATTTACCTTTTCAACAACCACTCTAAAAAGGTTAGACATCGTTTGATCGCCAATGAACATATGTTCGTTGTAAGGACCAAATTTTCCATCTGTCATGTCCCAAGCAGGATGTCCTGGTGAATTCGCCACCTTACCGTGCGGAAGCCAAACAGCTCCTTTACGAATCTTATCCTTCCAATTATCAAACTTTAATTCCGGCGAATCAGGTTTCATTTTTCCAGGCAACGTGACCAGCCCAGAAAGATGTCCGTAGAACTTGCCTTCCTCGAGCGGAACAACCTTTGATGAACCAACATACTCTCCCTGATTCTCAGCATACCATAGCCTGCCGTCTGGTCCAAACCCAATGCCTGCAGGGCTCCTTAGACCATTCGCGAAAGGAATGAATTCTCCACTAGGAGTGACCTTGCAGGCCCATCCTCTGTACCCTCCCATTGATCCCATGTATGGCCCTCCGGCCCTCCACGACGTGCGTTCATTACCTCCGTGAGATAGGTTTAAAGTAAAATAGTAATTACCCTCATTGTCTCGAGCAGGACCGTGAGCATACTCATGATAGTTTGCATGAAACCCAAAATCATCGCATAGGGTTTCATACAGATCAGCCCTACCATCAGAATTAGTATCACTTATTCTTGTTAGCTCCGGCTTCTGCATCACGACAATCCGGTCACCTTTCTCATCCTCAATTATAATCCCCAAGGCCTCGTACAACCCTTCCGCAAAGAGCGACCACTTACCTTCTTTGATTCGCCAAATTCCTGCTGACCTTGTCGCTACTACAATCGTTCCGTCTTTTGCAACTGCTATTCCTGTTGGCTCAAAGAGCTGACTCCTACCATAAAGATCTTTTGGAGCCTCCCAGTTTTCAAATGAATATCCCGGAGGAACTTCGAGAATTTGTCGTCCAAGCTTTTCAGAATTTTTCTTCACTGGTTGCTGAGACCAGTCTTCTTTATTACCTATAATCGGTCTGGCTATAAGTCCGCCATTTAGCTTTGCCTTAAAAATGAACTTACTTATTTTTTCTCCATCGTTTGCGCTTATAAGCCATTGGTCATCTGATAATTTTCCTCCACTCACATTAATATCGGTCAGACCATCCTTCGAAATCTTGAATTTTTGATCTTCAACAAGCTCCGATGAAAGCTCAATGACGATGAGTCCGTCGTCAGTTAATTCAATAGATTGTGATATCTTGTTTTTGCCTACCCTAAAATTGAAAACTGGAACACTGTCGGATGACCTTAACCGGTGACCACCATACTCTGCATCGGTCGAGGACAATAATTCAGAAAAATCCCTATCTTCCCAAAGCCACTTTTCAATCGCCTTATGATCCATCACGTCGGGCTCCTTAAATTCAAAATCAACCGACTCACCACTAGCTAGGATAGGCTGAAGTAGTCCTTTGCCCTCAAAGTATACTTTGTTCCCTTGGCCCCTTGCAGAACCTGGCCTACCTCTTCCTGACCTTTCCTGAGACAGATTCAAAAACCCCCCTGCCCAAACATTACGCACCGAAAGAACTCTAGGATCAAAAGTATAATTCATTCCATTCGGGAAACCAACATGCATTGCCCTTCCGCTTGACCCTCTAAGCGGCGCTCTTATGACTCGAGCCCTATCAGTAACAACAATTTCGTTGCGAATGTCGAGAAGTGTCTTCGGTTCAGCTCCCTTGTTAGCTTTAATCTTAACAACCTTAGGACCTGCCTTGCTGGCAGGAGAAAGCGTCCTTAGATAGTGCCAGATAAATTCCACATGCTGATCAGGAATGACCTCTTTCGAGTACATTGGCATGACCTTAGGAAAGGCCTGCCCCCTGCTTGATCCTACTTCATGGATAGCAAGAACGTCCCATGACTTCCTCACCGAATTTATGTAATACGCCTTATCAGCCTTGACACTGACCTTGATTCCTGAGGCCGAACTCAAGACCTCGCGGCTTCGAGGTGTATTCTGAAATAATCCATAAAGATTAGGCCCGGATCGTACAGATTTATCATTTTCAGTGGTTGCATGACAAACCATACAGCCAAAGGTTTCAAAAGATTTTCTACCTTCGATGACGGCATTTACTTCGTCCTGAGCTAAAACTTCAAATGAAAGTATTAGAGTGGATAATAAAATTAATAGTTTCATAGTAGCGGGAGGGAAATGGAGTTCACTCTCTAATACACTGTTTGTAAAGCGAATACAAGAATAAGTCTTTTCTTAAGAAGGATGAAAAATATTCATCTAGTATAAGTTTTTACCTATTCGAATTGAGTTTAATTGCCTTTGTGTTTTATGAACTTTATATGCTATTGTTAGACATGAGTAGTGCTAAAAAAGGAGCATCTTCTTTAGAAAAATCCGGTCGTGATTCTCGGATACCCTATCGCGCACTACTCTCAGTTCTGGTTGTAGTTTTCGCCTTCCGAATCGCAATGCAGCCTTTAGTAGGAAAATGGCAAATCTTGATACTCCCTTCATTTGATGCTTGGCACAGTGAGGCGATGCCCTACCCTATACTACTCGCCTTACAGCTATTGATTCTTGGGGTCATGATCCTCGGCTGTTTGAGACTACCTCATCTAAGTACAAGCCAAAGGGTAAGTAGGGTCCTGGCAGTAATCGGTTGGATATACGTAGCTCTCATGCTCAAGCGGGTAATCATAGGTCTCTTTGATCTTAGTAACCATATTTGGTTTGATGGGGCAGTACCCACCGCTTTCCACTTTGTATTAATTTCCTACATAATGATCATGAGCCACGCTTTCTCAGAAGGGAAATCAAAGAAGTCTAATTTTAGATTGTCCCGTTACCTCGGGTACCCCTTCCTGATTATACTCAGCATGGCTCTCTTTTTCTGGATGATTAAGTCTGGCTCACCATTACCATTCGCATCATATCTCTCGGTTCTGATTGGCACCTTAGGCATTATAATTCATGAAAACTTCAACCCTGCGCGTGATGAGTGGAGACCCGAAGTTAAGGATCTTATTCCAGACGGAATGTTTCTTATCATTGTTCAGGTTGGTATACCGGCATTACTCAAATTTGTCATACCCGCAGTCATTATCACTTTTGCGGGAAATTCATTTGTTACTGTTTTAGACTTTTGGCCTCACGAATGGCCACTTCTTGTTCAGGTTTTCATGATGCTTTTAATAGCGGAATTCTTCCGTTACTGGATTCACCGCTCAATGCACGAATTTAATCCTCTTTGGAAACTTCATGCCGTTCACCATGCCTCGGACAAGCTTTACACAATGAATGTTGGACGTTTCCACCCCTTGGATAAAACAATTCAATTTCTAGGTGACAGTTTACCATTCTTGCTTCTGGGAGTTGGTCCAGAAGTTATCGCGGCCTATTTTGTTTTCTATGCAGTCAACGGCTTTTATCAACACTCGAATGCAGACGTCCGTCTCGGATTTTTGAACTGGATTGTTGCGGGGCCTGAACTTCACCGTTGGCACCACTCTACAATAATCTCTGAAGGGCATGCCAATTATGGCAACAATCTTATTATTTGGGACACCTGCTTTGGAACACGACTTTTACCAAAGGAAAGGATGGTTTCTGAGGTCGGCATTGGTAACAAGAAATGGCCGCGTGGTTTTTTGTCTCAGATTATGGCTCCCTTGACCCAACCCACTGAGCACGAGCCAGACAAATGAAGGCGGCTTTAACCAACATTGTGGTTGGCATTTATATGCTCTGGACACGCATCACGCTGCGGACATCTCTTCTAAAGGCATCGCTAACAGTAGAAAAGACTCAGGAAAATCTTCTACTCAAAATTCTACGAGAAAACTCGCAGACTGAGTTTGGGAAGAAACACAATTTTGAAAGAATTTCATCGGTGGAAGAGTTTCGTGAGCGGGTTCCAATTAACGATTACAATAATTTGGAACCTTACATCACACGTCAGCAGCAAGGAAATTTGGAGCTCACGGTTACCGACCCTGTTTTTTATACTCGAACCAGCGGAACTACTGGGCGCCATAAGTACATTCCAATGACCAGGTCCGGAGTGAACCAAATCAAACATTTCCAAAAGCAGTTGGCTTATTCCCTGTGGCGTAAAACAGATTTTTTTAAAGGAACGGTCCTAGGTTTTTTTAGCCCAGGCATTGAGGGAAGATTAGCGAACGGCATTCCTTTTGGTTCAACATCAGGTGCAACCTATGAATCTCTTTCTTCAATATTTGAAAAGAAGTTTGGAATTCCGAAAGAAGCTTTCAAATTGGACAATGTGGAGGCTAAGTACGAAGTCTACGCCTTGTCCGCATTAGTCCATGGCTCAACTACGGGCATCTCTTCGGTTAACCCTTCGTCACTACTCAAAGTCTGCATGCTAATCGAGCAAAGAGCCGAAGAACTTTTAGCCGCATTAGTTGATGGTAAAGAAACTAATCTACTCAAGGGCACTGCATCCATTCTTCCAAGCCTTAGGTCTCAGCTATTACCTTCTCGGAAGGCATCACTCAGCCTGGCTCTTGATAAGGATGGGACAATACCGCCTGACATTCTTTGGCCGAAACTCTCAGCACTAGTGACATGGACAGGAGGAAGTTGTGGCATCGCGCTTGAAAAACTTAAAAGCTATCTTCCCCCTAATGTGAATATTGTTGAAATGGGTTACTCATGCAGTGAGTTCAATGGAACCGTTAATGTTGACATCAAGCGTAACATTTGTATCCCCATATTTACGGACAACTTTTATGAGTTTGTTGTCAAAGAGGACTGGGAATCAAATTCCCCCAAATTCCTTTCATTGAATGAGATTGATGCTGATAAAGATTACTATATTTTTGTGACTACTGCCTCCGGTCTTTATCGTTATGATATTAATGATGTTGTGAGAGCTACCGAGGGAGTAGGCAATTGCCCTGGATTGAGATTTGTTCGTAAGGGCAAAGGGGTGACTAACATCACGGGTGAAAAAATAAGCGAAGATCAAGCGATCGCCGCAGTTTCTTATGGTTTAAAGTCTGCGGGCTACATTCCTGAAACCTTCCTAGTCCTAGCAGATGAAGCTGCTAGCACCTACCGAGTTTTCGTTGAATCATCCCAGGATATTTCAGTCGATTTGCTCTCGGAAAAAATCGAAGGTGAACTCCGTAAGCGTAACGCTGAATATGATGACAAAAGAGCAAGTGGCCGTCTTAATACTGTAGAGGTGGCGCGGTTCTTTGAGGGGGCTGGCGAGGCCATCAAGATTAAATTCCTCCAACAAGGAGTCAGAGAAACACAATACAAACCCCCGGTCCTTGCCTACTGGAATGAATGGGAAGAATGGATTGGAGAATGGACGGAAGGACCGGCATCATGACAGGCGGTTTAAGATGGGCGAAATTCAATGCGCCTTTGAGGTTTAAATTTAAACATGCCTCAGCCGACCATACTGATTCATCGAGTATTATCGTTGAGGCCAAATTAGGCCAATTCATCGGCTATGGCGAGGCCTGCCCCAGATCATATGTAACCGGTGAAACTGAGGAAAGCGTAATAAGATATCTAAGAACCCATGGCGAGGATTGGATTAAGTCCATCAATTCTATAGAGACATTAAGAAAAAAAATCCATACGGAAAAGAAACTAATTGATCAAAACCCGGCTGCTTTTTCCGCTCTTGAAATAGCCTTACTTGATGCGCTTTCTCAAGAACAGAAAACATCCATTGAGTGTCTCCTCGGTTTACCAGAACTCAATGATAGCATTCAGTACTCAGCAATAGTTGGGGACAGCAGTCCATTTAAGACTCGAGTCCAATCTTTAATATACAATCTCATTGGGTTCAGAGACTTTAAGGTTAAAATCGGTCCTGACATTGAGAGGGATAAGAAAAGATTTCAATCCTTGCCAAGGAACATTCGGTTGCGGGTAGACGCTAACAATCTCTTTAATGATCCTGACCAGTGTGCTGATCACCTCAAAGAACTTGGGCCAAAAATCTGGGCTATTGAAGAACCACTTCAGGTTGGCGATGTAGACGGACAAACCCAACTCGCCCAGGCCATGAATGCACGAATCATCCTTGATGAGAGTCTCATAAACATAGACCAGTTGTCACCCTATCAAGATTCCAGTCATGAATGGATCGCTAACGTAAGGGTATCAAAATGTGGCGGTATTATACGTTCAATTGATCTTGCTCGTGCCGCTCAAGCCCAGGGCATGGCTGTCATTCTCGGTGCCCACGTCGGGGAAACCTCATTACTGTCTCGAGCCGCTCTTACTGTAGGGCAAGCCCTTGAACTACCCCCCCTTGCTCGTGAGGGTGCTTTCGGCAAGATCTTGGTGACCAAAGATATTTGTGACCCGAGCCTCCGTTTTGGCTCTGGAGGGATTATTAGCACAATGCAATGGAACTTTGCTAAAAAAACTGGACTAGGTTTATCAATCCAGCCTGATTTAATATTTAAGGGTGCAGAAAGTCTAGCTCTTTAATTCTTCCTTTTTTTTACAAGATTCGGACCATTGTCTGGCGGCATTGATTCGTGCCATGAAATTAATTCCTGCTTCATTTTTTTAACAATTTCCTTATTATTCGAGGCTAAATTTTTGGTTTCACCTTTGTCCTTATCAAGATCATAAAGCTCTGTATCAGCACCATCAAACTCACAAAGCAATTTCCATTTACCTTCTCTCATAGCCAGATCTGGTAGATCCTTGTCTCCGTAGAAGGAATCTCTATCTGGAGGACGGCGAAAAAAGAGTGGCTCTTTCCTCGATTTATTTGATTTGCCAATCAGCACCTCAGGCAACGCTTCTCCATCGAAAGAAACTCCTTCGGGGATTTGTAATTTTGAAAGCTGAAGAAGGCTAGGAACTATATCAATTGCTGAGAATACAGACTCTTTATTAACTACTCCCTTCGCCTCAACAATTCCTGGCCCCCACACAACTAATGATGACCTAACACCGCCCTCATATAGATGCGTTTTATAACCGCGAAAGGGTCCCGCCACCCCTGCTCCTTTTTCAGGACCATTATCCGAGCAAACCATAACAATGGTGTTATCTCTAAGTTCTGGAGAATCACGTATCGCATTGAATAATTTTCCAAGCTGCTTATCCATTTCTTGTAATACTGACAGAAAGAGACCTCTCTTCGAGTCTGCCCATTTGTCGGTGGGTGGCCAAAAAGGGGCATGCACATCATCAGGCCAAAGGTTTATATAAAATGGCTTATCTTTTTTCAATGATTCCTGCATGAAAGGAATTGCTTCATCCACAAACCCCTCTGTGATTTTAGATCTTAAAACCCATTTGGCGCCTTCACCTAAGCGCTCTGCATCCGACCAAATTCTACCTGGCTCTTTCTGTCCAGGCTTTAAAGTCAATGGAAGTAACTTAGGTCCCATTCCCTCAAAATTGGTCAATGATTGATCAAAACCATAACTAATTATTGATGGCGCGTCATCCACGTCACGCTGCCCACCCATGTGCCATTTACCAAAATGCCCTGAAGCGTAACCGTCCTCTTTTAGGATTCTAGCAAGCATAGGGGCTTTAGGATCAAGCCACTGAGCCATGCCTCTTTGCTCGTTGTGCTTCCTACGTGATAGATAAGAAGTAATTCTCCACCTCTGAGGATATTGTCCTGTAGAAATTGCCGCTCTGGATGGTGAACATATTGGCGAATTTACATAAAATTGTTCAAATCGGATCCCCTCTTTGGCGAGACGGTCAATGTTTGGGGTGCTTGCAAACTTATTACCAAAACATGAAAAATCGCCCCAACCCATGTCATCTATAAACACCAATACATAATTAGGCTTGTCAGCAGAGGCAGACAAAAAAGCAAGTAAGTGTACGACAAAAAATACGACCAATGTTTTTTTAATATTATTAAACATAATAAAAATTTAATTTCTAGTTGAGTTTGGGCCCATAAATATGCTTTCCATCTCTAGCCGCAGAAAGTGCCTCTTGGGTGTCTTGCAAGGCGCCAGGATCTGCTTGAGACTTCATCCAACGATCAAGCTCTGAGCCTAATTTAAGCTTAGTATTCTTATAACTATCGTCTGCAACGATATTATTTAATTCATAAAGATCATTCTGCGTTTCGTACAACTCTTCGGGAGGACGGTTCATATACCTATTAACCAAATCATAAGTTTTTTTATTATTCCAAGACGCCCGGACCCAGGTTGCCCAGTAAGGGTTATTAAGAGTCCCTTTGCCATCCCATCCCATCAAATGTTTTTCAATGTATAGCTCTTTACTCTTAAGGTTTCTTATATAACGAAACTTCCCATCGCTCACTGTTCTGACAGGGTATGATGGGCCTTCTGGCAAATTATTATGAATGCCATATACATATTTTCTATGGAACTTTTTCTTAGAGGTCAAAACATTGAAAAAACTTTCCCCGTCAAAATTTCTAGGAAGATTGGTTCCGCCTGCTATCTCGATCAGTGTGGGTAAAACATCAGCATATTGTATTAAGGCATTGGTCCTAACCCCTTGCTCAATCATGCCTGGCCATCTGGCTATAAATGCCGTATGCAATCCAGTGTCCCAGTTTGTCCACTTACAGCCTGGAAATTGAGAACCCTGCTCAGATGTAAAAATCACAAGCGTGTCATCAGCCTTACCGGTTTCCTCAAGAGTGTCCAAAATGTCCCCGACCTGACCATCCATATATGTAATTTCGGCCAAATACCTACTGAAGGCCTCTCGCGTTTTTGGAGTGTCGGCAATATTTGGAGGAAGAATAATTTCTTTTGGAGGATATTTACTGGCATCTCCCATCACCCAGGGAACATGAGGTTCCACCAATGCAACGACCATACAAAATTTGTGATCCTCAGCATCCATCATAAATTTTTTTATTCCCCCAGTTTCATGTTTTCTGGTGGGGTTACGAACACAGTTTAAATCAAAACCTTCAATCTTAGAAAAGGGGTACACTTTCTGTGGCTTGACGTGAACCTTACCCGAGAGACCAACCTTATAGCCTTGATCACGCAGATAATGCGGAATACTCATTACCTCTGGCCTACTGGAGGAATGGTTCCAAGCACAACCATTACGCATAGGATATTGGCCGGTATATAATTCTGACCGACAGGGCTGACACATGGCTTCTGCAAGATAAGCCTTATTAAAAAGCATGCCCTCTTTCGCAAGGCGATCTATGTTAGGGGTTTTCGCATTCTTCCCTCCATATAAAGGTAGATCATTATAGGTACAATCATCAGCAATTATGATTAAAATATTAGGAGTATTCTTGTCATTAGAATCTTTATCAGCTCCCTTCAGTAAGTTCCCCTCTGCGAAAAGAATTGAGAATATTAGTATCTTAAGAAAAATTGAAAAATTGTTTTGATTCATTATAAATTGAATATCCTTATTAATTTAGAATCTCAGAAAATACACTAATTAAAAATTGATCTTCTAAAAAGTAACAACTCTCTACAATCATATACTTAATGAAAATCACATCTTTATTAGTCTATACAATTTTTACATCCTTTTGCTTTTTATCATTTTCCTACACAGATATTGCTGATGGTAAAACGATTGTGGTTTCCGTTGATGGTGCCGATTCAGGAAAAGGAACAGAGAAATCACCCTTCAAAACAATAGGACATGCATCCAAATTAGCAGAACCTGGTGACACTATTTTGGTCAAAAAAGGTATTTACCGTGAAAGAGTGGCGCCTCCAAAAAGTGGAGTTCCAGGAAAGCCCATCACATATAAGGGAGAAGAACTAGGAACGGTATTCATTCGTGGTTCTGATCAATGGTCTCCAACATGGAAAAATCAAGGAGGCTCTGTCTATAGCTCGACCCCCAACAAGAACTTATTTAATTCAGACGATGTTTATGTTGATAGTGCAAATCCATTTGAAGTGCCTCTGGCCTCGACCCCTTACAACCGACAGGGAGAGCCAGAATTTGAAAGAACAGGAGGTGGTAACAAAGAACTCTCATACAACTGCGGCCAAGTGATAGTGAATGGAAAGCCCTGGAGTCAAAAACCGTTCCTAAAAGAAATAACAGAAGAGTCAGGGAGTTGGCACTACAATAAATCGAACGGACTCATTTCAATTAACTTTGGAGATTTAGACCCTTCAAATCAGATAGTGGAAATAAGCACAAGGAGGAGAATATTCGCCCCTCATCTGATTGGCATTGGACACATCATAGTCGAGGGCTTTGTGATGGAGCATTGTGGCAATCAATACCCNACTAACTTTTGGAATACTCCTAAATGGGCACAGGCAGGAGCGTTGGGACTAAGAGGAGGGCATCACTGGATCATCCGTAATAATGTTATTCGCTATGTTGGAACAGATGCAATAGACATGGGCTCTGGAGGCGGCCAAAACGAGCGGAGCGCTCAGCGGGTTAATAATTCACCTCTCGGTACAAATAACATTATTGAGAAGAACTATATTGTAGAAAACGGTGCAGCNGGAATAATCGGCGCACAAAATCGTAATATTATTATCCGTGATAATGTCATAATGTTTAATAACACGAAGGGCTTTGTTGGAAAAAAAAGGTACGAACACGCCGGCATTAAGAGCCACGACATAAAAGACGGATTAATCACTAGAAATTACGTCTCTCACAATCCTTTGTCGGAAGGAATATGGCTAGACAATCAATTTCCCAACACCAGGGTAACAAAAAATATATGCTATAAAAATGGAGGCCGGGGAATTTTCCTTGAAATGAGCAATTATAAATTTGATGCCGCTCTTATCGATCATAATATCTCAGTCGCTAACGAAAGAATACAATTCTATGTGCATGATGCTTCTGGCTCAACGGTTATGCATAACATATTCGCAAACAGTCCAAAAACAGCCAAATATGGACAAGGTGCATACATATACCAGGTCAATGCTCGTACAAATACCGGTTACCATTCGTTATACAATAACATCTTTATAAACCATCGACTCATGATGGACATTAATTACCCTTCCCATAGAAGTGGCCCCCAAAGATTGAATCATAATATTTATGACGCCGATCAAGANGAACGGACCTTCCTTATTAATAGTTATTCTGACATACCTTCTCCCTGGAAACCTGATGAATTTTTCAAACTTGTTAAGGATGACATTGGAATAGGAAAGCCCACACCCATCAATGGAGGATCTAAAGTGGCGATGACGATTAAAGAATGGCAGCGGTTCTGGTTGAAGCATGGCCAGCAAAACGACACTAAAAGTATCCTAACAAAAGGGATGAGCGTTAATTACAATGAATCCAATAACGAACTCGTCGTTAACATGCCCTCAGGCATTACTTTCCCAGGGAGCACTAATTATGAGAAAATAAAATCTGACTACCAGAATCAAGTAGTACCTCAAAACGGAACCGCAGTACCGGGTCCTTTCCAATCGCTTAAGGCAGGAAAGAATGTTTTTAAGATATGGAAAGGCCTACCCTTAATATCACGAGGTCAGCTGCCTTCAAAGAAACTATAAATTTAAATCATATAAAATGCATTGCATATGAATTCATTAATCCTGACACTATTAGCAGTTTTCTTAACCTTATCTTCGACCAGATCTTGGAGTCAGAATCAAAACGGCTTCACACACCCTGGTTTACTTCATAGCCGTGAAGATCTTAATAGAATGAAAGAGGCCTTTGAGAATAAAAAAGAACCAATATTCACAGGCTTTAAGGCACTGGAAGAAAGTCTTTACTCTAAGGCTAATTACCAAATGCGAGGCCCATTTCCTGANTGGGGACGTGCGCCAAACATTAGAGCTGGAGAAGCTAGGAGCGATGCCAGAGCCGCTTATGAAAATGCACTCATGTGGGCAGTCACTGGAAACAAAGACCATGCCAACAAAGCCATACAAATAATCAATGCGTGGGCAGGAAGCCTAAAAAAAGTTAGCGGGATAGATGGAGTTTTGGCAGCTGGAATCCAAGGGNTCAAATTTGCGAACGCCGCAGAGATCTTGAGATATACCGAATCTGGATGGTCTGAAGAAGATGCAAAGAAATGCGAAAAGTGGTTCATGGAGGCCTGGTATCCCACGATCGAACACTACGCCTATTTTGCTAATGGAAATTGGGAAACGGCGGCGCTTCAAACCAATATGGCTATCGCTGTTTACTGCAATGATAGAGAACTCTTTGAAAGCACTGTTAAATATTCAATCGCTGGTGCTGGTAATGGATCGATCCCGCACATGATTGTNTACCNTAGTGGTCAATGTCAGGAAACGACCCGAGCNCAGCACTATGCACAGCTAGGCATTGGACTGCTAAGCGGTGCAACCGAAATCGCTTGGAACCAAGGTNTCGATTTATATGGATGGGATAACAATAGATTACTAAAAGGATATGAATACATTGCTAAATACGGACTAGGTGAAGAAGTCCCCTACCAGCATTATTTAGATCGCACAGGTAAATATGGACTAGGAGGCAAGCATCAAAATTACACCAAAATTTCCACAGTCAGTCGTGGGAATTTCTACCCAATATTTGAAAGGATACAAAACCACTATACAAAAAGAAGAGAAATCANANCACCATATTCGTCAAGAGTAGTGAAAATGAAAAGGCCTGAAGGACCCACCAATGACTACGTTGGTCTTGGAACCCTCACACACTGGCGAAATAAGGTAATCAAAAATGAATCTAGCAGAGTTCCTGGCCCTCCTGCAGGGCTAACACATAAGAATTTGGAAAAGGGAACAAAGATAGAATGGGTAAAGTCAGTAGACCCAGTCAATTGCATTGACGCTAATCACTATGAACTAACAAGAAGCCTTTCGCCCGAGGGTTCATACAAAACCATTGCAACAAATATAAAAGATACAAAATATATTGATGAAGATATTAAAAAAGGCACAACCTATTATTACAAACTTAGGGCTTTTAATGAGATGGGAGCAAGTGCGCTGTCTGCAACTCTTGCTGCTTGCGCAGGCTTACCTCCATCTTGGAAACAAAGCGATGTAGGTGAAGTAAAAATCTCAGGTTACAGTCTATTTGATGGTGAAAAATTTACGCTAGAGGGTGCTGGAAAAGAAATTGGAGGCACTGTCGATTCATTTCATTTTGCATTCGTCCCGATGAAAAAAGATAGCACAATAACCGCGCGCATAATAAGACCAATGAGCTCTCAATGGACTAGCCCAGGAGTGATGATTAGAAAAAATTTAGATTCCGACTCGCCCCACGCTTCCGTTCTACTTCTACCTCACTGGAGTGGAGCCCTAGTATCAAGATCTTCAAAAGGTGCCAAAACTCAAATACTTGGCTCTACAGAGCTAGGAGAAACTCATGTTATTAAAAAGAACAGACTCAGCACACCCTACTGGATAAGAATAAAAAAATCCGGCCAAACAATTACCGGATTCTTATCTGCTGATGGTAATAAATGGAATGAAATCGGGAAAATTAAACTCGATTTTGGTGACCAGTATCTGGTCGGTTTACCTGCATGCTCTCAACTCGATAAAGTAAGCACAACAGTCACCTATGATAGCGTAGTGCTACAAAAAGATAAATAAATTAACAACAGGTACGGCCCAAAGATTCTCTTCACAAAGTTAAATGAAAAAACTTTGATGAATTTTCTTAAAAATAGGTACTTCTGGTGATATATTAGTGAAGGACGTGTTTACATATAGGTACCGTTCTTACCTCTAACTGAGTATGCAGAGTTCCCAACTAACAACTTCGTTACTAGCTCTCCTATTTGTATCATCTATAGGAATAGGCTTTTTGCTGGAAGGAGACGCCAGACAGGAAAAGAATTCTCAGCAAGCAGAAAAAAAAAATCAAAGAACCAAAAAGGTTGGCCATCCTTCATTGATGAGCCCTCATTCAGATCCAATCGCCCTATTCAAGGATCGTCTTTTTATTGCGAATACCCCCTCTGATACCGTCGACGTAATTAATACCAAGACTGGCGAAATTGTTAAGCGTATTGGGGTCGGAGTTGACCCAGTTAGCATATGTATTAGACCGGATGGAAAAGAAGTATGGATCTCAAATCATGTGTCCGATTCAGTAAGCATAATCGACAACAATNNAGACANCCCCACCTTTCTACAAGTNATACACACGGTTCAAGATTTAGATATCAANACAAAAACTACCAAATTCGATGAGCCGGTTGGAATCGCTTTTGCAAATAATAAAAAAGCTTATGTTGCCTTATCTTCAGAAAATAAAATTGCTGTAGTTAATACAATTACAAAAAAGATAACAAAAAAACTTCAAATTAACGCTCAAGACCCAAGAGCTATCAAGGTCAGAAATGGAAAGCTTTATGTGATACCGTTTGAGTCTAATAATAAGACTCAGTTGTCAGGTGGATATAAAGTGGATGGAGACCTAGTAACCTTTAATGCCCACGAGCATTCTATTGCCAATAATAACGTCCTCTCCATAGGACACATAACAGATATTGTTAAACACCCCCGAGTGCCTGACAAAGATCTATTCATTTTCGATACAAGAAGTGATCAATTAATTCAAACGGTGAGCACGCTTGGNACATTACTTTATGGTCTAACCGTCGACTCTATTGGTAATGTTTTTATAACTCAGGCCGATGCACGCAACCATATTAATGGAAGATCTGGTACAAAGAAACACTCACTAAAAGAGCTTGAGAACCGTGCGTTTCTTAACCAAATCACATCCGTTAATACAAATAANAAGGAGGCTAGCGTAAAATTCATAAATCTAGAGCCNCTTCCTCCAAAAAACCCTGAACCNGGTAAGGCCTTTGCAACGCCTTTTGCTATNACGGTTACGAATGACGATAAAATGCTCATATCATCAGCTGCCGGCTCTAATAAAATCTTCACCATGGATGCCAGAACAGGAGAAATTCTTGGCTCAACCGAAGTTGGTGCCGTTCCAAGAGGAATCACAATTGAATACTCAAATCAAAAGAAGCCTATAAAAGCCTGGGTTTTAAATGCCGTTGATAATTCAGTATCACTAGTTGATATCAGTTCACCGGAGAAGCCAAAAGTCACTAAAACAATCACTCTTGATGACCCTACACATCCAACTTTTAAAGAAGGNAGAATCGCATTCAATAACGCGCGCGCATCAACTACTGAAACTTTCTCCTGCGCCAGTTGCCATCCAGACGGACACACCGATCAACTTCTTTGGGTCTTAGACACTCCCATAGTTACTGGAGGCAACCAGATAATGCCTCGGTCAACTATGCCTCTAAGAGGATTAAGAGATACAGCCCCCTTCCATTGGGACGGAATTCCTGGAGATCCTTACGGTGGAAATAATAGTGCACATACNCGCAGAAGCATTCCTCCAAATAGTAAGATTAATGATCCAGTAGGTATGATTCGTAATGTTGTTGACGGGAGCTTGAAAAGCACCATGAAAAGCGTCAGCGATAAATCAAAAAATGATGAAGGAAAGATAGGATTATTAAGCAAGAGGGAACGAGATGATATGTCTAAATTCTTATTAAGTATCAGCTATCCCCCTGCACAGAAACGTGCTTACAACAATGTCTTATCAGAAAAAGCTGAAGAAGGATTCGAGCTTTTNCACATTACAGGGGACAACGACCCCAGCAGACAAAGGCCTAACGTCTGTGGCAACTGTCACAGAATGCCATTCTGGGTTAGTACCAATACACCTGGCTCTGGAATGGATGCCCCAACATGGCGAGGCGCGTATGATCGTTTTTTGATATTACCTCAAGGAAGATTAAATATAATTGATTTTGATTTTTACAGAAGAATTGCAGAAAGAGGAATACCAGAACGAAACATTTGGCAATTCTCTTGGGGTGGCCGATCAAGGTTTAACCCTGTATGGGAAATGGTTTTAGAGGGTAGTACCGGATTTTCTGGAGCCTTCGGAAGACAAATTACAATTAATAAAGAGACAGCTCAGGATGCCNTCACGTCGGATCTACTTAATGCCTTAGAAGACTCTGCTNAAGACTCTGCTATTGTGCTAGAAGCTGAAGGTATTTTCATAAACAAAAAGAATTCTTTACCTGTAAAACTACAGTACANAGCTAATCTTAATGGCGGAAATTATGTTGAGCTCAAGGGGCAACAAAGAAGCATCTCGAGAGAAAAGCTAATATCATTAGCGACTAGGGGAGAATTCNTAGGCACATTTACAGGAAAGCATGGACAGAATGCCGATTATGACAACCCCCAGCCTGCTCTTTGGACTCTAGGCCCAATACATGCTCAAAGAGGAAAGCAAAAATTCCCTATTATTCACAAAGATTCAAAAACCATGTCCCTAAACGCAAGACATGTTAATGAAGAAGCCCAAATAATTATTAATGGCAAGCGAGCTGATGGAGAATTAAAGTTTACTTCAGGCGAAAAGATTGCAGTCACTCTTAATGATTTACCGAGTCCAGGGATGCATTTCTTACAATTACAAAATCCAGGAGGAATGTTCAGCAATGATTTCATTTTTCATGTTGCCAGTAATAAGGAGAACGTAAAAGAAATTAGAAATTCGAATGATCCAAATCGCCTAACAAGGCAATTACATCAATCCATCATTTCTGGCAACATAAACCGAATCAAAAAATTATTAGAAGAAGGAGCTGATCCAAACAAAAGGAATGATGATGGCGGAAGACCAATTAGTACTGCTGGGTTTCATGGAGAATTAGAAATCGCGAAACTTCTCATACAAAAAGGAGCTAAGCTTTCTAATACTAATACCGACGGAAACACCCCTCTTCATGTCGCCGCATTTCTTTGTAGATCAGATATCGTTAAACTTTATCTTGAAAAAGGCGCTTCAGTATCGACAAAAAANAGACGAGGAGAAACTCCAATTGATGTCGTATCTGGAGATTGGAGTGAGGGTTTAAACCGTTTCTATCAATCAATTAGTAACGGGTCAAACCTAGGTCTAAATATAGAGGAAATNAGGTTGGCTCGACCTAAGATATTAAAATTATTGAGAGATCATTTAAAAAGACTTAATCTCCAAGCTAAAACANTCAAATCTCAGTAGAGTCAACAATTTAACAGTAATTTATAATTCCACTCTCAAATGTTATCGTAAGGGAAAATGATATAAAAATGAAAAATATAATCTGTTTATTATTACTTCAATCAGTCAGTTATTTAACTTTATTCGCAGACGAGAAAAGGCCACTGCCCAATGTTAAACATATGATTGATACCCATATCCATCTATATAACACCTCGAGGGAGGGCGGCGTTCCATGGCCTCCGGAAGACGACAAAGTTCTCTACAAGCCTCACCTGCCGAAAGAATTTGAAAAGGTTTCAAAATCTACCGGACTTACGGGAGTTATTATCGTTGAAGCTAGCCACCTGATGAAAGACAATAAATGGGNGCTCAAATTAGTGGAGAATAATGACTATTTTGTAGGACTGGTCGGAAACGTTAATCCTTACAGAAAGGATTTTGAGTCTAAAATTAAATCCTTAAAGAAAGACTCAAGGTTTGTTGGTGTACGGGCTCGGAACGGAGGTAAACAAAAAAAAATTAATTTTAGTGATTCAAAAATCATTANNAGTTTTAAAATCTTAGAAAAAAACGAACTCAGCCTCGACATCCTAACAAATGGAGGAGGTGTAGAAGCCGTTAAAGAAATTGATAAGCTTGCAAAAATAATTCCAAATCTGCGCATAATTGCAAATCACGTCATTGGATACAATTTTGATGGAAAATCAGTANACCCTGATTGGATTAAGGCTGTAGAGAGNCTTGGAGAGAATAAAAACGTTTGGTGTAAAATTTCTGGTTTATACCAAAGAAGCACGAAGCAACCAGCTCCTCACCAAATAAGTTATTACCAAAACGTTATTGATGTTCTATGGGAGAATTTAGGGGAAGATCGACTGATTTTTGGTAGCAATTGGCCATGCACCAAAAACAGCGGAAATTATGACAGCTATGTGCGCCTAGTAAATGAATACTTCTCTAAGAAAGGCCAAATAGCATGCGATAAATATTTCTGGAAAAATGCTTCTACTGCCTATCGATTAAATTTAAATTAAAAGCATTGCATACAAGACATTCTAACGCTAAAAAATNGTTATGAGAATTCATATGATACTAGCANTTATGCTAACAAGCTTTCTCTTTATCTCATCTAGTTTTGCAGAGGATAAGGAAAACAAAANCTCTAAGCCGTCTCTTAGTTATTACTACTTCGATGGATGAGTGCTCTGTTCTAAGATTACAGTCATCGTGAATGACCAAAAAAAGAAACACAACTCNAAGATCAACATAAATACAGTCAAAGTAGGTGATGGAGACAGCCAAAAAGAAATTGAAAAGGCTAAGCTCAAATCCCATGGAATTATCGCTAAAGACAAAAGCGGCAAAATCATTACCACCGTTGAAGGCCACAGTTATGGTGAAGCTAAGGTNAAAGAAGTTATTAAATTAATTCTTAGCAAGCCCAAAGAATAGCACTTTAGATTTCGGGTAATATTTTTTATATCCGTCACTCAACTGATTGGTTTTTCTTTGGATTAACATNCGTTCTTAGAACTGACTGAGCGAGATTGCCGTTGNNGTCCATACAATTCATAATCAGTATGACGGGTTGACCTTTGACAAAATTTTTAGGACTTTTTAGTTCGAATCTTCTATTAATTTTTTCAGCCTTCTTAGGTTCGAAATCTCCAGTCAAGGCATCAATTTGACCACCGCCCCTCTGCATCACAACCACCGATCCAAGTCCGCTATTGTCACTGATTTCAATGGAGACTTTAATTGTTTGATCTCCTTCATTAACGGGAGAAACAATTTCAAACCTTTTTATATTAGGAGGCTCATCATCTGACATGTCGAATGATTTACTTAGGAATCTTGAAAAAGATGCAATTCGCGCGTGCGCTTTTGAAAAGCGAACAGGCCTTTGGTTCGCATATTTTGAATTAAACATTTTCCCTAAATTATCATAGCCCCTCATCATTATATTTCTCGAATCAGAAGTGTCGTGTAGCATTCCAAAAATATGACCAATCTCGTGAATAATAACGCCGTTAGTCGTTTGCGAAACCTGAGATTGCTTCTTTGTGAAATTGGCAGATTGGCATAATCTACCGATATGCTCGACTATTGATAAAGACGTAACTTCATCACTCAACGCGCTTGCAGAAACACATGCCAGTCCAGAGTAAACCTGGGGCATAGGACGAGCCTCAGCCACAGGTCCAGCTTCTGAAAAAACCAAAGTTGGTCGGTTTCTTGAAAATCCAGTCTGCTCCCAAATTTCCTGTTGCTGAGAATTCAGCAAATGATCCAAGTCTAAAGGGTCCCCCCTATAAAATATTGACTTTCTCTTACCTTTCACCAAATGAACCAAAGGGGATCCTTTATCATCAAACTCAAAATCTAAGCCCTCAGTATCAAATCCATTGGCTTTTAATTCTCTGTTATAAACATCTGCGACGACTCGCATCAGCACTTCAGTTTTTTCTTTGTAGTTTCTTCTTATCTGCTTATCGGACGGAACAAAATATACAATCCGAAGCTTATAATCTTTCCCCAAGTCTTTGACGGGTGGAGGAATTATCATTTTACCATTACTCTCTCCAGCAGAGTAAACATATCCAATAAATATATAAATTAATAGAACTGAAACAAAATGGAATTGAACTCTAATTACCATAATTTAAATTTTAAATCAAAAATACTACTAACTGATATATAATTTTCACGCTTACTTTAAAACAGATTAATAAATTATGGTGACCTAATAAACTCATAAACTTTAGCCCTATTAGGAATATCAATCCTATATTAAATAAATAAAAGTCGTGCCTTTTAAAACAAATTTAATTATTCTGAGTAAACCTCAAATTTTGTTGAACATTTTATAAACCATTCGCTGATGAAAAACCTTCTAAAATTAATTATCTCACTACTGGCTGCCATTAGCATAATATCCTGCAGCTCATCTGACGAAGAAAATTTGGAATCAAAAAATTCAAATAAAGAAACCCCCTCCTCTGAGCCTGAGCCTGAGCCTGAGCCTGAGCCTGAGCCTGAGCCTGAGCCTGAGCCTGAGCCTGAGCCTGAGCCTGAGCCTG
>PAHQ01000010.1 GCA_002705125.1 Verrucomicrobiales bacterium | reverse complement strand
AAAACAAAAACAATCATGGATTTGAAAAGTACAAAGAATGTACAATGGCAAATCAAGAAAGGATTTTTGCCAAAACTAGAACACATCTTACAGGTTCAATGCTATGGAACAATGTTTGCAGACTATATTCCAATAGAGAATCTGAACATTGTCTATGTAGACAACAGCGACATTGTAACATACAAGGTACAAAAACATGACTTGACAGACTGGATAAAAACCAGGATTCAAGAAATTGAAAACTCTGTTGAGAAAAAGCTAATGAGTAAAAGTGAGCTAGCTTCATTGAATAGGGAAAGAGAAAAACTTCTTCGCAATTTGAGAGGTGTAAGAAATATGCGCGAATTACCTCAGGCAGTTGTCATCGTTGATTCTGCTCGTGAGCACATTGCAGTTAATGAGTCTCGACGCTTAAATATTCCAGTGGTTGCAATGATTGATTCAAATGCTGACCCTACGCACATTAAATATCCAATCCCTGCAAATGATGATGCTATCAGGTCCATTCGTATTGTGCTTCAAAATTTGATAGATCCTGTCATCGCTGCTACTGACGGTGGAAAGCTTGTTAAGAAAAAGAGACCAGATATTGATGCAGCATAAGCTGTTAATGATTCACTCTAATATAGTAACAAAAAAATAATTAATTTACTAACCTACAATTTATATACCCGATGGCTGAAATTACTGCTTCTCTAGTTAAAGAACTACGTGATAAAACGAATGCTGGCATGATGGAGTGTAAGAATGCACTCAAAGAGACTGATGGGGATGTGGATGCTGCAATTAAATTTCTTAGAGAACGAGGAGCCATTAAGGCTGCGAAAAAAGCCGACCGAGAGGCCAAAGAAGGAATTGTTGCTGCAAAGATTGATGTTGAAGCTAAGTCGGGAGTGTTAATTGAGGTGAATTGCGAAACAGACTTTGTTGCAAAGAATGATAATTTTAAGGATTTCGTTTCAGAGCTTACAGATTCTGTTGCCAGTTCAAAGGCTACCGATATTGATGCAGCGAATGCAGTGTCTAAGGGTGAAGCAAATATTGATGAATTTGTTAAGGCGAAAGTTATCGAGCTTGGAGAAAATCTTCAATTTCGTAGAATGGTAAGATATGATGTTGAAGGCTCTGGAGTTGTCGCTTCGTATATTCACTTAGGAGGTAAGGTTGGTGTCTTAGTTGAAGTAAATTGCGGCAAGGACGAGACAGCTGCTTCTGAAGATTTTCGTGAATTGGTTAANGACNTAACCTTACANATTGCAGCNGCNTCTCCNGCNGGCATNGGTCGAGATGAGATATCAGATGACCTCGTNAACACTGAAAAAGATCTNTTCCGNAAGCAGATGGANGATAGTGGNAAGCCNCCTGAAATCATGGAAAAAATAATAGAAGGGAAGCTAGGAAAGTTTTATAGCACTGTATGCTTGCTTGAACAGGGCTTTATTAAGGATCCAGATAATACAATATCTGACTTACTCAGTTCTAAAGGTAAAGCGCTAGATGATGAAATTTCGATTCGCCGCTTTATCCGATACGGAGTAGGGGAGTCTTAGAAAAACCTTCTTGCCGAAAGGATTGGTCTGGGGCTGCAAATCCTGTTAATGCAGTCTTCAAAGGTTTCTTCGTTACTCAAAATTCCGATTTCAACTCTCAAAAAGAAAATGGGCATATTCTCATTTAAATCGACATCTGGAAATCGTACATAGTCCTTTTCTGTTGTAACTATCATATCCAGATCTCTGTTTAAGCATTGGTCGATGAACTTTTGAATTTCTCTTTTTCTGTACCGGTGATGATCAGTGTAACGGCGAGTCAGTTCAACATTAGCACCCAAATTTTTCAACCCATCTTCGAAGCTTTCTGGAACAGCAATCCCAGAGACCGTGCCTATATCTTTTCCCTTTAAATGTTCTAGTGGTAACTTTTCACCACTATCAATATTTTCTAAATATTTTGGTTTGTGTGCGCATTCGATAATTTCTGCAGTTCTATTATATTTTCTAATCCTTTTAATTAATTCTTCATTAGAACTGCCATCACATTTAGTAATAAAAATATAACTTGCTCGTTTGAGGTTTTTTGGAGGTTCTCTTAGTGTGCCGCGTGGCAAAAGTTTTTCATTTCCGAAAGGGGAGTATTTATCTATCAGTACAACATCAAGTCTATGCTTTAGTCTCAAATATTGAAGTCCATCATCAAGTAACAAGGTATCAACATCGAATTCTTTAATAGCATGTAAGCCAGCTTTAACCCGATCTTTATCGACGACTATAGCGACTCCTTCAAGATTCGTCGCAAGCATGTAAGGTTCATCACCGGCTGTTTCTGAATCTAGAAACACTTCCTTTCCGTCAGTAACTACTCTTGGAGGTTCCTGACTAATCGGGTTTCCTTGTATCTTACTTTTGATTTTAGTCTTTATTGAAGGTTTAGCACTTTTGTAGCCTCGGCTTAGAATGGCTACTCGCCTTCCTCCGGCAGTAAGTGCTTTGGCAAATTTTTCAACTATTGGTGTCTTTCCAGTACCTCCAACCGTGAGGTTTCCAATGCTCACGACAAGGCATCCTAAATTATGCTCTCTCTTAATCCTGCTCTTATACAACCACAGACGTAAGCTCACAAGGAATCTATAAATAATTGACATTATCGATAGTAATAACCGTATGACGCTTGCACGAAATCCCTTACGTCTGTTTAGGATGACGTCTATCGCAAATTGTTCTAGTTCTTCGAGGCTCTCTTTCATTGGGTTTTACTACCCTTTAATGATCTTTCTTTTTACACATTAAGCTAAAGCTTGCCACTTCGCCATGAATCTATTACCAAATGAATATGGATAGACCTGATTCAAGAACAATTGATGAGCTTAGACCCGTAAGTTTTTTGCCCAATATTGCTGCTAACTCTACCGGTTCCGTGCTGGTTAGTTTTGGAAGAACTAGAGTAATTTGTTCTGCTATTATTCAGCCTGGAGTGCCGCGTTGGATGAAAGAGCAGGGCGTAGAAGGAGGTTGGCTCACTGCAGAGTATTCAATGCTACCCTATTCCACTGGGGGTGGACGTAAACAAAGAGATGTAATGAAGGGCAAACTGGATGGTAGAAGTTCAGAGATTCAACGCTTGATTGGGCGTTCTCTTAGAGCCGTTGTAGACCTTAAACTTCTTGGCTCAAATACTTTATGGGTGGATTGTGATGTCTTAGAGGCTGACGGGGGGACTCGAACGGCTTCAATTACTGGATCATCTGTAGCCTGTGCTATTGCATTTGATAAATTAATTGCAAAAGGAACCTTAAAAAGCTCACCACTTAAACAACATGTTTCTGCTGTGAGTTGTGGTATATATAAGAATACGGCTATTTTAGACCTATGTTACATAGAGGATCGTGACGCTAGTGTAGACTTCAATATTGTAATGACTGAGTCTATGGATTTTGTTGAGCTGCAAGGGTCAGGAGAAGAAGCTTCATTTACAAACAAAGAAATGGAATTAATGCTCAGTCTTGGTAAAAAAGGTATTGCTGAGATTGCTGAATTACAAAAAGAAACAGTTAGTTCTGCGAAAGAGGAAATGGAGAAGGACGCGGCAAAGAAATTAGCGGATCATTTCAATTAGTGATTGTTATCAAATGTTGAAGGAGTTCAGTTAGATATTATATCTGCTGAAGCAAGGATAATAATATTTTGAGTCTTAAAATATGGGTATCGATATAGATAAGATTTGTGGGGTGGCGAGAGATGCAGGCTCGTGCATTATGGATATCTATAACTCAGAGTTTGATGTAACTTATAAGTCTGACCGTTCACCGCTGACCGAGGCAGATCGTGCAGCTAATCTGAAAATTATGAATTTTCTCGATGCAAGCTATCCAAATATCCCCATCATTTCTGAGGAGAACAAGGAAGTTGCTTACAAAGATAGATCGGATTGGGATGAATTTTGGTTAGTTGATCCGTTGGATGGAACAAAAGAATTCATCAAAAGAAATGGTGAATTTACCGTTAATATAGCACTTATTCGGAAAGGTGATCCTGTTCTTGGAGTAGTTTACCAACCGGCCAAAGATATTTTATATTTTGCTGAACAAGGTTCGGGATCTTTTAAAAAAGGTCCAGCTAGTGAACCTGTCAAAATTGTAAATGACGTACATTACATGGACTTGAATGAGGTAAAAGTAGTAGCCAGTCGGTCTCACNTTACTGAAGAGGTAAATGAATTNGTTCAAGGCCTTGAACGAATTGGTAAAAAAGTGAATATGGTATCTGTGGGTAGTTCTTTAAAACTTTGCCTTGTTGCAGAGGGAGCTGCAAATGTTTATCCAAGATTTGGTCCAACGATGGAATGGGATACTGGAGCTGCTCAAGCTGTGGTGATGGAATCTGGAAGAAAAGTTCTNAATCGTGAAAATAATGATATGCTCAGATATAACAAAGTTTCATTAATGAATCCATGGTTTATAGTAGAGTAATATCGGCGTACATAATTATTAGATAAGATGGTGAATTTGTAATCAATGCGAATTATAGTGATAGGTTCTGGGTTTGTAGGAGAAGCATTCTCTTTATTGATGGAAGGCCGTGGCAATGAAGTGTTTCGAATTTCCAAAAGTGGCTCAGGTAAGTCTATTGGTATGGATGTCTCAGATTTAAAATCTGTTCAATTAACCAGANACAAAATAGGAGAAGTCGATGCTGTTATTCATTGTGCGAGTTCAGGTAGTCGAGGTCAGGATAGGAATCAAAGATATCAAAAAGTTTATGTCGATGGATGTTGGAACTTGTCTCAAAGCTTTTCTCAATCAATGATTGTTTTTGTTAGCAGTTCGAGTGTTTACGGACAGAATGATGGATCTATAGTCGATGAGAATTCCAAAACAGAACCTGCGTCTAGTACTGGAAATTTATTGCTTGAAGCAGAAAAAATTGCCTTAAATTCTAATGGTTCAGTGGCACGGCTTTCAGGTATATATGGCCCTAACAGATCATACTTGCTCAAGAGATATCTTGAAGGTGATGCCAGAATTGATGGATTTTCACCAGATTCAGATGGAAGATGGATTAACCAAATTCACAGAGATGACGCAGCGCATGGCATTGCTCATATTATTGAAAAAAAATTAAGGCGTAAAATTTTTAATGTCTCTGATGATCAACCTCTTTTACAGAGGCGTTGCTATGAGGAATTTGATCGAAGGTTTCAGAATGGGATTCCCGAAGTATGTGAACCTGAAAAAGGTAAGGTTAGGGGATGGTCTCACAAGAGGGTGTCCAATTTAAAAATTAGAAAATCTGGTTGGTCACCTATATATTCAAATTATTTTGATGCTCTTGATAATGATTCCAGGATACTGCCTTCGATAATGCAGGATAAATAATGATTTAGGCTAGTATAGGTTTAATCACACTAGCTGGCTTTACTCCTGTGAGTCGGAAATCTAGTCCTTGAAATTGGTAACTAAATTTTCTGTAATCGATGCCAAATAGGTGAAGCAAGGTAGCGTGTAGATCGCGAACATTAACAATATCTGTAACTGAGTTATACCCCAGTTCATCAGTAGCTCCATGACTAACTCCACCCTTAATTCCTCCTCCTGCCATCCATAGAGAAAAACCTTTGATATGGTGGTCTCTACCATTTCCCTGAGCCATTGGAGTTCTGCCAAATTCACCTCCCCATATAACAAGGGTATCTTCTAGCATACCTCTTTCTTTGAGGTCTTTTATGAGTGCAGCGCTTCCTCTGTCTACAAGTCCAGCAGTGTTTTTTGATGCATTTTTAATTCCGCCGTGATGATCCCATCCGCGATGATATAATTGAATGAATCTTACGCCTCTTTCAGCAAGCCTTCTTGCTAATAAGCAATTTGAAGCAAATGAACCGTCCCCTGGCTTTGCTCCATACATGTCTAGCACATGTTGGGGTTCCTTAGAAACATCCATTAGTCCAGGGACTGATGCTTGCATTTTAAAAGCGAGTTCGTATTGAGCTATTCTTGCAGAGATTTCTGGATCAGCGACTTGATCATTATGAATGCCATTTAGTGCGTTTACAGAGTCTACAACGGCTCTTTGGTCTTGCCTATTTACACCGTTTGGATTCGAAACATAAAGAACTGGGTCTCCCTTCGAGTGGAAGGGGACTCCTTGGAAACGACTTGGTAGAAAACCGCTATGCCATTGCCTTGCGGCAATGGGCTGGTTTTGCCCTCCTCCTACAGATGTAAGGACTACATAACCTGGAAGATTTTCTGTCTCAGCTCCAAGTCCATAGAGTAGCCATGAACCCATGGAGGGTCTTCCAGAAATTTGGGTTCCTGTATTCATGAAAGTGTGCGCTGGATCATGATTGATTTGCTCGGTAACCATTGAACGAACAATAGCAATGTCGTCAGCCACAGAGCCTATTTCAGGAAAAATTGATGATATGTGCTGACCAGATTTTCCGTAATTTTTAAACTCATGTTGAGGCCCTAAGCAGGTCAGGTTTTTATTGCCTTGCAATTGGGCAATGGGTTGTCCTTTGGTGAAGGATTGCGGCATAGGTTTGCCGTTCATTTTTGCAAGTTCAGGTTTATAATCCAAGGTCTCAAGGTGAGAAGGACCGCCAGCCATACATAAATGGATGACGCGTTTTGCCTTGATTGGCACATGAGGCTTTTGAATGACACCAGTCCATTTATCTGCCGGATTGTTTTCTGCTTTTATTTCGTCGTTCAGCATAGATGCCAAAGCAACTGAGCCGATGCCGGCTCCAGATCGGTTAAGGAATGATCGACGATTGAGTTGGAAGTCAATGTTATTCATTTTAGTGTCTTGTAATAGTTTCGTGTAAATTAAGTATTGTCCTAGCAATTGTTGTCCAGCTTGCCAATTCTGCAGGATCAATTTTATCAGACGTTGATTTTATTCCTGTCTCGTTGAAAGCTTTAGCTGAATCGACATCCGCCGTGTAGCGAGCTTTTTGGTTAGCTTGCAGCTCGCTCAATATTTTGATCTCTTTCTCATTTCCTTTTCTAGAAAGAGCTGTTTCTAAAGCCCAATTGATACGAGCAACAGGATCAGTACCACCTTCTTTGATGATTCTTTCGGCGAACGATCTAGCAGATTCTACATAAGTAATATCATTTAGAAGGACCAATGCTTGTAGTGGTGTATTTGATCTTGGCCTCTCAGCTGTACATTCTTCACGGCTTGGAGCATCGAACGCTAAAAGGCTAGGATGAAGGAAGCTTCGTTGCCAGTGGGTGTAAAGACCGCGACGGTATTGGTTTTCATTATTATCATGAGAGTATTTCCTGGCTGGGAAATTCAAGTGACGCCAATAGCCTGCAGGCTGATAGGGTTTAACACTTTTTCCTCCTATTCTTTCAGATAGTAGACCGCTAATGAAAAGTGCATTGTCTCGAATCATTTCTGCATCGACTCGAAACCGGGATTGTCTGGCAAAGAGTTCGTTGAGCGGATCTTTTTCATTTAACTTTGGTGATACTATTGAAGACTGCGCATAAGCTTTTGAACCTACGATTAACTTGATCATATGTTGGATATCCCAACCGCATTCCACAAATTCAACGGCAAGCCAGTCGAGAAGCTTTGGATGTGAGGGCCATTTTCCTTGAGAACCTAAATCATCCACGTTCGATGAAATTCCTGTTCCGAAGAATAATTTCCATAGCCTATTTACGAATGCCCTTGAGGTCATTGGATTTTCTTTAGAAATGATCCAGTTGGCTAGGTCTAACCTGTTGGCCCTTTCATTTTTTGTTTTAATTTTTCCAAGAAACTCTGGTATTCCAGGTTGGACGATTTCGCCTGAGTCATCTAACCAATTGCCTCGAGGAAGTATTCTCATTTCACGTGGTTTGGTTGATATACTCACGAGGGTTCTCGGTAAATTTTTCTGCATCTCACTCTTCTCTTTTTGTAGGGCAGCAATCTTAGAGCGGGTTTCAGCCATCGCCGGAGAGATTGATAAATAGTATTGCTCAATAGCCTGTTTCTGAGATTCGTTACGTTCATTAGCAGGTACTCGAATGGCTGCCGCGATTGCCGGAGGCAGTTCATTTCCCTTTGCTTTGAAGTAGAATCCACTACCGCCAGCATGGTTAACGATTTTCATTAGGAACTGATTATTTCCTTCCTTTAATTCAAGAGTGACTTTTTCTTGGTCTGGGGCAGCTCCGCGGGCAGAGTTATTTTTCAGAATTTCTTTACCATTAAGCCAAACTCTTATCCCGTCATCAGATCCAAGAGATACAGGTAGTTGAGTCGCTGTTGGTGATTTGATGAGTCTATATAAATACCAAGCTGAATTGGCTGCGCTGCCTAGGTTGTGAATTTTTCCGTCTGCGAGATCAGCTCTATCTTGCCATTTTTTCCCAGAAATTACTGCTTTCGGATCAATGCCTTTTTCTGGACCAAATTCTGTATTAAACGCTTTTTGAGGATCACCCCCTGGGAGTGGTCCAATTAGGTGCCACTTCATCAGTAATGGTGTAGTTGAGGCAGACAAAGATTTTTCCCAATCTGACTGAGCGTCAATTATTTCAGGTGAGATGACTGTTGTCTTTTTGGTAAGCGTATTAATTGTTTTATCCAGCTCTGCGAGTTGTTTTTTGTACTGTCCCGTTGCTACAGACATTCCAGGATCACGTCTTCCTACAGCTTTCTCCTTGATGTCAGCAAAAAAAGCAGCCATCGAATAAAAGTCTTTAGCAGTGTATGGGTCGTACTTATGATCATGACATTGAGCACATCCAAGAGTGCCTCCGAGCCATGCCCCTGAAACATTTCGGACTCTGTCCGCAGCATAGATTGCTACATACTCCTTGGGTTGAGCTCCTCCCTCTTCAGTGGTTTGCAATAAACGATTGTACCCTGACGCAACTTTTTGTTCATCACTAGGATTTGGTAAAAGGTCTCCGGCAATTTGTTCACGAGTGAATTGATCGTATCTTTGGTTAGAATTAAATGAGTTGATAACCCATTCCTTATAAAGATATACATCCATATTTGTGTCCGAATGATAGCCAATTGAGTCAGCATATCTTACCAAGTCGAGCCAAAAAGTAGCCATCCTTTCCCCATATCGAGGTGAGTTCATTAATCGATTAGTTACATTCGAAACTGCTTTGATAGGATCTGCATTGTACTCTTTGCTAAAATGACTTACTTCAGATGGTGTAGGTAAAATACCGGTAAGGTCGAGAGATATCCTTCTTATCAAGGTATGGGAAGGTGCTACCGGAGACATCTCCATTCCCTGACTTTTTAACCTTGAATCAATAAAGTGATCGATAGGGTTAGTTTTAGGATCTGATGATTTGGTTGGAATATTAAAGGACCAGTGCCCTTCGTATTCTGCTCCCTCATTAATCCATCGTTTGATTAACTCTATTTGTTGAGGGTTGAGTTTTTTACCAGTTTCCGGTGGAGGCATAATTTCGTCCTCATCATCAGAAATCATCCTTGCTATAATTTCACTATTGTCTGCATCTTTTCGAATGATTGCCTGAAACCCATCGCGATCTTCAAATGCGCCTCCCTCTGTAATATCTAGTCGCAATTTTCCTTTGCGTTCATGCTCGTCAGGTCCATGACAAGCAAAGCAATTGTCAGAGAGCAGTGGCCGAATATCTCGATTGAATTGAATCTTTTCTTTGGCTTGTCCTGTTTTCAGTCCGATGAGGATAATCAGAAAAATGGAAAGTGCGGTTAATCTTCTCATTGGTTCTTTTTATGGGAAAATCTAGGAAGTATAATTAATTGAATTCACAGTTCCTAGAATGTTCATTATATTAGACTGCTTGTAGCAAATCTTCCTAACAAAAAATTTCTTAATTTATATCAAAATAATACCTTTTCGTGATGTTCAGACCAATTTTTTATTTATTTATAATACTCCAGTTAACCGGTTTAATTTTTTCTAAAACCCCTAATTTTATTGTTATTTTTACTGATGATCAGGGATACGAGGATATCGGTTGCTTTGGATCCCCTAAAATCAAAACCCCTCACCTTGACAAGTTAGCTGCAGAGGGAAGAAAATTTACCAGCTTTTACTCTGCTAATTCCGTTTGCTCTCCCTCACGTGCAGCTTTAATGACGGGATGTTATCCAACGAGAGTCAGTGTGCCAGGAGTCCTCTTTCCCCGTCACAAGGAAGGCTTGAATCCTGATGAAATCACGATCGCTGAAGTGCTTAAAACCAAAGGCTATGCGACTTCTTGTATTGGTAAGTGGCATATTGGNCATAAACCAAAATTTTTACCGACTAGGCAAGGCTTTGATTCGTACTACGGAATCCCCTACAGCAATGANATGACAATTGATCCCGAAGCAAAGCTTGCTGCGGATATTAATCTTAGAGAAGGTTTTACACTAGATAGGATTAAGAACGAAAAGCCAAAAAAGAATCTCGTCCCCTTGATGAGAAATGAAGAGGTTATTGAGTACCCTTGTGACCAGACGACTTTGACCAAGAGATATACTGAGGAGGCAGTCAAGTTTATTGAAAAAAATGAGGACAAACCGTTTTTCCTTTATCTTCCGCATACCATGCCGCANATCCCTTTATTCGCCTCAAAAAAATTCAAAGGTAAAAGTGATCGNGGACCCTACGGTGATACTATTGAAGAAATTGATTGGTCAGTTGGTGAAATCATGAAAGCGTTAAGAAAAAATAATTTAGATGAGAATACGCTGGTGATTTATACTTCAGATAATGGTCCTTGGAAATTAAAAGAAGGTAGAGGAGGAAGCGCTCATCCGCTTCGTGGATATAAGTTTCAAACATATGAAGGAGGAATGAGAGTGCCATGTATCATGAGTTGGAAAGGTAAGATTCCTTCAGGAACAGTTTGCGATGAGATTGGTGCAACCATTGATCTTTTGCCAACTTTTGCAAATTTGGTAGGAGCTAAAATTCCTGATGATCGAATCATTGATGGAAAAAATATATGGCCCATAATTTCAGGGGAAAAAGGCGCCCGTTCTCCCCATGAAATATATTACTACTATAAAGGTAACCGTCTTGAGTCTGCTCGTCAGGGAAAATGGAAGGTTCGTCGATCTGGTAAGAAATCTCAATCTGTGGAACTCTATGACTTAGATAATGATATTGCGGAGTCTAAAAATTTATCCCAAAAAAACCCTGAGCTAATACAGACAATACTAAAGAAGATGGACAAATTTGATAAAGATTTAAAATTGTCTCAGAGGTCAATAGGTAAACAATAAGCAAAGAATTTAGATTAGGTCTTTNNCNTTGGATATCATCCGAATTATNGANTNNTCTNTNGTGTAATTNTGNATNTNTTCAATNGGGACCCATGCCAGATCATAAGATTCATTACTAACTTGATAATTTTCATTATCAGTGACTTGGAATAGGAATCTTGCGTCGTAGTGTAAATGTTCAGGAACGTTTTTCCTTTCGGGGATTTTATGAATATCGATATCGAGAATTTCTCTAGAAAGAAGTCTTAAGGAGTCTATTCCACTCTCTTCCCTAGCTTCGCGGGCTGCCACCCTATGGACGTCTGAGTCACCGTCTGCATGGCCTCCAAGTTGAAGCCATTTGTTTAGTTTTCGATGGTGGGTAAGTAATGCCTTAGTCTGAGTAAGATCAATAATCCAGGCGGCACAGGTAATGTGCCCCTTAAGGAGCGTCCGTTCGAAGCAGTTTTCATTATTAGAAATAAATGTACGATATCTTGAAATCGTTTTCTCTTCAATTGGATACCTTTCACCGTAGCTTTCAATAAGCTTTAGTAGAGGGGCTCGGTGCATTATTTTTGAACAAATTGCCTACTCTTGGAGAGTCCAGCATAAAAAAGTATCTGCTGTTTGAGCTGACATCGATTCCACGAAAGTATCTGCGTCGAAACCCTCAAGAGTGAATAATCTTTCACCCAAGTCATCTGCATTGGTCGCTCCCTCAGGGATGACAACCGTTGAATTTGGTCCGTGAAGAGCAATGAAAGTTGCTGGAAGAGGAGTGTCTTCGGTGACAACAATTTCAACTCTTTGTAGGTTTTTCCAAGAAAGAGAATCCATCGTCCCATCGGGTCGATGGCAGCGAATTTCATCATCGTTGATTTCTAATATGTATTGCTCTTCGTCGGTCATGGGGTGAAGACTATCGGTGGAGATAAAGACTAAGCAAGCGTTTCACTAGTAAGATTGATCAAATGTATTTAAATAGAATCACTTATAGAAACCTTATTATCTTCAGTGATTGAGATAATTTTATGAATTAAAGTAGTCTCAGAGGATCTTTTCTGTAAATTATATTGTTTTATAATTATAATGATTACGTAACATTGTGTATGCTTATGTATAATTCTTAATTAACTATTGAAATCCTTATATAATTCTTAAAATCATGAAATCTCTAGGAACCATTATCTTGTCATTCCTCATTTTGGGTAGTTTTACTATTGCAAACGCTCAGAAGAAAAAAGCTCCGGGCAAGGATGCTGTTATTGAAAAAATTAAAGCTGCTGTTGAATCTGGGGAGATCACTAGAGAACAGGCGGCTGAAAAAATTAAAGGTCTTAAGAAACGTGGAGGAGCGCCTTCCAATGAGGCTTTGGGTAAAAGACTTAAAGCTGCGGTGAAAGCAGGAAAACTTACAGAAGAAGAAGCCAAGGCAAAATTTGAGGAAATGACTAAGAAGGGTACTGGGAAAAAGCCGAATTCAAATTTAGATGGAATGGTTAAAAGGTTAAAAATGGCTGTTGATTCAGGGAAGATAACTGAAGAAGAAGCTAAAAAAAGAATGGCCGAATATAAAAAGAGGCTATCTAAAGAGGGCGCTAAAAAAGGAAAAAATAATAATGCTGAGATGGCTAGAAAGATCCGTGCTGCTGTCAAAGAAGGTAAGATGACTCGAGAAGAGGCAAGAAAGAAAATGGAGTCCTTAAAAAAGCGTACTAATTAATATAATATAAATTTATGTAATTGATGGGCGCCTAAGTGAAATACTTTGGTGCCTATTTTTTTGAACTTATAATTTTAGAAGCTCGCTAAACTAGAAAAATATGAATATTCCCAAGATCTCTATTATCAGTTTCTCTTTGATTGGTCTTTTGATAATTGCTTTTCAGTATTCTCAGAATTCTAAACTTAAAAATAAGATCAAAAAATTTAGCGCAAAAGAGGCAGCCTCATTGAATCAGTCAGGGCTTTCTTCAATAAAAAATGGCAATAGCGCGTCTAAAGGTTCAGGGAATTCGAAGAATAAATCAGACTCGAAGACAGATTATAAAAAGGTATCAGCGGCTATTGGTTCAGTGAATGAAATACTTTCTGATCCAGATCCTTTAAAGAGGATTGAGAGACTCATGGCTTTTGTGAATGCTCTTAGTCCAGGGGAAATGCCTGAAGCTTTAATTGCTCTTCAAGAAAGTGCACCGCAGTGGGATCCTCATATGAAGATGGCGGTGGGTCTTCTATTGACGCGCTGGGCTTCTGCAGATTCGGATGCCGCATTTGCTTATGTTGAGGAGATGAAGAATAAAGATCAGGCGAGGGATGCTACTTTTTCTATATTGCGTGCACTTGCTTCTCAGGATCCTCAGAGAGCCCTAGAATGGATGTCCAATCAAGGTAGTGACATGTCTAAAAATGGTTGGATGGGACACATGCTTGCTGGAACAATTGCGACTGAGTGGGTCAGACAGGATCCTGATGCCGCGCTTGCTTGGGCTAATTCGTTGCCTGAGAACCAGCGCCAGGGAGCTCTTGGAGGAGCCCTTGAGACAATCGCTGCTTCTGATCCTAATGAAGCGGCTCGGAGACTTCTTCAACTTGATGCGGGAGAGGCGCGCCAGAAGGCTGCAGGAAACATTGCAAATCTTTGGGCTAAAAGAGCACCGCAGGAAGCCATGGAGTGGGCGATGACTCTTGAAGGAGATGATAGAGAATCAGCAATGAGTAGAGCGCTAGGCGGCTGGGCCTCTACCGAACCAGCAGAGGCAGCAGCATTTATTAATGATATTCCAGCAGAAGAGAGAACGGATGGCCAAATACGTGAAGTAGGCCGAAGATGGTCTGAACAGGAGCCTTCCAAAGCTGCAGAGTGGCTTGTTAGTCAACCTGACACTAAGGGAAGAACAGATGCTGTAGGACATGCTGTGTGGCATTGGACGAATGAGGATCCTGCTGGTGCGGCTGACTGGCTCCTAGAGCAGCCGAGTGGTGATTTCAGAGATAATGGAATTGGAGCGCTTGCCAAGGCTAGTTTTGATGATGATCCGGCTTCGGCTGTGACTTGGGCTGCAACCATTGATAATGATAGACAAAGAGAGGGAACCATTGAGAGAGGGGTTCGCGAATGGTCAAAGAGGGAACCGCAAGAGGCAAGAAATTGGGTTCAAGAAAATAGTAATGTGCTTAGCCCAGAACAGTCTGAGAGACTTTTAAATATTGATAATGAAGGTGGTCGAAAGAAGTAACTTCTGACTTCCTAAATAGATATAATCAAATTTATTAATTTTTGTTTTAATTAAGGGGTCAGTCCCTTTAATTTGAAAACAATGATTTTTTATCTTAAGTATTTTAGTGCCATTACAATTGTAACAGCCATTGTGCTACATGCGTTTAATTATCATCCTTGGAATGTGATGGTTCATCTTGTAGGGGCTTGTACTTGGACGATTGTAGGGTTTGCATGGAAAGAAAAAAGTATACTGCTTAACTTTTTCCCACAGGTTTTTATTTTAGGTGCAGGCCTAATTTGGGAATTTCTAAAGTAATAAATTACAGTTTGGAATCCTGTGTCATTATTTTTTCGTTAGAATTTTGTGTACGATTTGAATAATCCAAAATTAGCTATCATTGGGGCTGGTGTTTCTGGTCTTTCAGCAGCATGGGCTCTGAAAGATTCGGATTGGGAAGTCAGCGTCTTTGAAAAGAGTCGTGGCCCATCTGGTAGGGCGGCTACAAGAACAATAAATGAAATTCGAGTCGATCACGGAGCCAACTATTTTAAGATCAATTCACCCCTACTAGAAGAATTAATATTAAGAGAATTACCTAATGAGGATCTTATTGAAATCCCAGGGCAGGTTTATTTGTTTGATAAAGAAAATACCATTTCCAAAGGGGACTCAAAAATCGATGCAGACATCAAGTGGAATTATAGAAATGGAATCAGTGAACTTGGCAAAAGAATAGCCGCCTGCTCAGGAGCTAAAATCCTTAAACAAACCCTTGTCGTAGATATCGAAGAAATCTCAAGTTCTTCTTGGGAAATTTCTTCAGGCGAAGGTAAAAGTTTGGGTATTTATGATGCCATACTTTTCACGCCCCCCGCGCCTCAAGTCCTTGAGTTAATCTCTAATTCTCAGATACCCTCTTCATCAATAATTGATTTAAAAGGATTACTTGGTGAGAGTGAATTCCATAGACAGTTTTCAATTATAATGGGATTTGATCAACGAATTGATCGACCAATTGATTGTTGTGCTATGCTAAACGAGGACCGTAAGCATGCAATTTCTTGGTTGGGTTTTGAAGATGCGAAATCCGGGCGCGTTGGTAGTTCTGAAAGTGTCATCGTCGCACAAATGTCACCTGATTGGACTATGTCTTATTATGATTCTTGTGAGGATATCATTTATAAAGAGGCATTATCCGAGGCTTCAAGGCTTATTGAAATGCCTTCATCAGGTCCATTATGGCAAAGTAAGCAGAGATGGAAATACGCTCATCCGAAGGTAGCTTTAGATGTAGATGAGATTGAAGAGTGCTCCCCTGAGGGTTGGTTTTTCTGTGGAGATTCTTTTGTTGGCCGAGGCAGGGTCGGTGAGGCTATTTTGACTGGTATTGATGCGGCTAATCGGATTCTTGGAGTAGAATAAAATAGAATTTATTTTTCAATTCTGATAATTCTGTTGCCTTTATGGACACGTCCGTAGTGATCTGTGGCCTCAATTTCAATTAATTGGGATCCAACTTTCAGGCCTGGTGGTATTTGGACTTTCCAGAGATGGTCCGATGGGCTCGGTGGATTAAGTTCCGGTTTTCCTGATTTACTATTAGTTGCCTCCCTTTCCCTTGTCTTAACGTAAGAGGGATCGTTTTCTACAGATTTATTAAGTTCTACCCAATCGCCTTTTTTTCCTATTCTCATTTTAACCGTTGATTTTGAAGACCCATTAAAAACATTCACGTAGATAAATTCTTTCTTGGCATTCTGTTGGTCAATTTTATCTGGTGCTTGAATGTTCATTTGGTAGGAAGCGGGTTGACGCGCTGCCTTAAAATCAAGTACATGCTTGTTACCATCAAAAGTTACTATGGAGTAACCATTTGGAGCTCCATCCCGCATAGTTGAATGAGGGATTCCTACTTCATCCTTGGTCCCCTTCCACCAAGTGCCTGAAACACAAACATTGATGATATGGTGATGAGGTTCTTTACCCTTCCAGCCATCTTTTTCATCTATCAATTTATGAGCATGCCAATGAGTATGACCAGAGATAGACATTGTGTATGGGCGTTTCTCAATAAGCCTATAAAGTTTTTGGCGATTACCTACATTCGTAAGAGGGATGTGCATCATTAAAACGATAAGCTTTTCTTCGGGAACCAGCGCAAGGTCGTTTTTCACAAATGTTAACTGATCTTCATCAAGACCACCTTTATATCTATTATTTTTTCCTGACCATTCAACGTCATCTAGTATAACGAAATGGACTGGGCCATGATCGAAGCTGTAATAATTTGGTCCAAAAAATCGGTGGAAAGTCTCGTCCGAGTCGGCATCATCTTCCGAATCGAAATTAATATCGTGGTTGCCTACAACATTATACCAAGGGATGCCGATCAAAGCTAAATTTGCATTGGATGGTTTGAATAGATCAAGGTCATCAAACATGATATCACCCAAAGTAACTCCGAACTTGGCCTCTGTACCAACTAGTTCAGGAATGATGTCATGAGCAATGTAATTGATTTGTTCAATAGATCTTGGTTGTGGGTCTCCAAAAAAGATAGCCTTAAAAGTGTCAGGCTCTTTATTAGGTATAAGTGCAAAGTCTATAGATTCAGGAAGAGGGCCTGTCGGTTCAACACCTTTATACTTGAGGTTCTTAGGTGACCCTTTTGGCTTATGGATATAATAGAATTGTGGAAGGTTGTCTTTATTTAGGGGAGTTCGCCAGTCGCGAGGTTTAATTACAAAGAAGATAGTATCATCATCATGAGGTAATTCCCATTCTCCTTGCTTGTTAGTCTTGGATATTTCTTTCCCATTTGATACGGCTATGTTTTCAATGCCTGGCTCCCCTTTATCCTTTTTGCCATTTTTATTCTTATCGTTAAATACTGTTCCCTTAGCTCCTTCAGAGTGGGAAAAAGGTAATAGAATAATCAAAGTGATGAGAGTGAATGCAGTCTTCATTGGTTAAGTGTATGTAATTTAACTTTATCTATCTTCTTAGGTATTGGCGACAAACTTTAAAGGTTTTTTTGTTATAAAATTTCAAAACTGGCCCTTATTAGCTTAAAGTTTACGTGATCTTTAAAGTAGGCTTGTTCTTTTCTTATTAAACCTATAAAGAATTATAAATGAACACTCACAAAACTGTACTTAAGGAAATTTCTCGTCGAAAAGCGATGGTTCTTGGTTCTTCGGCTTTAGCATCAACTTGCGCAATTGCATTAGGAGACAATCATAAGACTAAAAAAAGTGAGATCGTTAGGCCTCCAACTGATAAGGGTATTCTCCTCTCAGTAAAGCTTGGAATGATTGCCAAGGAGGTTAAAGGTGAGGCGCTAAGTTTGACGCAAAGATTGGAAATGGCTGCAGATGCAGGCCTTGATGGAGTTGACTTTGATCAGGCTGGAGCTCATACCGAGGAGGCCGCTAGGGTTGCTGTTCAACAGTCAGGTGTTTTTGTTCACAATGCGATTAATCATGCGCACTGGGGGAAAAGACTAACGAGTCCAAACGAGGCTGACAGGGAAATCTCTAAAAAAAATATTGAGCATTGTATTAGACTTTCTCATGCTGCTGGTGGAAATGGCGTACTTATCGTTGTTGGGGCAGGAGGTGATGGAGCTGAGGATGTGATTGAAGAAAGGTGTCGCCAAGAAATTAAGAAACTAATTCCGTTGGCAGCCTCATTGGGACAGCCCATTCTCTTTGAAAATGTCTGGAATAAAATGTTTTATGATCACAATAAGCCCCCAGAGCAGAGTGCCGAGAGACATGTTAAATTTATAGATAGCTTCAAGAGTCCATGGGTGGGTCAATATTTTGATATAGGAAATCATTGGAAATATGGTCAGCCAGGTGATTGGATTAGGGAATTTGGGCACAGGTGTGTTAAGCTTGATGTGAAAGGGTTTAGTCGTGCGGCAAATAAATTTACTGAGATCGGGGAAGGTGACCTTCCTTGGGATGAGGTCCGGAAAGGCCTCAGCGATATCGGATTTACTGGTTGGGCAACGGCAGAGGTTGGAGG
>PAHQ01000009.1 GCA_002705125.1 Verrucomicrobiales bacterium | reverse complement strand
AAAATCACCCCACCTACAGCAATAATTGCGGACGAAGCTTTTATGTATACTGCTGTACTACAGTATCTAGCCGAAATAGGTCTGAGAGTGCCTAAAGACGTCTCGTTAATTTGTACTGATAATGATGCCAACTTTGAATGGTGTGAACCATCTGTAAGTCATATCCGTTGGGAATCCAGGCCCGTTGTCAGGAGAATCATCCGTTGGGCAAACAATATTAGTCTTGGAAAAAATGATACCAGACAATCGGTTGTATTATCTGATTTCATTTTAGGTGGAACCACAGGCCCTCCTCCATCATAAACCTGATTGCTTTATGTTCTATTTATCAATTAATAATAGGATAAACAATATATATGAAATTATTAAAATTGACTCATTTAATTCTTTTTTTGGTTTCTCTCAAGATCACCGCAGGTGAAAATGCGGCCCCGTCATCACATATGGTTTATAATGACGCAAGTTTTCCCGGAGATATACTCATTAATGAGGTAAGAGTTCCAAAAAAAGGGGAAGCCATGTACACCTATTATGAAGCTTTAGGTTGGGCAGGAAAGGCAGCAGGTTATGCAGGAATACAAGCTCATCCGAGAGGGCATAATTACATTTTTTCTATTTGGGATCACAAACAACATACCGCTCCTATTAAAGCTCTTTACCAAGGTCCGGGAACTCTAGTCGAAAATTTTGGAGGTGAAGGCACAGGATTAAAATCTTGGAACTTTGAATTGGGTTGGGATACGGATGTTTGGTACACACTAATTGCAAGATGCTGGATCGAAAAGGATCGCACCTTTTATGGATATTGGGTTAAATCTGGAAAAACCAATCAATGGACACATATGGTTACCATGCAGGTTGCAGCAAAAAACGCATACCTACTGGGAGGAAACGATTCATTTATAGAGGATTGGCTAGAGACAGGAAAAAATTCTCGCACAACGCATATCCGCAATGGATGGAAACGTAAACCGACTGGAGAGTGGCATGCATTTTCTCAGGCTAAATATTCTGTTAATAGTTGGGACTTAGTAAAAGGAAAACGCTCCTTTAATTATAAGATGAATTGGGATGGAGGAGTTGCTAAAGATTCAACCGGAGAATTTTACTATATGGTTTCCGGTGGCAAGGAAACGAAACCTACAACTAAAAATCCTTCCATATTTGAAATAGATAGAAATTTCGAAAAACCTCAACAGACTCCAATTAAAATAATCTCCGCAAAAGCCAAAAGAATAAACGGTCAAAAAATTAGTATTGAATGGGTAAATAATCCAACCTCACTGCCGCAATTCTCATATGACATAAAAGCATTACATGTCACCATTAAAGAGAAGCGCATTATTAGTCACACCAAAACAACTATTCCTCACCTAAGAAAAACTGAAATATCCATCCCAAAATCAATTAATTCCAACGACATTGAAATCATTCTTAGGTGCAAAGATATATTAGATAATGAATCTAACATTTTGAACCTCGAGCTTTAAATTTATTTCTCTACTAGCAAATCCATCAACCCAAAGATAATTAATTTAATCTAGTGCAGAGGAATATTCTAAAATTCTTATAAAAGAGTTACCTCGATTTTTCATATCAGGATCAATTCTTTGCTTCTCTTTCCACAAACTACCGAGCTTCTGTCGCTGCTTGAGACTCATTCCCTCAATACGCTTATCTACATATTTCTGGTGCGTCGATGGATTGTAGGCCTTAGGTANTTTATTTGTGTCTATTTTTNTAAGGAGCCTTCCAAGTCCCACAGAATCAACATTACCAGGAATTTGAGGTCCTTTAATTTCCTTAACCCCCCAATAAGGAGCGTCGGAGAGAACACTCTTATTGAGAGCTATTAATTCATTTTTTAATTCATTAAATAGTTCAGGGTTTTGATTGCTAATATCTTTTGTCTGATTGGGATCATTTTTCAAATCGTAAAGTTCAAATTTTCGAAACCCACCTGATCCTTTTTTTATTTCTGGAATCCATGATTCCTGGAATTGATTTAGCCTAACAAATTCAGCCCGGATTTTTTCTGCCTCTTTGTTTTTAAACTTAGAATTATATAACATTGAAAACAACTCCTTACGAATTACCGTCCGACCTAAATCCTTTTCTATGAAGACCTTCGCCTCATTAACCAANTCATTAATCCTCTTTTGATCACGTTTNAATACTAATTCCCTATAGCCAAGTAACGTATAATCACCCTTTCTTANAGCGACGTTGGGCTGNCCGGTCGGNGAGTGCCAAAACAGAGACTGCTTACGATGAAATTTACCNTTGGAGGTTAGCAATGGNGTAAGGTTAGAACCATCCAAATGAACATTTTTTNGAGGCGCTATATGGAGTAGCCCACACAATGTGGGTAATAGGTCGACAGAGCCAGCAGGATTAGAAAGCGAACGGCCACCTTTAATCCCTTTTGGCCAATAGATGATTCCTGGCGNTCTGAGACCACCTTGAAAATTAGACCCCTTATCACCACGCAAATCACCATTCCTCTCAGTTCGATAACTACCATGATCTGAAGTATAGACAATTATTGTATTCTCTAACTCACCCAAAGANTCTAACTTCTTAAGAATTCTTCCAATGGCTTTATCGGTATTTTCTACAGTNCCAGAATAAATTGCGGCGGGGTCATTTACCTTTCCGTATTTTGACACAATCTCATCAGGGGCTGCTATTGGTGCATGGGGCTCCTGGAACCAGAGATTGATGAAAAAAGGGCGGTCTTTTTGGTACTCCTTATCAAACCAATTAATCGCTTCATCGGCAATTATTTGGCAAGCATAACCCTTAATTTTTCCAGCCTCTTTACCATTCCTAACAAAGTTAACTGGATTTTTATGACTTGGATTAGCATTATTTTCAGTAGCAAACCAATAATCAAAACCATGATCATTTAGGGACGGCTTATCGATACCTCTAAACGGCGTTCCAAGATGCCATTTTCCTAAGTGCACTGTTTGATAACTCTTTTCCTTTAACAACTCCGCAATCGTTACTTCCCTTTCAAGAAGATGCATTGAATGAACACTGTCTTGAATCACNGTATANACNCCCGTTCTTAAATNCTGCCTTCCTGTNANNAANGTTGCTCTAGANGGAGAACAAACNNCAGCGCCTGNATGAAATTCNGNNAANTTNACNCCNTCNGAAGCAAGNCNATCNATNTTNGGNGTTTTAACAANNCCTCCATAAGNCCCNATGTCTTTGATCCCTAAATCATCAGACATNAAAAGCAANACNTTGGCTCTTTTTNNNTTAGCCGCTGAATTTAGNAGCTTNNTGACTTTNGGCGTTTCTTTTACATAGCGNGCATGATCCAANGTCAAATTCACATTATGAGGAGCATGATANTTTTCGAAATTTCCTTTTTGNAAAAAATGATTAACAAAGTTGATNGGTTTCTTTTTCCTNTGNTTGCTTAGTNNTGNATCGGCCCCNGATTCAATGAGCATTTNAGTAATATCNAATCNCCCCATNCTCGCCGCACTATGCAGNGCNGTATCNCCANTTTTNGTTTGNATATTTGGGTTNGCTCCATTNTCCAATAATANTTTNACAATCTCTTCATGCCCATACTGAGANGCAATNATNATCGGAGGNCTNTCCTTNTCAAAATGTTCATGNGGCATATTAAGGTCAGCACCAGCCTCAATTAATATTTTAGCCTCTTTAATATTATCATTAATAAGACAAGAATTTAAAATTGTGGTTAAAAGATAAGGTGGTTCTTTTTTATATCTCAGAATAGCCTCTTCCCTAGATTCAACAAAAAATATGAGTTCATTACTGATATAACTTTTCGGGTTTTGAATTTGTACCATATTCATTCCCTTGGGTGGCATTTTATACAGTTCAAGATCAGCTAAATCTTTTCCCACCATCTTGAACTTTGCAGGATATCTTTTCCCGTTCACAAAAACGTATGAATTCTCCTTAACGTATCGCGCACTAATTCTCATTGTTTTAATTTCCTCGTTAATACGTGGAAAAAGTTGAGCTCCTCTTTGCTCGTGAAGCGAACCTGCTGTCCATATGACCGGAGGAGGAGAATTAAAGTCATCTCCAAGAACTCCCGTAAATGTTCCAACAAAGGCTCCTGATTTAGCCTTACGAATTAAGGACTTAAGAGAATAAATTTGGCCACTATNATCGAAATTTTTATAGCCAAAAGAAATACTTAAACCATCCTCAAAATCTGTCTTAGAGGGGCTGACTTTAACGTAGCTTAATTTTATTTTTTCACGTTTTGAATCATTAACTATTAATCCTGATACTTTTAAAAGAATACTTCCTTTCTTCGCACTCTCTTCCAATCCTTTTATAAGACTTAAGGTGACTGGATCGTTTACTGNTTTATCACTAAGTGTAGCCTGCCTTCCGAATGCTCCAGGAAAACCCGAACTTGATTCTTTAAACATATCAATAACGGGCCACAGCCGCTTGGGCTCACCCATATTAAACATTCTTTTCCAAACCTCTTCCTCTGGAAAACCNCNCTCNGCNATNTCCTTCACNCCCCCAAGATCAATCACGCTNTTTCTTCCCTGNGCTTGGGTTATAAAACGATCAAGAGCNCCTCTAAAACTTGGTACTTGCATTGAATCCTGGTCAGTCGCCAAATAGGGAAACGTATGACAGCTGCCACACACATTGGTATTAAGATTCTTTCGGTCACGCGCACCTGTTATATGAAATCTTTCAAATCCCATAAGAGCCTGATTTGACAAATTATCATCATAAGAGCGACCTTTAGTTGGCATATGCGAGAGGTTGAGGAGAAATTCCGCCATTGCATCTCTTTCCTTTTTTGTAAGATAGCCTTTTTTATCTTCATCGTTTCGAATATCACTATTCGAATCCAGCATGGTTGTTGCCATTGAACCATCAATAACATTCCTCACTGAAGTCTCAGGTCTATTGACATCAGAATTTGGCTCTAGCATTTCTCTGGTAGCTGCGTTTTTACCACCGTAAGGGTCGCCAGGAACACCATCCCAATGATAAGGCGCAGTCCCTCTAAGGCCTCGCAACGTTTGTGATAAACGTGGCTCAATTTGATCAGCTCCCACTAAGTGNGGAGTTTCTAGAACCCATAGAAGCTGGTCAGTATTGCCATCAGCATGACAACTAGCACAGGAGAAAGTGCCATTTGAAGAAGCTCTTGAAGTGTTAAAGGCAATTCTTCCCTCCTTGTATAATTTAAGTGTAGGGTCATCAAGTTGAATAGTCGAAACTGATCTCCATTGATCAAATTCAGTCAGATCCACTTTAGTAACAGAATTTGAAACAGCATTGAAAATCCATGCAAATTTTTCTTTGCCATTTTCTAATCTTTGAAAAGCAATACCCCTAGGCACTGATCCAACTTTAACTTTTGCGAGAATCTCGCCACTCTCTGAATCGATGGCAAAAAAATGATCAGACCCTGCAGCCGTGCAATAAATTATTCTACCGTCCGAGCTAGCTTTTATGGCAAAAGGTGAAGCAATAGCTTTTTTTCTATTGGGTTGCTCAGGTGGCAATGGATTTAGATTAATGAACCGAGCTTTACCCTCAGAGGAAACCTTAGTTAATTGGTTCAGATAAGGTCGATTCATTAGTTGTTCTAACCCGTGCTTTTTAGTCCCCGCTCTTCCATTAACATGATTTTGAGCATCAGTCTGGGCGATAAAGACCTCGCCACTATTAGTTACATCAAGNCCAAAAAGATTAGTTCCTAATGATTTAAATGTTCTTAATGGCTTTTCATTAATGGTGTCAAAAATGAAGAGGTCCTTATCTGGAACTTCTGGATGCTTAATAACATCAACTGTGAAACCTACAGAATCAAAAGCACTGGCTAGCTTTCGTGCATCAAAAGTCACCAGATCTCCATCATGAGGTTTACCAACTCCACCTGAGAGCTGTGTTCTATTATTTGACTCAAATGGTATTACATAAAGCTTATCGTTTTTGACCTTTATGGCTCTAGGCTCTTGTGCGGTAATCTTGATTCTTTTTGCGACTCTTCTTGTTTTAACATCAATCACCGCAATCTCNTTATTAGATGATAGCGCTACGTAGGCTTTTTTGTTACTAGCAAACGCAATGCCGACGGGTTCATCGAATCTTGTCGCCTTTTTTTCAAGATCCATATCCTGAATTGTTGCAACAATTGAGTGGTAAGTGGAACTCTTAGAATTATTATCAATCACACTAATTGAATCCGAGAGGTGATTAGACACCCATATTTCTTTACCATCTGGCCGAATGGCAACCGAGACAGGATCAATTCCGGTCGCAATTCGAGAAACTATCTTATTAAGCTTCGCGTCAATGATGTCTAGCGTGTCAGATTGAGTGTTAACTACAAATACATGCGCTTCATGATAGGCAATAGGGTCAGAATGAGGACTTAGTAACAAAGGATGCCCTTGCTTTGATTCATTTTTCGAAAATAGGGAGACAAGCGCAATCTTTAAAAAAGCGTACACATAAAAAACAACTCGGCTTATTTTTGCATTAGGAAATCTGTAGCGAGAAACCATATTTAATATTGTGACTATTTAAAATACGCTCGAAACCACAATATTCAGAATTATTTTTTGGGACGAAAATGTGAAATATTTATCCTAGGCATCCATTTCTTCAGCTCTTCTTTGATAGAAAATAAATTTTTCTCATTAGCAAGATTATTCAACTGATCGGGATCATTGTACATGTCGTACAATTCTTCTCCTCCCTTACTATATTTTATATAATGATATTGCTCGGAACGAACTGCATGATTGGTGCCATGCCAATGCGGAGAATGGGTGATTAGAGCCGGATATGGCCATTCCATCTGAGGATCAAAGATTAAAGGAGCAATGCTCCTACCTTCAATTTTAGAATTTTTTGGCAAACCGCACAATTCAATAAGCGTAGGATAGAGATCTAACAAACTGACAGGTTTTTTGCAGTTAGGGTTTACTTTATTACCTCCTAGCTTTTCAGGAACATGCACAATTAAGGGGGTGCGAGTGGTTTGCTGCCAAAGCGCAGACTTGGCAAAAGTTTTCTCACATATATCATAACCATGATCTCCCCATAATACCACAATAGTGTTATCCCTATATGCGCTTTTATTTAATGTACTTAGAACATGTCCAACACAGTCGTCAGCAAAGGACCCTGCAGCTAAACATCCCTGAACTGCTTCTCGCCATTTCCCACTTTCACGAATTATTTTAGCAGCATCCCCAATCATACGCCGTCCACCTGGTGGAATGTCATCAATGTCATTGGTTTGATGTTTCGGTAATTTGATTTTTTCAATCGGGTGCAAATCAAAATATTTTCTTGGCACATGCCACGGCAAATGGGGTAGATAAATTCCACAAGCTAAAAAAAAAGGCTTGTCATGATTGCGTATTAAAAAGTCTGCCGCTCCATCCGCAGCCTTCCAGTCAGCAGACTGTTCCTTTGGTTGTTCGAGCGCTTCCCAGTCTATTAATCTCGCCAATATTGGATTAGAAAACTTTTCCTTGAGACCATGAGTGTATCTACGAGACATCTTGGGTCTCGGAGTCCCCTGCCCTAGCGAATATTGATGATCCCATGAAATCGGATCAGAGAATTTACCCTTGGGCTGGTGAAACAACTTCCCTCCACTCACCGCGTAATATCCATGATTTCGAAAGTATTGAGGAAGAGTAACCCAATCCTTATACTTGGGAAGATCCCTGAACCAATTAAGATTTCCATATATTCCAGTCGTCGAGGGACGTAATCCCGTCATAATCGCAGTTCTAGATGGACTGCATAAAGGCGCCGCACAATATGCCTCTTCGAATAAAACCCCCTGCCTAGCAAAAGCATCAATGTTTGGAGTCTTGGCCTGAGGATGACCTCCTAAACATCCAACCCAATCATTTAGATCATCAACGGCAATGAATAAAATATTAGGTTTAATCTTTTTAGATTTATTTTCCGCTTGAGCTAATTCTCCAGAAAATAAAACCGATAGATAAACAACGAATAATTTAAAGTGCATTTGAAATTGGTATGATAGCTTTTCTTTTAGAAATAAAAAATCTTTGCGAGTCATTCTTTTATACTCTAACTACATGAATAAATCAGGACTAATGATAAGAGATTAATGAATTCATTATATTTTGTAAAAAAGAATAAGCTCATCAATTCGATACACCTGTTTACATTATTATTTACATTAGTTTTCATTATAAAATTGGAGGCTAAAGAAAAGCCACCGTTTACAGATTATTGCAAAAAAATAGAGCAAGAAATCCAAGGTAGAAAACATGGATTCATGGCAGGCAATGTCACCTATTATGTTGGTGGATTTCATGCAAGTTGGAGGTTAATAGAGCACGAGACGATTGGATTAACCCACCCCTTGCACCATGACTTACGAAGTCGCGGTGTTGGACTTCTAAACAGTGAAATAAAGGGCACTGAAAATACGGGCAAAGGTAACGACTATCAAGGTTGGGAGTTTTATAAAGACACGAAGGTTCTATATGGGAGTGTAATCATAAATAAAAAGAGGCACACAAATCCAAAACCCGTAAGCATGTTATGGAGACCAGATAAAATCATCTGCACATATGACATTGATGGAATAACTATCAAAGAAGAAAAGTTTATCGCTCCAAATGATGCTGCCGTATCCATCATCACAGCATCCAAACCAATAACAATTGAATTCGAAGGCCACTCATTTTTTCACCGTAATAGTGTTTCTTCATCATCATCAATTCAATTTAATTCAAAACAAAACAGCATAGTCATAAAGGAAGGCGGCAAGGTTAGGTCCAAACCAGATCCTGATGGCAAAATACGGATTGGACCCTGTGTTTACTCTGGAATGACGACAGTTTTAAGTTGCTCAAAAGATATTAAAACCACCCTCGTGACGGCTCTAGACGAGAACAAAGTCCATGAGTACAAATTTTCAATACCATGTGATGCCAAAGGGATAACCGTATCCTGGGCCATGCACGACAATCGTAATAAAGCCATATCAATGGCTAGAGATGCTATTATTAAAGATCAAAAATTCTTGGCAGAAAAAACAAACCAAATGAATAAACTCCTTAA
>PAHQ01000008.1 GCA_002705125.1 Verrucomicrobiales bacterium | reverse complement strand
TGCTTGGAGGATCTTCTGTATTACTGGTCCCTGGAAAGGTAGGAGGTGTTAACGAGACGCATGATCATGTTTGGGATCGCTCTATCAAAGAAGTTCGAGCAGTGATTCCTTTAGCAGCTAAGCTAGGAATAAGGGTTCTAATTGAGACTGTCTGGAATGGGTTTTGCGAAAGTCCTGAAAAGTTTCGTGATTATATTGATGAATTCGACAGCCCCTGGGTCGGTGCTTATTTTGATATTGGTAACATGCAAAAGTTTGCTCCTGCTGAAGAGTGGATACGGATTCTTGGTAGCCGCACAGTTAAGTTAGATGTTAAAGACTGGGGAAAAAAGAATGGTTTTTGTCGTCTTGGTGAGGGTGACGTCGACTGGAATAAGGTTCGAGTTGCTTTAAAAGAAATAGAATTTTCTGGTTGGGCAACTCGAGAAGGGTCTGACAAGTCCCTAGAGGACACGAGTCAACTCATCGATAATTTACTAATTGGAGTATAGTTATTATACAGAATAGACAGAACAAAAACTAACTCCTAATAATAAATAAAATACCTCATGCGTCGATAGCATCGTTTTTTAAAGTTATACTACTTATTCAAGAATATTTTACTTTGAACTACAAGTGTCACTAAGTCGCGGAGTCGATTTTCTTTTTTGCTCAATTTTTCCAATATAAGGTCAACCTCTCCACGATCACTCGCTTCAAGATGTCGACCTGTAGCGTAGGTAAGCATTTTGTTGGTGAGACAACGAATAACTAATTCTTTTCGCTCTAGCAGCATTTTTTTGAAATCAACAATATCAGAGATTTCCCTACCATTAGCCATAGTGGCAGTGGTGTCGATTGGGTCTCGGGCTCGCTTGTACTTATCACGCCAACGACCCACAACATCGAAGTTCTCAAATGCAAAACCCATAGGGTCGATTTTGACGTGACAGCTCGAACAGGCTTCATTATTTCGGTGTAACTTTAGAAGCTCTCGGACGCTGGTAGCTTCTCGCGTGTTAGTTGGTAATGGTTCTACATCCGGGGGAGGAGGAGAGGGTGGTGTTCCAAGGACATTTTCGAGAACCCAAACACCACGAATAATAGGTGAGGTTTCGACTCCGTTTGCTGTTGCAGTCATAATTCCCGGCTGAGTAAAAATCCCGCCACGCTTTGGATCGTTTAGTGAAACTTTACGTAAGCGTTCTCCTCGGATCCCGTCTCTCCTGTAGATCCACTTTGCCAGTGTCTGATTCATGTAAGTATAATCAGAGTCAATAAATTCTTCAATTTTCCCATTATTCCTAAGTATTCCCTCGAAATACATCGTGACTTGTCTTGCGAGCATGGGCTCAACTTTGAGGTTTTTATAAAACTGATAATCTCCTCCTGAAGGAGGCATATCGCCTAACTTGTCGAGTCGCAGCCATGAAGAAGGAAAGTGGCGAATGAAAGCTTGTGCTTTATTATCTTTGAGCATGCGATCGACTTGTTGACTGAGAATAGCTGGATCGCTGAGTTTTCCTTTACTGGCCAGAGAAAAAAGAGTTTTATCAGGCATTGAAGACCAGAGGAAGTAACTTAATCGATTTGCAATACTAAAGTCATCTAGANTTCCTGGGTTTTCGCGAAGATATAGAAAATGAGGAGAACAAAGCATGGCAGCGTAGCCATCTTTCATAGCTCNAATTAGCAGTGGAACTTCGTTAGTTTTCTTTTGAGTCTTGGNATTTTCATAGAGTCCATCGACCGAGAGTTTTGNGTGCGCCATACCTGGTCCACNCCATCCAGCACGGAAGCTATTTGGCTGGCCGTAACCAAAGTATTCNACTCGGATAGAGCGCTTACCTGATTCGAGTTTAATTTTCCCTTTCTTAAGTTGCGCGCCATGTAGGCCGTCATGTTCGATGGCTATTTTGTCGTCAATAATAATGCGTGCACCGTCGTCCGAGGCGATTTCAAATATGTAGTCACCTGTTTTAGGTGCATTCAATTGACCCGTAAACACCATCCCAAATTGTTCCTTNATTTTAGAAACTTTGATGTCAATTAGACCCTTTGGTAATNTTCCTTCTGATACCGGTTGTAGATTACTAAAATCAGGNATTTTTTCCCANAGCCCTTNNTAAANCTTGTANNCTAGATCNTTGATACNACCTGGTANTATAACGACTGGTTCGACTTNNTGTTGCAGTACCATTTGTACGTATGGTTCAACCATTTCTAGACTCACCGGTTTACGAAATGCTCTGGATGCAAAATCAGTCATGAGTTTTCGGATTTCTTCCTCCTTGCCTGATCCATTTCCGTAAAGACTAGCGTGACTTCTTGGGGGCCAAGTATCAATTATAGGCTCTAGGCTAAGGGTATGGATTCGAATGTGAGGGCCTTGATAACCATTCTTAAAAAGTTTTTCAGCCATTTTTATAGGCCATTTATCGTGTGCCTCTTTATTTGTCTTCTTATCCGGGCGTTTGATAAATTCATCAGGCATTATTTTTTCAACAATATTTTCTGCACGGAATGCNCGATCCCAAGGTCCATTTTCCCAACCTATCCAAGGAGTCCACGTTTTATCTATCCAGGCCTCATGAGTAAAACTATGTTTCTTACCATCAGCAGGAATTGACCAAAGATTGAGAGGAGTTGATGTTGGACCAGCAATACCACCATTCTTTGTGTCTGCAATATTTAAGCATAACTGAAATGGGTCTTTTTTATCTAGTTTGAATAACTCGTCCCATGGGTGATTCTTATTATGGGCAGAAGCCTCAATGGTTATTTTATATCGAGTTGCTACACCTACACCTCCTCTAATTACTGTTGGTGCCAGCCTTCCAAATCTTTCATAGCCGGTGGCCATGATGTCATAATTAGGATTAAATGTGCGAGATACTGATTCAATGATATGCCCCCCTTTATCAGTAATCAGGTGACCTGAAAATTTACGATCTTCAATTTTGGGTTTTGATTCAAGGCGAGTAGCTTGATTTAACACTTCTTCGACTGCACCGAGAACAAGCTTTAAATAGAAATCTGACATCACGAGTTTATCTCCAATATTAAAGAAACCCTCCTCTTCTTCGTCCTCGGGGAAAAAACGTAAAGGATCGTTTCCTGTCCGTTCTATACTGCCATTTCCATTGTTATCTACTAGTCTAGACCCTGATGCACTAGGTCGATATTCTGATCCATTGAGATAAAGAAGATCTCTAAAGGTATTTCTTAATTCTTGACGATTTAGACGTCGGAGTACCGTTTTTCCACCTGTACTACCTGCCTTTTTATAGGCTAACTTCAGAGATCTACTTAAACTTTCTACTACTGGTTTAACCTCAGTACGAGAAGGTTGTGGCTGCTTCTTAGGAGGCATTTCTCCAAGGTTGAGTTGATCAAGAATACCTTGCCAAATTTCAAGATTTTCATAATTTGTCAGGTCCCTATCCAACGTGTCGAAACGAATATCACCTTTCTGTTTTTTTGCGCCGTGACAATTATAACAATGCTGCTTTAAAAATGGTTCAACATTTTTTAATGACTCGTCCGCACCGACATCCAAAAATAAAGTCAGTAAAGTTATTGGTAGTATACGCTTTAATGAAAGAATCATAATAAGCAATTTCGCCACTCTTTCAGCGTTTGGAGCAGGGTTTAATTTTGCAAAATTATGACCATTCTAGGCCTGTTAATGAGCCATTGCTTGAACCGAAACGGTCTATTTCTAGGCCACTTTGTTGAAGTATTGAGAGTAATAAATTAGCTGCCGGTATGCGTTGAGGATCTGGCATTGGATAAACCTTGTGTTCTCCATGTTTGAAGCCGCCGCCAGCTAATACAAGAGGAAGGTTCTTTGTCTGGTGTGTTCCAGCTGCCATACCGCAACCATACAGGATTGAGGTGTTATCAAATAGAGTTCCTCCGTTGATAGGATCTTCTTGATCTTTTAATAAGTCTATTAAGTAGGCCATCATAGAAATTTGGAAACCTTCGATTTTCTTCAGTGCTGCTACAGGTTCATCCCTTTCACCATGATGTGAAAAACCATGATAGCCTCCGTTAAGTCCAAAGTCTCCATTTGCAAATCCACTAGTGCAGGTAATGGCCCTTGTTGAATCGGTTTGAATAGCGAGGGCAATGATTTCTATCATCGCTTTGAGTTGTTCTTCTGTCCCATTTCCTGGTTTAGGTTCAGATACCTCCGTCTTGGGTTTAGGTCTTTTAAGCCAAGGTTCCTGTTGGGCAATTTTCTTCTCCAGACTTCTAACTGAACCAAGATACTCTTCGAGTTTTTGCTGATCCTGTTTCCCAAGATCTTTGTTAAGAGATTTGGCCTGATCCATTACAACGTCGAGAATACTATTCTGCCTCTTGAATCGTTCAGCTTGTGAAATTTTCTTCTCAGCACTGTCTTCAAAAAACATAGCTCTGTAAGCCTGCTGCATACTAACATTTGGCACCTGAACTCCTGTCCGGGTGAAGCTTAGCAGATTACGCTCCCTTACTCCAAGTGTCATTGAGGGAAACCTTGTTGCAGCTCCATGATATTCAGCGAGTTTTTGATCAAGACTAATGTTTCCTTCTTCATAATTATGAGCAAGGATAGGACGAACTCCACTGAGAAAAACTGGTACACCTTGATGACCACCCGTGAATCCATGATCTAAGTTGGAAAAAGTTGTGAAGTCGTTTCGATGTTTTTCGAGTGGCTTCAGGGTTTCAGGGATCTGATAATTTTTTCCGGNCTGTTTGAGGTCAGGGAAGAAAGCTTTTTGGTAAACNCCATAATTATTTGAAAGACAAATGAATCGTCTTACGGGTTTTTTATTAGAAGCAGCTTTCGCCTTAGGCATCAGTGATTCCATCATTGGCAATGCAATGGCAACTCCTGCCCCTTTCAAAAATCTTCGTCTCTCCATCTTCATAGATTNTAATTTAAATAACGGTTAATTTAACAATCCTCTTGTAATATTTTAGTCTAGTTTAAGGGCTTTCGCCAACTAAGTATTTTAATATAATCATGAAAGGTCATTTACTAGAAAATGGAATCATTAATCTTTCTTGATAAAAAACTTTTTAGCGTTGTCTGAAATTAATATAAAAACTAACCCGATTATCATCGAGTAAAAAGCCAAACCGGAAATAAGCCAAATTAAGCCGAGAAGAATATTACCCTTTGTCTGCCATTTTATTGGGGTCAAAGATTCGCATATANGAAACCAAAAATTAAAAATTAAATCCCAAATAAAAATGGCATTTTCCTGTAAGATGAAAGTGAGAAGTAGTAATAATAAAAATATTATTGCTGAAACAAATATCCATTTTTTTAGTAAATGNTTTAACACTTATTAATTATNCGAATACCTTTTTAGAATTTTACCAGCTTCATTGGTTTTGGAATCAAAAAGTAGTTTTGATGCTTGGTTTATTTGCAATGAAATTTCCTCATTATCTTTATAATGTTTGCGGAGTTGATACAGATTTATAGGTAGCCTGAGATCATTAGAGCTGAAGGCAAAATTTTCATCTTTCNGGAATAGTNTCTGAATTNTTTCGAGATANTGGTATTCAAACTCTTTAGTTGGTTCAATCATTGTTCCTTCTCCATAATCATTCCATGTAGTGACTTGGACTAATTCGCAATCACTACTTAAAGCCATTTCAAGGGTCTGATTGAAAGTCTTGCCTTTTTGTGGGCTAAGATATCCATAGCTTTCATTAATTCCTGCTTCTNGGTATATGTCGTGAAATTGCGGGAAGACTGATGCGATAGTTGATGATTTTTTTTCATTCCTTCCATACAAACTACTCAGGTATTGCTTCCATACTTTGGGACTTATATTTTTGCCACCATGTACAGGCGCCCAACCGAATTCGCCAGAACCTTCGATTTCATCTTTTACATGAGGCAGTGCAAATACTTGTGGCTTATTTGAGAGGCTATTAATGATATGAGCCCACTGATTTTTTTTGAAATGNTGTGGTCCAAAAATTAGTAGGACNGGTTTTCCATCAATTTTCTTATAGGCAAGATCATCNAAAAAATTCTTTTCCATCCATAGAAATTNTTTNTCTGCNTAAGCCAATTCNTCAGATTTTTTTAGTTTGCCATCANTGATCATNTGNTTGACNGACTGNTCTTCATAACAAATAGCAAAATGAAGCCCTGCTTTTTTAATGTATTTAATTAGGCTTAGTGAATTTCGATGAATGTCTGAGTAGTCTCGGAAATTCTCTTTGCCATACCAGTCAATAATGACTCCATTGATACCAGAAAATTTCATAAGGAGAACCTGACACTCCAGTAAATCTGGATCATTTGAGTCATAGGCTCCGATCAAAGGTCTGTAATGTGAGGCGAGTTCTTGTTTGTCTGGCTTGAAATGGTTCATAGTCCAGTGCCATCCCCATTGACCGCTAATAGGTTTTGAGGCGTACCATGGCATGTAATGAACCATGATGGACTTTGACTTAATGGTACTGTCCGAAGCCGAAATAGAGGCGTTTGAGAATAATAACAATAATAATAAATATCGCATCTATGCTCTCAATAAATTTCCTGTCTTATCATAACCCTCTAGACAAAAACGGAGTCTTTTAGGTGAAAGGTTATAGTTCCTAACATTACTTATTTTTTTACTGTATTGACAGTCAGTTAGGATGCCAAAACAGAAAAGAGGTTTCTTTACTTGTTCATTATCAGTTATTAATAAAATTTGGCAAACGAAGAGCATTGTAAATGAAGTAATGATTTTAAATATAAATGTATTCATTATTTCAAATGATAAAATCATTAATTTGTTTACCAGCACCAAAATACAAAAGAAAAAAATATTAGATAACGAGCATAGGCTTTTGACTTAGCATTAAGTTATTTGCAATTTACTTGCATTAAAATCCAAGAGGTTTTACGATTTTTGCCATGAAAAAATCTCAAATTAATAAAGTTTTTCCATTCATCTTTTTACTTTTAACCTTAGGTGCAATCAATTTATTGACTGCAGAAGAGACCAAACAGTCTGGAAAGATCAATGTTCTTCTGATTGACGGTCAGAATAACCACGACTGGGTAAGATGTTCTCCAGTTATGATAGAAACACTCGAAGCAACTGGAAAGTTCGCCATTGAACGCGCTACTGTGACTAAAAGTCGGGTCGCTGAATTTAGTCCAGACTTTACCAAGTATCATGTTATCCTTTCTAATTATAATGGTGATTCATGGACGGAAAAGACCAAGTCAAATTTTGTTAAATACATAAAAGAAGGTGGCAACCTTGTAGTTGTTCATGCTGCTGATAATTCTTTTCCTAATTGGAAGGAGTATAATGAGATGATTGGTCTAGGTGGCTGGGGAGGGCGTAACGAAAAACATGGACCTTACATTTACTGGAAAGACGGCAAGGTGGTCCGAGACGAATCAAAGGGTCGTGGTGGTTCTCATGGCCGGCCTTTGGAGTACAAGGTTGATGTTCGCGAAAAAGATCATCCGATAACTAAGGGTTTACCAACTGAATTTCTTCAGGCAAAAGAAGAACTGTACGATCGCTTGCGTGGTCCTGGAGCAAACATGAAGATACTTGCGACTGCCTTAGCTAAAGGCGGATCAGAGCGCCACGAGCCAGTCCTTATGACTATTACTTACGGAGAGGGACGAATTTTTCATACTGTTATGGGACACGACAGTAAATCAATGCTTGGTATTGCTTTTCAAGAGACCCTTATTCGTGGCACCGAATGGGCGGCTACTGGAAAAGTTACTTATCCACCAGTTTCTTCTGAAACCCTTCCAGTTGATAGCGCTGCCTCTAGAGACACAAAAGATATCAAGTCATACCCAGCAAACTAAGTCTTTAGAACTTAAATTATCATATTATGAAATTTCTAAGTACCTTGATAGTCACAGTTACAGCAGTGATGGCTTTAACAAATATCGTCCTTGCTGAGGAAAAGAAAAAGATCGTTTTTCTTGCTGATGGAGGAAAGAACTCCAAAACTCACGCCCATGAAGGAGGTAATGCGCTTCTTGCTAAAGCTCTCGAAGAGAGTGGTTTGGGATTTGAAACATCACTCCACAAGGGTTGGCCCTCCGATGCCAAGGCCTTCGAAGGCGCCGATTGCGTTGTTATTTTTTGTAATGGTGGAGGTGGTCACCTCGTTATGAAAAATCTTGATCAGTTCGAAAATCTTATTGATGAAGGCGTTGGAGTCGTTTGTATGCATTATGCAGTTGAGGTTCCAAAAGGACGGTCAGGAGACCTTATGCTAAAGGCTACGGGTGGATATTTTGAAACTCATTGGTCTGTTAATCCGCACTGGATTGCTGAGATTAAATCGTTACCAGAGCATCCTATCACCCGTGGTGTGAAACCTTTTACTCAAGATGATGAATGGTACTACCATATGCGTTTCCAGCCAGAAATGAAGGGCGTTACACCCATTCTTTCAGCCCACCCTCCCCAGAGCACTATGAAGCGTAAAGATGGTCCACACTCTAATAACCCACATGTACGTAAAGCTATGGCAGAAGGAAAAATTCAACATATTGGTTGGGCTTACGAACGCCCAAACGGCAAAGGTCGTGGTTTTGGAACCACTGGTGCTCATTATCACCATACTTGGGATAGTAAAGATTGGCGTACTCTAATTCTTAATGCTATTGCCTGGACTGCTCATGTTGAAATACCTAAGAAAGGGGTTCCATCAAAGCCAAATCCGGTTAAGAATAGCCAGTAAAAGCAATAAAAAGAGCCATATGAATCAATTCAAATTTTTTTCACTCATAGCTGTTAGCAGTTTTCTTTTCAATTTTAATGTAGCTGCGAATGAGGAAGTTCAATTCGTTAAAGAAGAAGCAAAAAAAGAAAATTGGATTCAACTATTTAATGGTAAAGATCTAACAGGCTGGACACCAAAAATTCGTTACGAAAAATTAGGCGAAGATAAGCGCAAAACTTTTCGTGTTGCTGACGGAGCGATCAAAGTCAACTACGAAAAATACGATGAGTTTAAGCAAACCTTTGGTCACCTATTTTACAAAACTCCGTATTCTCGTTACCGACTTCGTGTAGAATATCGTTTTCTTGGAGAACAATTAAAAGGTGGCCCAGGATGGGCTTACCGTAATAGTGGACTCATGCTTCACGGCCAAGACCCCAAAACGATGAAAGTCGATCAAGATTTCCCAAATTCGATTGAAGTACAATTGCTGGGAGGCAGTGGAGAGGGAAACCGCACAACTCTCAATTTGTGTACACCGGGGACAGACGTCATGATGAACGAGAAGGCTTTGAAGAGGCACTGCATTAATTCCAAATCAAAAACATACCACGGCGACCAGTGGGTGACTGCAGAAGTAATTGTGGATGGATCAAAAAGCTTCAAACACATCGTCGACGGGAAAGTAGTTCTTGAGTATCAACATCCTCATTTAGACGACGGTACGAAGTTAGAAAGCGGAACGATCTCTTTGCAGAGTGAGAGCCATTCCTGCGAATTTCGTAAGGTAGAGTTACTGCCTTTAGATTAGGAGAATTAAATTTATTCTAAGAATGTGCCAACAGGTTTTATTTGTTATTATCTACCGGTCTTAGCTACAGGCATTTTTGCGTCCACTTCTCTTCGCCAATCTTTTAGCATTTTTAAAAGCTTCTTAGTAATTTCAGGTTTGGATTCTGAAATATCGTTTTTTTCGCCAAGATCTTTTTTTAAGTCGAATAGTTGCACTGTTCCGTTTTCAAAGTATTCGAGTAATTTGTAGTCACCCAAACGAATCGCTCCGCCTGGGCTCTGATACCCGTGGTTACTGTAGTGAGGGAAATGCCAGTATATTGCTCCACGGTTGTGATCTTTACCCTTTAGGGCAGGCACGAAGCTTTTTCCATCGACATGTTGATTAGGTAGTAGTGGCAGTCCTAGCATGCCGAGTAGTGTCGGGTAATAATCAGTTCCAGTAACCAATGCGTGAGAGGTAGAATTGGCTTTAATATTTCCAGGCCAGTAAACAACTAATGGGACTCTTATACCACCCTCATAATTCCAGCCCTTTGCACCTCTTAGAGGGAGATTTGATGAAGCGAATCGGCTATCAAGTTGTTTTCTAGAGTGATTAATTCCTCTGTATTGGTTTGAAGCGGACATCCCACCGTTATCAGCTGTAAAGATTACGATAGTGTTATCAGCCAAATCAAGTTCATCAAGTTTGGCTCGGATTCTCCCAAGGCTTTCATCTGTTGCTTCGAGCATTCCGGCAAACTCAACATTATCTTGTTTTTGTTTTACCCACCAGACGCGTTTCTCTTGGTGAAATTCTAGGGAGTCGTTTTTTTCCAGCTTACGAATTTCATCTTTTGAAATTGATGGACCGTCAGGGTTGGGTTCTAGAATATATTCAGGACCTTTCTGCTTAGGCATCTGAGCAAGTTTTTTTTGATATTTTTCAACAAGATCCTTGCGGCCTTGGATCGGATCGTGAACGGCAAAGTGCTCCAGATGAACAAAGAATGGTCGATCCTTGTTGCGTTCAATAAAATCGAGTGCTGCATCGGTGAGTTTATCAGTATAGTAATCTCCTTTTTTTGCGGGGAGAGTTTTTTCATATTGCTTTGAAAATGGATAGTAATAGGAACGCACCCAGCCGGTAATGGCTTCATCAAAACCATATGATTTTGGATCTTTGCGCAAATGTGCCTTTCCAAAATCAGCAGTAGAATACCCATGTTTTTTTAAGGTTTCTGTTAAAGTGATCTCCTCATCAGGCAATGACATTATTTTTTTAGCACTATGGAGTTTTTCAAAGTTACGTTCTGGACGGCCGTTCAGCCATTCAGTCAAATTGGTTCGAGCTGGATATTTCCCAGTTAGAATGCTGGCACGGCTAGGAGAACATACATGACAGGTAGAGTATGCATTATCGAACCGTATTCCTTCTTTAGCTAAACGATCAATGTTTGGCGTTTCATGGAATTCACTTCCATAGCAGCCCACATCACTCCATCCGAGATCATCGACTAAGAAAAAAATGATATTGGGTTTTCGATTTTTTTCACTCGCTAGCGTAGTGTTTAATAGAAAAGAAAATAAAAGAATTAATGTCCTTTTAAGATTGGAATTTTTCATAGTGCTTGTTTGATTTTAGCCCTTAGTCTGGTTAGTCACTAACATAACTTTGTTTTTAGGAACGCGTATTGGTAAGTCTGAACAATCTGATTTCTAGGGTTTTATAACTCCGATTACTAAACTAAGAGTGCCACTTCATCTTGTCTAGCTTTGTTGGTATCAGCCGCTTATCTCAATATTAGTCTTTAGCCGCCCTAGTTTAATTTGATTTGAATCCGTCCAACTCACCCACAAGGAATCATTAATAAAAATTGCACAGGGAATGCCGCTGGAACGGTTCTCATCGATTGGAGTGAGTATCATATTTCGTTTGATTTCTCCGGCTAAGGAAACTTCAGCCATGCGCAAAACAGATCGTTTTTTATCAAATCCAATCCATACAGTGTATATTGAGTCTTCAGTACAAACCGTAGTGGAACGACCAATTGGAGCGTTTTTATCAAGCACTATGTCTTTCCCAGATTTATTTTGACCCTCCTTGAACAATCGAAGAATGACGTGTGCTTTATTATTGATTACTGTGAATCGACTGACTGCAACAAGGTTGCCTGTAGTAGCTATACTTGCACCATTAACTGGGCAGCCAGGCATGAGCCAGTTATCTACTTGAAGTGAAGTCGGTTTAGACCACTTACCATCTTTGCCAAGAACAAAGCTAATATCACGAATCTCTTGAGGAGAACGATCCCTGTAGACGACTATCGGCCCCCTTAACAATTGAATTGCAGAGGTAGGACAACAAGTGCATACATCATCATCAAGTACAATTTCCTCTTTAATTTGATCACCTTCTAAGATGGCACTGCGTAGCATCATTTTTCCCTTTGGTTTGCTCATCATGCGGCCATCTAACCAGAAGGCACGTACATGCTTATCTTCNGGGANNAGTGATACAAAACCATGCTCTGTAGCACTGGTATCGTTATGCAACCAACCAAGAGATTTCCAAGTTTTCCCNCGGTCAAAAGAACGCTCTATGCGAACACCATANGCNTAGTTATCNGTGCCAATTTGATTAAGCCAGTGAGCATACAAATCTCCTGAGGNAGCCTCNACAAGGGAGGGAACGTCTGCCCAGTTNGCAAACATTTCCTTNGATTGAGCAATNAAATTTTTTTTATCAAATGNNAACNCNTTCCAACGCGCCATTTGNAACNTCGCCGNACCGTCTTTATTACGTTCAATCCAGCTTAGTGCAAACTGATCTCCAAAAGCACATAAATTAGGTGCCAAAGTATTTTTGACTGCTGGAGTTTCTAAAATCTCGAATTCTGAAGCATCTAAAATTATCAGTTTAGTAAAGATACAAAATAAAAATATAAGCAGAATTCGCATTGATTATTTGCAACAATTTACAATGAATATTGGAGATTTGAACAACGGTAATAGGTAGTTAGAGAGTAGGTCTTAGTATATAATTTTTATCTTACGGGAATATCAAAATTAGGAGCATGGAAAGTTTTGTATGGGCGAACCGTTAGATTTTCAGGAATTTTATCTGACGTTCCTGTTTCTAAAAAATGAGCAAGCTTTTTAATAAATAGTGGATGTTGCTCTTTTACTGTATAATTCATAGTGGAATGACCTGCACAGTGAACTACAATTTTTTGGCTGTTAGGAAAAAATTGAGCTATCTGGTGCATGTTTTCGATGGGTGTTTTTGTGTCCCAGTCACCATTTACAAAAATAACTGGAATATTACAAATCACAGGATTACGAAATGCATCACCGACGTCAGGACTTGGCCAAATATCAGCAGTAGCAATCAAAGGGGCAAAGTTGCGTCGAGAAATGAATCGCACAGCTGGATCATTCCAAAGTTGCTTACGCCTTTGATTTGTTACTCCCAAGCCAGAATCAATCAGTGGCTGAAGTAGCGTGCGAGAAGCAATAGAATAGTTTCGGGGTATTGACCAGCGGTTGTATTGATTGTGATAAAGCTCCAAAATTGCTGATGGATCCCACCAAGGAAAATCATCTGGCCCAATCACTTGTACTGGTTTTGTTTTACCCTCTTCGGAAACTGCAATTGGTTCCTTTTCAAGTTTCTCGATAACCTTTTGGGCGGCTTCAATCATTCCTCCATCCGGGAGGTATGCCTTAAATTTTGGATTTTCATTTATCGTATCCCACATCCTTTTTACAGCATTGAAAACATACGAAGGCATGTCATAAGAATTATTGAGCGGCTCGATTCCCGTCAATAAAGCACGTTCAATAATTTCGGGATATTTCTTCATAATACCAAAACTCCATTGACTACCAAAGCTTTGCCCTCGAAGAACAATTTTTTTATAACCAAATTTTTTACGAAGTTCGTTAACATCTTCAATGCACTCCAAAATGGAATAACCTCGCAAATCTATATTGCTACGTTCGTAACGCTCTACAACCTCTGTCGAAAATCTTTTAAATTCATCGATACGAAAATTGAGAGTAGCGTCAGAGGGCGGCGGGTTTGGTGTGAACGCAAGATCTTTCAGATAGGAACCTCGTTTGCTGTATCCACGCTGATCGACAAAAACCAAATCACAGCGCCCTAAAAGATTTTCTGCCAACAATGGCCCGCCGCTTTTTTTGAAATATGGAGGGCTACTATTTAAATAACTATTTCCAGGGCCACCAGGTAAGAAAAAAATTGGGGGTCCAGATGGATTAGTGGATTTATAACGCGCAAACCCAATTCCGATGATCCTACTTTCCGGATCATTACGATTTTCATTTACATAAAATGTTCCAACTTCATATTCAGCCGATTGCCCGTTAAAATTTTTATATTTACGTACCTCAATGTATATATCTCCTGCAGATTTTTCTTTCTGACCAAGGCATAAAGAAGGAAGAGCGAGGATTATGAATAACCGTACAAATTGGAATATAAACATTGGTTGATCTCGGCTAAAAAATTTGATTGTGGTAAGAATTTTATATCACTTAATTTCTTCAGATTCTTTGCCACCGTGCTTTTGTATCAATAGTGCAATTTCTTGATGTTCTCTTTTAAGAGCCACATCGAGTGGTGTTCCTTGAATAGACAACGCATTTATATTGGCTTTTTCATCTATAAGATAAGTGACCAAGGCCTTATTGCCTGCCGAAGCCGCTCTATGTAGAACTCTTAGAGATGCCTTTCCTCTAACACAATTAATATCGATTCCACTCTCTAAGCATCGTTTGATTGTATTGAGGTCACCTTTTTCAGCTGCCAAATGAAAATTCCCAATTGCATTTAGCTGTTCATTAGTAATTTTTCTTTGAAGTAATGGCCCCCTTTGAGAGGTTTCCTCATCCAGATCATTCTTGGTAACATAAGCATAAAAAGCTCCCATTGCAGCACCAGAAGTATCAGTAAATTTAGCCCATAATTCATCCCTACCCTCTTTAAGTGAAATTGCAAAGCTGACCCCCTTATCTGTTTTCCTAACTGGAAGAACTAATTCTTTACCACCTAATTTGAGGTGAGCCTTGACTGCTGCAAATGGTTTTCCAGGCGCGGCTCTAAAAGGTTTTACACCAGGGACATCAGCTCCAGCCTCGAGTTCTGCGGTGATGGCTTTGTCTGATTCCTTCGGCCAGCGCCTTAGCTCTACAGTATAGTTTCCAGCACTCTTAATATCGACAGCCCAAAAGCCAGTATTGGAGGGTTTTTTCTCCGCATTACGAATGTGGCGTTGGTTCCAAGGTGTACTCCCATCTGCAATCCAATCGTGGCAAGTCAGAGTGACAGGATTAGCTAAAGGGGCATTCGCACCAAGATAAATAGCTGTTGGTTTTCCAAAAGTGGGAACAATTTCTTCCCACCAAGCATCATAAAATTTAGTAAGACGAGATACTACTTTAGGGTTTGCGCTGGCAATATTATTTTTCTGCCCTGGATCAACATTGATATCATAAAGTTCTTTTCCGTTCACGAGTCGCCACTGCTCAGTCATTACTGAACTTTTCCTCCATTTGATGGGGTCGCGGACTCTCTGAGAGTCTGTGACTAATATACGATCTGGCCATTTTTCAGAGGTGTTATCAATGAGTGGCCGAATATTTACTCCATCGAATTTTACACTTTTAGGAGGTTGAACCCTGCAGTAATCAATTAGTGTTGGAACAATATCTACATAGGAGGTGATAGTGTCCACATCTCGACCCTTATTGAGTCCACCCTTCGGCCAATGCATGAAGAAAGGTACGCGGTGCCCGCCATCGTATTCACTTCCTTTACGTCCGCGCATTCCGTTATTATGAATATTAGCACCACTCGATGTACCGTTATCAGTTGTAAATATAAAGATGGTGTTTTCAGCTAAACCCTCTTTTTTAAGGAATGCTCTCATTGATCCGACGTTCTCATCAATATTAGCTATCATCCCAAGAAAGTTTCCGACGTTTACCCCTTGATTTAAATAAGGTTTGCTAAATTTTTCAGGGGAGTGCATTGGCCCGTGCGGGGCATTGGTGCAGAGGTATACAAGAAAAGGTTTTTCGCTTTTCTTTACTTTACGAATGAAGCGCTTGGCATAATCAAAATAGACATCACTGCAGAACCCTTTTACTGGAACAGCTTTACCATTGTGAAAGTATGAGCCATCAAAATATGCATTGTCCCAGTAGTCGGGTGTTTGACCTACTCCACCTCCACCGTGTCTAAGTACCTCTTGAAAACCTCTATCCTCAGGCCTGTAAGGATAATTGTCTCCAAGGTGCCACTTACCGAACATACCCGTATGATAACCACTATCTCCAAAGATTTTTCCTATTGTCACCTCATTATGACGAAGCATGGAGCGCCCCATAATCGTGTGCCATACCCCGGTTCTATTGGTCCAACGACCGGTAATGAATGCAGCTCTGGTTGGAGAGCAAGTTGGAGCAACATGGTAATCAGTTAGCCTTACGGATTCTTTGTGTAGTTGGTCTAAATTTGGTGTTTTGAGAATCGGGTTGCCGTGGCAAGAAAGATCTCCATAGCCCTGATCGTCGGTCATAACGATGACGACATTAGGTTGTTTAGCCCCAAGGCCAGTGGAAAATAACAAAAATAGAGAAGAAATAGCGGATATGCATTTTTTGGTGAATGAAGGCTTCATAAATGACCATGAAGATAGGTCAAAATTATCATTTCGCACGCTCCTTTGATTTTATCCTTGGAATTAAGTTAATTGATTGGAAAAACAAGGTTTTGTTAGGTTAAATTATGATTTATTATTGTTTTCCATGCAGGAATCAAAAGTTATCAAGATAGGATGTGGAGAGTGGGGTTTTCGTAATCGACCAATGCGGGAACATTTTGAAATTGCACGTGAATTTGACATCAAGTGGTTGGAGTTTGGAATAGGTGGAAATCAAATTGGCCGCCTATCTGAGTTTCCTGAATCTGACGAGATAGAAGGATTTAAGTCATTAAATCAAGAATTTGGCATTGAGACTCCGTTCTGTTGTATAGAGAACGATTTCACTCTAGCCGATGAGAAGGATCATTTAAAAATGCTTGATAAGGTTAAGAAACAGATTCAGGCAGCGGCAGATTGCGGCGCTAAACAGGTTCGACTATTTGCAGGATTTACAGCTGTCGAAGAGGTTAGCCCTAAGATTTGGGAACGGATGATTAAAGCTTTCGCCGATGCTGACCAATTGTGTGAGAGCCTTGGTTTAACCATTGCAATTGAAACTCATGGAGGCATCACATTCGACGAAGAAGAATCAGCACATCATTTTAATTCAGTTTCCACTGATCCCGAGTCTTTGATTCGCCTACTTGACCAGTTACCACCGAGAGTTGGTTTCAATTATGATCCAGGAAATATAAAAGCAGTGCGACCTGAAGACAAAGACTTCTGCTTATCAATAATTAATGATCGAATCAATTATTGTCATCTGAAGGACTGGACAAGAAAGGGAGATGGGTGGGTAGCCGTAGCCATTGGTGATGATGACTTAGATTATGGCCCACTATTTGAGACCATGAATTATGACGGAGTATGCCTGATTGAGTATGAACCACTCCATGATTGTAGAGATGGCATTAGTCGTAGTTTGGATTACCTACAAAGAATAGAAGAGCAAAGCGAACTACTAAGTTTTCAAAGATGAGAAAACGAACTGCCAAAATTTGGCTAACCTTGAGTTTAGCTTATTTTATAGCTTGTCAGCTAATTATTGTAGCCGAGGAGAAGTTTAGCATATCTGAGGCAGATCGAAATTATTGGGCTTTCAAGCCTGTTATATCAACTGAGCATCATAAGTTTTCTATTGATTCAATTGTTGATAAAGCAATCATTGACAATGAATTGGTGCCGAATGCATTAGCGAGTCGAGAGATACTTATCAGAAGAGCTTACTTTGACCTAGTTGGTCTAGTTCCAACCTATGAAGAAATTAAGGCATTCAAATCTGACAAATCTAGTACAGATAAAGCTTTTGCATTGTTGGTAGATAAATTGTTAGCCATGCCAGAATACGGTGAAAGGTGGGGGCGTCATTGGTTGGATGTTGTTCGATATGCACAGACTAATGGTTATGAAAGAGACGACGAGAAGCCAAATGCTTGGAGGTATCGAGACTATGTCATTAATGCTTTTAATACTGATAAGCCCTATGACCGGTTCATATTAGAGCAGTTAGCCGGAGATGAACTTATTCTTGAGGCCTTTAACAAGAATAAGCCATTTGTTGAAGGCGGTGATGAAGGATTAATAGCTACAGGGTTTTATAGACTTGGTGTCTGGGATGATGAACCAGATGATAAATTACAGGCAGAGTATGATGGCCTTGATGACATATTACGAACAACTACAGAAACTTTTCTTGGATTGACGGCTGGTTGTGCACGGTGCCATGACCACATGTTTGATCCAATTTCCCAAAAAGATTATTACTCCATGTTGGCTTATTTCAGGAATGTTAGAAATTATGAAAAGCCGAGCGATAAGGGAATCATTCAGAGACAAATAGAGGGAGGCAAGGCATTAAGTATTAGCGAGCATGGTACTGTAGCGCCTGAGACTCATGTTTTAATTCGGGGAGAAGCTTCCAAACCTAGTATAGAAGTTCAACCAAGGGTACCTGATGTTTTTTCTGCTCTTAGTCCTGAACCTGAGCCAGCTGAGAAAAGTTCAGGCCGCAGACTAGCTCTCGCTAAATGGATCACTGACTCTTCTAACCCCTTGACTGCTCGAGTCATGGTAAATCGTATTTGGCAATATCACTTTGGGCAAGGAATTGTTGCTAGCCCAAATGATTTTGGGCGCGCTGGTAAGCCTGCTTCAAATCTTGAGCTTTTAGATTGGTTGGCTTCAGAGTTTGTAAAAAGCAAGTGGTCCATTAAGCATATGCATAGGGTCATTATGAATACCGCAGCCTATCAACGGTCCTCTGACAATAACTCCGAAAATTTTGATAAGGATCCTGGAAATGAACATCACTGGAGAATGAACCTTCGACGTTTGGAAGCTGAAACAATTAGGGACCGTGTTCTACAAATTAGTGGTCAATTAAACAATAAAAGAGGCGGGCCCAGTTTCTATCCAGCGTTAAATGGCGAAGTTGTCGCAGGAGCTTCCAAACCGGGTCGTGGTTGGAAATGGTCAAGTGAAGAGGAGCAGAAAAGGAGAAGCGTATATGCATTTGTAAAAAGGACTATGGTCTATCCGTTCTTTGAGCTTTTTGATTATGCCAACACGGAGGGCTCTTTAGGGGCTCGCCCACAAACAACGGTTGCGCCACAAGCGCTTTTAATGCTGAACAGTGAAATAATTTCTGAAAGCGCAAAGCTTATCTCTAATAGCGCTCTTCTCAGTAAAGATCCCATAGGAAAAGCCTTTAGAACTGTGTTGAGTAGAGACCCCAGTCATGCAGAACGAGAAATGGCAAAGAAATTTTTAGTAACACAGCACAAAAAACAAGAACCTTTAGCAAGTCAGATTCGCTTTAGGCCAGACTACCCGTCTGCTTTTTTTAATGACTATCACAAGATTCTTCCGTCAAAGCAGTTTTTAAAAGGTCCTACTTCTGGGTGGGATTATTTTAAAGGTAAATGGACAGGAGGTTATGAAAGCGCACTTAGAGCAGAAATTGAATGGCCAGCATTTGCTTTATTTAAAATGGAATTGAGAGACCACAAGATTAGCGGAAAATTTCAATTACAGGACATTACTGAAAGGGTATCAATTTTGATAAGAGCTCAAGTAAGAGGAGATCAATTTGATGGATATGTGGCATTAATTGATGCCAATTCTAATGAAGTTTCCTTGAAACGTTATAATAAAGGTAAAATTGAAACCCTTGCTAAAGAATCTACGGGTGATTTAAAAGCTGGGTTTCTAGACTTTGAATTAGAGTTAGTTGAAAATAGAATAGGGTTCAAAATTTCTGGCTCTGTAGGAACGGAGGCTATTAAAGTTTTTGCAAAAGACAATAAGCCAATTTTAGGAGAGGGTCGGTTTGGTATAAGTTCGTGGGGAGGAAGCGTGACTTTTGATAAACTTTCAATTGAGAATAATGAAAAAAAATATCCAATTACGCAAATAAATCATTCTGCCTCCAAATTAATAGGAAGTGATACAGAAATCATTCTTAACAAAGATCAGCAGATTATTGAAAGAAGAGCAATGGCTGAATTATGCTCAATGTTACTAAATCTCAATGAATTTATATATGTTGATTAAGCCTAGGAATTTAATAAGTGAGATAATTTAAATGAATATAAAATCGAGGTTTCAAGAAGAAGGCCGAAGAAATTTCCTTAAATATTTTGGAACTTCTATGGCTGGAATTTCTCTATCTGGCATTTTTCCTGGGGAAAAAGTATTTGGTGCTCTGCCTGCTAGTACATTAGTTAACCCATTAGCTCCTAAACCTCAGGATTTTCCTGCCAAAGCCAAGGCTTGTATTTTTCTTTATATGTATGGAGGTCCCTCACAAATGGACCTATTGGACTATAAACCAGAATTACAAAAAAATGATGGTAAAGAGGTAAATATGGAAATTCGTAGAGGTGAATTACGAAAGTCTAAACTCTTGGCATCAAAGAGAAAGTTTACTCAACACGGGCAGTCAGGACAGTGGTGTTCAGATGCTATTCCAAATATTGCAAAGCACATGGATAAGCTTGCAGTGATTAAGTCACTTTATATGGATTCCTTCGCCCACGGTTCAGCAAATTTACAAATGAACTGTGGTCGGATCTTGCAAGGTCACCCCTCATTAGGAGCTTGGGTTTCTCATGGTTTGGGAACCACAAACCCTAACTTGCCTGGTTATGTGGTTATGCTTGATGCCCGAGGTGGCCCAATTCCAGGAGCAGCAAACTGGGCAAGTGGGTATATGCCTGCTGCATATCAAGGGACAATTCTAAGGTCTAAAGGAAACCCAATATTAAATCTTAATCCGCGTTCAATGATTACACATTCAATGCAGGGGGATAAGATAAATGCTATCAACGAATTTAATAAAATGCACCTACGTGGTAAAGAATCTTATTCTGAACTCAGTGCCCGTATCGCTAGTTATGATCTTGCATATCAGCTACAAACTTCTGCTCCTGAGGCGCTTGACATCTCTAATGAAGATGAAAAAACTAAAAAGCTTTATGGGTTACATATGGGCAAGGGTGACCATAAGCTTTCAATTCCAACTTCGCATTTTGGTCGTCAGTGCTTAATTGCCCGCCGCTTAGTTGAGAAGGGAGTTCGCTTTGTGCAGCTTTACTCAGGAGGGGGTCATCAACAACAAAACTGGGATGCTCATAACGGAGCGGAAGAAAATCTTAAGATCCATGGTCCTGAGATTGATGTGCCTATTGCGGGATTACTTGAAGATCTCGAACGACGAGGAATGCTAGAAGAAACGTTAGTAGTTTGGGGGGGAGAATTTGGTCGCCAACCTGTTTCTCAGGGTAATAATGGTGGTCGTGACCATAATCCTAAGGGATTTAGTTATTTCCTTGCTGGGGGTGGTGTAAAGGCAGGAACGAGTTACGGCGAAACGGACCCTTTAGGTCATGAAGCTGCAGTTAACAAGCATCATGTTCGTGATCTCCATGCTACGATATTACATTTGATGGGATTAAACCACGAAAGTTTAACTTACCACTATGGCGGTTTAGATCAGCGATTAACAGGTGTGATCCCCGCTGAAGTAATCAAAGGTGTTTTAGCGTAGTCAGAAAATAAGCTTTTTCTTATTCTGAAACTTCAATCTTAAGACCGCCAATCAATTTGAGACATAGGTTCATTATTAATGCGAAAATAATTGTAAAAATCCAAGTTACAACTCCATAAAGTATAGGCCCAAGTATAAGCGCGATTGCTCCTCCTCCCATCATCTCTCCAAGCATGGCAGCATCACCCCCCATAAGACCGCCTAGAATACCACCAAAAAGCATAAATAATAAAATTCCTAGAAAAGCAAATATTGCAGTTGCCATAGCAGTAAGGTTGGCCCAACCAATTGGATTAATTTTTTGTATTGTCATATTATTTAACATTAACAACCTCCTGAAAATGAGTCCATTATAAATAAAACAAAAAATTATAATGACCTAACATAATAATAAGTTGCTCTATTTTAATAGGGAATATTTTAGGAAAATAAAGTATTTTTATTTAAATAAAATACAAATAGGGCCCGGCAAACTGATAATAGACCGAGTTTGAAAAGAAAGTTTTCCTGTTTCCTGGTCAACCATGTGAACTGCTATTGTATTAGAATGTGCACCTGCTGCTAGTATCCAATTTGACGTTGGATCAATATTAATATTACGAGGCCAAGCGCCTCTAATTGGCTCGACCTCCGTAACGATTAATTTGCCTGTCGAAGGGTCAGACTGATAACAAGTGATGCTATCGTTACCTCTATTAGAGGACCAAATAAATTTTCCATTTGGGTGAATTAGTATTTCAGCTGCCGAATTAAACGTTTCCTCAGATTTGACTTCATCAGATAAGGACGGAGTGGTAGTAAGCCTTTCAGCTTTTCCAGTATTCTTATCATAAGCAAATGTTGTTACAGATAGTGAGAGTTCATTTAAAAGGTAAATAAATTTTCCATCAGCTGAAAAACGCATATGCCTTGGACCACCCCCGGGAACACTGGCTGCAAGTGAATGTTTATCTATCCCGGTTTGTTCAGTGTTTACCTTGTAAATATGAATATTATCTGTGCCAAGGTCTGGCACAAAGGCGTATTTTCCATCAGGAGAAAATCCACACCAATGAGGGTGAGGTGAATCTTGTCTTTTTCCAACAACTTTAGAGCCACCTTCGTGATCAATGATGACTGATTTGCCAAGTTCACCTTCATCATTAAGAGGGAAAAGAGCTGTAGAGCCTCCACCGTATTGAGCAGTCAGTAGAAAATTGCCAGAAGGATGAACAGCAATATGAGTTCCTCCCCCATCTCTGACTAGAGAGCTTGTAAATTGCTCAAGAGAACCATCTTTTTTTACATCAAAACCCGCAACGCCAGGACCACCATCAATTCCAGCAACAGCATAAATTTTTGATCGATCCGGATGCCAAGCTAGGAAACCAGGCCCGTTGACTTTTGCTGCCACTTTGGGCTGAGATAATTTACCACTCTCTGTATCAAACTTTGAATGATAAATTCCCTCGGAAGCACGACCTCCAGTACCAAAATAAACATCAATTTTTTCAGCTAATGAAAAGGTACAAGAACTTATAAATATGTAAGAGAAAAAAATAAGAGGTTTCATGATTGTTTCTAGTTATGAAGTTTATTTATTTTAGATTCGAGTGAAGATAAATCAATCTGTTCGCCTTCATCAGGAAAAGGGTTATCAACTAAAAACCAGTTTTCAGTGAACGAAGCCTTTTGACCTGGCTCCATTACTTCCATTGGACCTATAGGTTCTAATTCACAGGCCGGAACCCAATCTTTGTTGGGGTACCAAATTGATAGAGTTAGCCCTGCGATTTCACCGTATAATCGATCAGGGAAAGTTTTATAAGTTTTAACAAATGCCAAATCGTTGGGCATTTGATATGCAAACCAACCGGCAAAGGAGTCAAAACCAAGTTTAGGTTCTGAAGGAGGACCTAATATTTCAAGGAAGTTTCCTCTTTTGCGTATCATTGGATCTTCAGGAAGAATTAACATTTCATCACGCCCTCGCATCATAATGTATCCCTTTGGAAATCTTTTGTGTTCTGGTGTGAGTGGCACGATCCCAATGCCACCATGGATTGCAAACATTCTCCCCCAATGACACCACCTTTGAACCTTATTCGAAGTGTTTTCCATAGTTTGTTTACAAATTAAATGAGAGGATTTTTCATCTAAAATAAATTCCCTTATCAAACGAATGCCCGCATCTTTCGATTCTTTACTCTCCAGTCTGGCACTACGAGGTCCAATTATTGTAGAAGTCCATTTACCTGACCATAATTCCTTTCTTTTTGGAATCAGGTATTCTGGACCTATATCAAACCTCCCAGCAGAAGAAGGTTTTTTAGAACCATCAGGTTTCCATTCCCTTTCATTATCTGCGATGAAGAGAGATTCCTTATTATTCTTTCGGTAACTTAGAACGCGTCCACCCACATGGTGACTGAGAACTGCGGTGGTCCCAGCAGAGTTTTTCAACTCAATACAATCGGGATAATTTAGGAATTTTATTCTTTTGGCGCCCTTGAAATCTCCGGAGAAAGAAGAAGTAGTGGTAAGCAGTAGAACCACGAAGAAAAAAATATTTTTATACATGTAATGAATTTTTAATTTTTATTAAACTCTGAGTATCAATTAAAAAGATTTAGTTGAGGGGCTTGTGCATCAGGTAAATCATCAACTTTTTTGGGTTTGCTTTTCTTTTTAGGTCTCAGGTCTTTTTCAGCTTTTGGCTGAACGCTCTTTTCTTCAAGGTGAGAGAGTATAGACTTAGAGCGTTCAATTATCTTCATGGGAAGACCGGCAAGTCTTGCAACTTGAATTCCATAACTACGATCAGCGCTGCCTTCGATAATTTTCCTTAAAAATATGATCTTATCATTGTGTTCACGTACTGCGACGTTTGCATTGCCTACACCATTCTTACTATCAGCAAGAGATGTGAGCTCATGATAATGTGTGGCAAATAGTGTTCTACAGCCTATTTCGTCATGAAGGTGTTCAGCAACTGCCCAAGCAATACTTAATCCATCAAAAGTCGCTGTTCCTCTTCCTATTTCATCAAGAATAACAAGTGAATTCTTCGTGGCATTATTGAGGATCAATGCCGTTTCATTCATTTCAACCATGAAAGTGGACTGACCTCTTGCTAGATCATCACTAGCACCTACTCTAGTAAATATCCTATCAACTATCCCTATATTCGCACTATGGGCTGGTACAAAACTTCCCATTTGAGCCATTAATGTAATTAAAGCAACCTGCCTTATATAAGTTGATTTACCGGCCATGTTTGGTCCGGTTAATATGATCAAACGAGTTTCATCCGTATTAATTTTTGAGTTATTAGGGATGAATTTTTCATCGATCATTGTTTGATCAATGACTGGGTGCCTACCATCTTCAATGTTAAGCTCAGGACCTTCATTAATTATAGGTCGGCAATAATTAAATAGCCTAGATGTTTCAGCTAGGCCACATATTACATCAATTTCTGCAACGGCATCTGCGGTATCTTGAAGTAATTCTAGGTTTTCGAGGGCAGTGTTTCTTACCTTTGTGAACTCCTCATATTCCAGTTGTTTGGCTCTTTCATCAGCACCAAGAATCTTATTTTCTACTTCCTTAAGTGCAGGAGTAATGAACCGCTCGGCATTCGCAGTAGTTTGCTTTCGTGTATAATTCTCGGGTACATTAGCAAGGTTAGCTTTGGTTATTTCAATAAAGTATCCAAAGACATTATTGTATTTAACTTTTAAAGACTTAATGCCAGTTCGATTAGCTTCATCGGTTTGAAGTTGAGCAATCCAGCTTTTACCTTCAGTGGAAGCAGCTCTAAGTTCATCGAGTTCCTCATTATAACCGTCTTTGAATATTCCTCCTTCTCTTAAAGAAACTGGAGGCTCGTCAGAGATAGCTTCTTCCAACAACTTTACTAAATCCTTAAAATCACGCATTCTAGGAATTAGCTCATTGGCTAATGGTCCTCCGCCAAGAGCATTTAAATGATCTCGGGATTCTGGAACTGCCAATAGTGATTTTGATAAGGCTTGAAGGTCCCTAGCATTCCCGGAACCACCACTTAGACGTCCAACGGTTCTTTCTATATCCCTTACTTCTGATAATGCATCACGGATTTTTGATAGTTGAAAAGGGGATGAAATTAGAGCCTCAATGAGATCATGGCGAGAAATAATTATCTTAGCCTCTCTCAATGGATTAAGAATCCAATGTCTTAGTTTACGAGCACCCATCGGGGTTTGAGTTCGGTCTAATGCACCTAACAAGGTATGTTTTCGACCAGCTCTATGTTCCACAAGATCAAGGTTTCTGGCACTTGATGTATCAATTAGTACATGTGCATTAGCTTTATACACTGATAAGTTCGTAATATGACTAAGGTCTCTCCTAAGCGTTGATTGGAGATAGTGAAAAACACCACCAGCCGCTGAAACACCTGCACTCATATGAGAGCAACCAAAGCCGTCTAATGAGTGCGTTCCAAAATGTTGGATTAAATTTTCAAATGCTCCGTCTTTAAGGAATGCATACGAATCATGAGAGATAATATTTTCTGAGAGTTTTTCAAAATGATTATCCTGTTCTTCAGAAAATATTATTTCTGATGCAGAGATTCTATTTAATTCATCTTCAAGATCGGTAAAATCATCGAATTCAGCAATTTTAAAATGACTTGTTGTTAAGTCTATTGCGGCGAGACCATATTTTTTTTGTGAAAAAAAGACTCCTGCAAGATAATTGTTCTTTGCTTGGTCTAATAAGTTCAGATCATTGACAGTACCAGCGCTTATAATTTGAGTAACTTCCCGTTTTACAATTTTACCAGGTTTGACTTCACCGACTTGTTCAGCTAAAGCAACCCTTTTACCAGCCTTAACTAATTTCCCAATATAACTCTCTGCTGCATGGTGAGGCACTCCACACATTGACATTCCATTCCTCTTGGTTAAAGCAACCCCAAGGAGTCCTGCTGCATTCTTTGCATCATCCATAAAAAGCTCATAAAAATCACCCAATCTAAAAAACAGCAAAACATCCTCAGGAAGTTCCTTCCTTATAGCAGTGTACTGTTTAAGCATTGGTGTCATTTTATGAAATGCGTGCGTTTTTAGGTTAATGATTTGGAGATAATATAGTCAAGACAGTTAAACTTATCAGGCCTTATCAACCATTAAGAACTGAAAAGATAGAGAGTATCTTTGAACCAAGGCTACAAATTAATACTGATTTATAGGTCAGTATTATTAGCCAACAGTTATAATCTCCGCCTTGCGTAAGACCGTGATTTTGCCCTTACCACCGTTTTTACATAGGTAACCAGTTTTAGAAATAGATTTAACTTTTACTGGTTTGTTTTCTGTTCCTTTAGGGCCACTTAAAATCTCTATGTGATCGTTTTGATCTTTAATTAATGATCCCTCACTAGGGCTCAAAATCTCAATATCATGGTCAGAAAGAATCTTAACCAATGATGAGTGGATTTCGCTTAGTGACTGAATACATCTAGTATCATTATTCTTTTTGGAGGCTTTGATGAACTCATCTACTACATCCAATTGGACAATCACATCAATACTAAAGGTATGTACTGTTCCCCAGTCAGGACTCACAGCTTTAGACAAAGTTTTTTTCCTTTTTTTCAGAACATTCGATTCAGCCTCAAGCTTGTTCTTCTCGTCGGTTATTTGTGTAAGTTCGGATTCAGCTTTCTTTAATTTTGTTTGAATGGAACCTAACTCTCCAGCACGAGCTTCCAATTTTTCGACTTCAACTCGATACGTGTGGTACTTCTGAGACTTTACCTCTAGATCATTAGTTTCTTCTTTTAATCTTGAGGAAAGTTTTTCTAGTTTGTCAATTTCGGTACTGAGCTTATTGAAATTCTCTTTGCTCGATTTTAATTCGTTGTTTATTTTCGAGTATTCTTCTTTGATTTGGCTAAGTTTTCTAGACTCAGTAGCAAAACTGCGCAATTCATTTTGAAGTCTTTGAACTTCACGTTTTTTCTCTTCAAGTGAGACCCTTTCTTTGCGCTCATCTAGCTTAACCTGACTGTACTCATCGCGGGCTTCTTCTAGTTTAGATTGCGCGTTCTTATAAAGAAGATTGTGTTGATCTATTTCATCTTTTTCGGAACGTAACGTTTCTACTTCATCTAAAATATTGTCTCTCTCGGCCTTTTGGTCTGCTAAATCTAATATTTCGGATTTAAGTAGACCTTCTTGTTTTTGGTAACTAGCGATACGTTCCTCAGTTTCTATAAGACCGTCATTAGCAATTTTAAATTTGGAATTTAATTGATTTAACTGATCAATTTTCTCATCGATTTCAGCTTTTGTATCAACCAACTCCAAAGTTTTTTCTTCAAGCTCAATGGATACTTCAGCTAGAGCTAATTTTTTCTCTTCAAATGCAACTGTTTCGTCCTGGAGAGTTTTTAAACTACTCAGTAATACAGATTTAATTTCTTTATTACTCTTAATTTCGGCTTCGAGTTTATCAAATGCCGTTAAGGTTTGAGATAATTCTTCCTGACTTTTTTCAAGTTTAGAACTTGTTACAGAAAAGTCTTCATTTAAGACTAGGAACTCTTTATGAGTATTTTTAATCTGCTCTTCGGTTTCCAGAACGAGATCACGATTCTCCTTGAGCTTGGATGAAACTTCCTCAAATTCGATTTGTCTATTTTCTAGGTCAGCGGTTTCCGA
>PAHQ01000007.1 GCA_002705125.1 Verrucomicrobiales bacterium | reverse complement strand
GATGCACTCAGTTTCAAGTACTGCTAATGCAAAACCAGACTGGAAATCTTCTACAAGCAAAAATTCTGGTAGTGAACCAAAACAATGGTCAATATTCAATATTATTGATTGGTTTTTTTAGGATGAATTTTTTTCAAACTGGGATGCAGACGAGGCAAAAAAATTCAACAATAGGCTTGCTGCTTCATTAGAGTGTTACACATACAAACTTGATTCTTTAGACATTGAAATTGATGTTCCAGGATACGGAACGAGCTTTTAAAGTATAAAGAATAATAGGTTTTCTACCACTCTGGAGAGAAAGAACTTCGATTACTGGACGATGGCTNGGTTCATGTTATCATGCGCTTGCTTATGGATATTATTAATAAAACCAAAAAGCCTCTTAAGATTCCACTGCCAGGTGGGAAAAAGCTCTTTTTGGGACCTGGAAAAACTGGGCAGGTAAACGCCAAAGCTCTGCAGCATCCTCCGTTGGTAAAGCTTATTGAAGCTGGTGATNTTGAGTCTGGAGGGGTAACAGAGACACGCCTTGGGGGTGGAACTGACAAGGGAGGAAATTCTAGTGGGCTTCGTCGTGGGTCAACTGGTGCCATGCGTCAGTCCGGGGACCGTTGAAGNGATTTTAATTNTNTTAGCTCACTATTCCCAAAATTTGCCAATTAGGAAATGTTGGGGAAAGACTGAAGTGTTATTCTGATTTTGGAGTTTCTGAGTTTGCAGGTGGGGCTGTTGAAGTGCCGAGTATTTCCTTAAACTTTTCTCTTTGTCTGGCGCTCAAATCAGTNGCTTGAAGTGCTGACCNTGCCGCATTTGGATCTACATTATGCCANCCTTCGATGACCTCCTCCATGAGGTGAGTTTGATAGCCTTCGTTTCCAACACTGTTTGCCCATGAGAATGCCGCAGCTGGATCACTATCTGAAATATTTCTCACTAATTCACCTGCAGCTGCGTCACGGGCTTCGCCGATTGGCATTTCAGCAATCCATTCACTGGCCGACAAGCTGTCATATTTTAGCCATCTGTCAGCGACTCGCTCAACGGCTTGACGGCGAATGTTATCAGACTCAGTGAGCTCAACAGCCCATTCTGCTGCTGCCTGTGGATTGGCAGAGGCCCACCTGTCTGCAACTCTCTGAGCTGCTTCATGNTTNATGTGATGTGATTCAGGAAGGTCAGCAATCCATTCGGCGGCTTCATTAGGATTGGTAGAAGCCCACCTTTCAGCTACCTCACTGGCGATGTCTCTATGAAGCCTTCCTCCGGTCCCATCACCTGATAGAGAAGAAGATATTTCTGATAATAGTCCGGCTGCTTGCTTTGGGTCGTGGTCGGCAATTTCCTCAATAATTGCTCTAGTGGCACGATTCCTGTCTTCGCCCTGCATGCTTAATGCCCATTCTAAACTTTCTGCAGTTTCTTGACGAGACCAGCGACGGGCAACGGATTCAATGACTCCGTGCCTTTCGTATGGGTTTTTAATCTCAAGAGCAAAAGCACTCGCGGAGCTAGGATCAGTTCTTGCCCAAACGCCAGCAGATCCTCTCAAAGCACGTTGGCGAAGCGCTGGGTCTTGAAGGCTCATGGCCCAATCGATGGCAGCTTGCTGATCTTGTTCAGCCCAGATGTGGCCAGTTGCGTGGACTAAGTCAAGGCTTCGTCGTGACTTAGGAATTTCAGTTACATAATTAGCTGCACCTGTTGGATCAGTCCTTGCCCAACCATGAACAATTTCTTCGACAGCAATGGACTGCTCAGAGGGAATTAATGAGTCAGACCAGGCGAGTGCTGCTTTTGGGTCTTTACGCCCCCAGTGAGAGGCGACGCGGTGTATGAATTCACGACGTTTCCTGCCAGCGGGTAATTGTTCGAGTACTGAGGAGACTTGTGCCGCAGTGATGCGCTTTCCTCTATCTATTTGGTTTATGATATTATCGACTGGGTCTCTTGTTTGATCATCAAAAGGATTCTCATTATCTTCCGAATCCTCACGGTCGTTGCCACTATCTTGTTGAGAGGAGGAGTAATTTGATTCAGTTCTACCTTTCCCATTTAAGGTATTTTCTTTTGCCGACTTATTAATAACCTTGGCAGAATCTTCTGAANCAGATGAAATGATAAAACGCTCGACAACAACCCCAAAACTAAAAGATGCCATCACGATAATTATCAGGCTTACTTTGAGGTTCATATTATTACCGTTCTTGTTTTTAATCGACTATTCGAGATCGTTTAATTTTCGCTTCTCAGGATCAATGTGTCAATGATCACTTCCTAAGTCTTATCTGAAGAATTAAGAATAATGTAATTCTTTTTGAGTTTAAGAATTACCTAGATCTTAAAAGTCTTATCTTTTCCCATCCAAAATTTAGGATCACCTATTTTTTTATACTGTCCGGAGCTTATGGCTTGAGCAATTCTTAATAGAGTGCCTGCAATAAGAAAAGTGATAATACCCCAAATAAAAGAAGATAAACTAGAGTTTTTGAACGCCAAGAACATGAGTATAGGCCCCACAAGTGTAGAAGCGACCGTAGCAATTGCGTAAAATGGCAATGCAAGGATACCTAGCCCAGCATTAACAAAACACCCTTGAGGATCTGGCTTTGATCCGCTCATTCCTTAGCCTAACACATTTCATTTTACTTTAAAGGTCTTATCTCTTCCCATCCACCGAGTTTTAATTNTTACTAAATTATGGCTCGCTAACTTTTTATCCTATCACATCGGTCACNACATTGCCGTGCACATCAGTTAACCTGAAGCGCCTTCCTTGGAATCTGTAGGTTAACCTTTCATGATCGATTCCTGCGAGGTGAAGCCAAGTGGCTTGGATGTCATGTACGTGGACTGGATTTTCAGTAGCACTGAAGGCTAGGTCGTCACTAGCTCCGTATGATATACCCGGCTTAACGCCTCCACCGGCCATCCAGATTGTATAAGCGTATGGGTGATGGTCTCTCCCCCACTTCTTCCTTTCATTGAGATTTCCTTGAAGGAATGGTGTTCTTCCAAATTCACCACCCCAAATAACTAAGGTGTCTTTTAGGAGGCCTCTTTGCTCAAGATCCTTTACGAGTGCGGCACTGGGTTGGTCAGTATCTTTACACTGAGTGTATAGCTCTGTAGTCAGGCTGCCGTGTTGGTCCCATCCGGCGTGCATGACTTGAACTGTTCTTGTTCCTCTTTCGACTAGACGCCTTGCCATGAGGCAATTGTAGGCAAAGGTGCCTGGTTCGTTGACTTGGGGCCCATACATGTCAAGTGTCTCCTTAGACTCGGTCGTAAAATCTGTCAGCTCAGGAACGCTTGCCTGCATCTTAAAAGCCATCTCGTATTGTGAAATTCTAGTCGCAATTTCAGGGTCACCGTATTCTTGGAGTTTGTGATGATTTAGTTCGGCAATACTATCGAGCCACTCTCTTCTCATCTCACGGCTCATTCCTTTAGGATTCTTCGCATAAAGGACAGGGTCTCTACTTCCTCTGAATAGAACCCCTTGGTGCTTGGATGGAAGAAAGCCACTGCCCCAGTAAAAATCATAGAAGATTTGACCACAAGTCGTTCCCTTGCTCACGGAAGTCATCACCACAAATCGNGGCAATTCTTCTGTTTCCGCACCAAGCCCATAAGCCATCCATGCACCTAGCGTTGGTCTTCCAGGTATTTGTCCTCCACTCAAAAGGAAGCTGATTCCGGGTGCATGATTCACAGCGTCGGTGTGCATTGATTTAACAAAGCAAATTTTGTCTGCTATTTCTGCAGTGTATGGAAGAAAATCGCTGACCCATGCCCCTGACTGTCCTCTTTGCTTGAAAGGTTCGACCGGAGCCAGCATTAACTTGCCGTTGGCCTTTCCGGTCATTGTACTGAAACGCTTGCCGCCCACGTAAGAATCCGGAATGGGTTTACCGTGCATCTCCATAATCTTTGGTTTGTAGTCAAAGAGATCGACATGCGTTGGTGCACCGTTTTGGAAAAGGTAAATAATATTTTTGGCCTTTGGTTTGAAGTGAGGGAGCCCCGGCAAGCCTCCAATAGCCTGCCTGTCATTGTCTGCGGCAAAGCCGCTATCATTAAGTAATCCTGATAAAGCAATCGTTCCTACCCCGGTTGCCGATTTACCAAAGAACTCTCGTCGAGTCAGATCGAGATGATTTTGCTGAAGTGGATTCATGATGCTTATAATTTCTTATTGCTTTGTAACTGCCTCGTCAAGATTCATGACGGCGAGCGAAGTTGCTGTCCATGCGGCATGTTCGATTTGATTAATTTTATCATTGATGGGCTTTTCACCGACCGAAAGGAATTGTGAAGCCGAGCCAGGATCTTTAGTGTAGCTTTGTCTTGATCTATTTAATGCTTTAAGAAGTATTTCTTGTTCTGATGCGATTGGTGNCCTAGCCAGCAATCTCTTAAAGATAAAATTNAGTCGATCCAAATCATTGTCATTGGTACTCGTGATTGCCATTTCTGCTAAAGCTCTTGAGGCTTCTACAAAGGTCACATCATTAAACATATAAAGNGCATGTAGAGGTGTGTTTGTAAGAAAAGGTTTCACATTACAAGTCGACCGGTTCGAATTATCAAAGAAAGCTGGCGGTGCTATTATTCTCCTCCAAAAAGTGTAAAGTCCTCTCCTGTATAGGTTTTCGCCATTATCTCTAGAGTATCTTTTTTTGCCGAAAGACGCTTCTTCCCAGACGCCCTCTGGTTGATAGGTGTTGACTGGGTTTCCTCCAATCTTGGGTACTAGAAGACCACTCGCCGCGAGAGCATTGTCACGTAGCATCCATGAAGGCATTCTAAAACGTGGCCCTCTTGAAAGAAATCGATTATCTGGATCTANCGAATAATTAGAATCACTTTCAGTNACTTTAGTGGCTTTGGAAGACTGTTTGTAAGTGTCACTATTCACAATTAGGCGCATCAGTTCTTTAACGTTCCAGCCTGATTCAATGAATGTCGTTGCCAAGTAATCAAGAATTTCTTGGTTGGCTGGTGTTTCACCTTGTGTCCCGAAATCTTCTGCAGTTTTCACGAGGCCAATACCGAAGATCTGTTGCCAGAACCNATTCACGATGACTCTGGAGGTTAACGGGTTGTCTGGGCTGATAATCCATTGGGCCAGTCCAAGTCGATTCTTGGGAAAATTTTCTGGCATAGGTGGAAGTGCATTTGGGATCCCCATGCTAACTTCTTCACCACGTTTTTCGTATGACCCTTTATCTAGAATGTAGGTGGTTCTGACCTTGTCCATATCCTTCATGATCATAACTTTTGGACCAGACTTTTTCTGATTGCTTAGTCTATCACTCAGTTCCTTTCTTTTTTGATTCAGTTCTGCAAGCTGAGCATCCAAATTCCTGGATCCTTTGTTTAGAGGGGCATCAGGTTTTTCACTAATTGATAATCTGAACCTTCCGAGATTGTGNTTAGCGTTTTGTGAATCGTGGCGTAAGACAAATTGGATGGTTGTTCCTTTTCCAGCAGTGATTTTTTCTTTGAGTCTAAAGACGGCTTCGTGATCTTTGTCTACGATTTTACCCTGGTGAACTGCCCAACCAGTTTGTGAGTTGCCATCATAGGTTGTGCTAATCTTATGAGAACCTTGTTCGAAAGTTGCTTCTGCTGACCCAATTATAAGCGGCACTGGTTCCTTGAGACCTTCCTTAATGATGGATGCCTCAAACCCAGTCAGCACAAAGTTTCCACTATCTGATCGAGCAAGTCCTCCTCCTGTCATTGTTGGGTCCATAAGAGCCTCCAGTCTTAATGAACTAATTTCAGAAATATCAGTTTTTGCCTTGATTGTATAAGTGTCATTTTTTGGATTCTCACCGCTAGCGAGAATTGAATAATCTTTTTGGACGGTAAGTTTTTGGGTGTTCGCTTTGAAGTCGTCAGGGGAGAGGATTTTCCAATTCGGGTCTTCTTTGATCTGGGGACCCTCATTTTCGACTGTAATTTTTCGTTCTTTGATTTTTTTATCTAAAGCTAGCAGTTCACCTTCGGTGTTTTTGATTTCCTCTTTTTGTTCATCTGATTGAACGAGAAGAACGGGTTCCATCTGACCGCTTCTTCCTCCACCATTAAGAGGTGTCTGGTTGAAGAATGCACTNANCTGNNANTANTCTTTNTGNGTGATNGGATCAAATTTGTGATCGTGGCAACGGCAACAATTAAAAGTCAGGCCCATCCAAACGGTTCCCGTTGTTTCCGTCATGTCCATGACATAGTCGACGCGATTTTCTTCAGCAATTCGGCCGCCTTCGCCATTGATAGGATGATTGCGTAGGAAACCAGTCGCGAGTTTTTGTTCTTCTGTAGCATTTGGAAGAAGGTCACCTGCAATTTGCCATACTGTAAATTTGTCAAAAGGCATGTTTTCATTGAAGGCCTTAATGACCCAATCCCTCCAAGGCCACATTGTACGTTCACTGTCTCCTTGGTAGCCATTACTATCAGCATAGCGTGAGGCATCGAGCCAATCCCAAGTCATTCTTTCACCGTATGCCTTGGAATTAAGTAAATCTGTGACAAGATTGTCGTAAGCTTCTGGCGAGTTATCGTTAACAAATTTATCTATTTTATCAGGGGAGGGAGGTAATCCAGTTAAGTCTAGGCTTAACCTTCTAATTAAAGTTTCTGGGTCGGCCTGAGGTGATTGACTGAAATTAGAATCTTTGAGCGTTTTTTGTACTAACTCATCAATGGGGTGTTGGGTTTTTATTAATTTGGGTTTTTCAGCTTTAATAAAAGCCCAGTGCTCATCATACTTTGCACCTGATTTGATCCATTCTGTTAAAAGTTTTTTTTGGTCTTCAGTTAATTTTATTTTTGCTTCCGGAGGAGGCATGACCTCGTCCGGGTCATCAGAAATGATTCGATGATAGAGTTCGCTCTCTTCTGGATTATTAGGAACAATTGCAATAGACCCGTTCTTCTCAGCCGTTGCGTCTTTAAAATCATCAAGACGTAGCTTTGCCTTCCTTTTATTTTCGTCAGGCCCGTGGCAGTAGTAGCAGTTTTCTGAAAGTATGGGCTTAATGTCTTTGTTAAAGTCAATTTCTGCCAGTACCACTCCTGACACTTTTAAATACAGTGCTGTACCTAGTATAATTGCGAGAAACTTCATCAGTTGGGAAATTATTTTAATTATTGTACGTAATTCCTATGTGAATGGAATACTGTTCCTAAAGGAAATAACGTTTTTTTGTATTTTTATAAATAAAATATATGGCGCAATTATAGCTAATATTACTTTATTCTGTAACGTTTAGTCTTAGAAAAGTGGATTTTATCGAAGATTCGAGCACTGGGTCAGAGAATTTGAATCTTTTTATGACTAAGCCGTCAGCGCCAACTCTTTCGGTTCCTATCTGATCTTCATTGTCTTTCCAACTAACTAAATCTTTACTGCTTTGAATCACTATATTTACATTTCGGTCTCCTGGAGCCATTGAAAACTCAATGAATAAATAAGGCTTACCATTTGCTGTATCGATTTCGACGATCGGTTTAATAGGAGAGCTTTGAAATTCTTTTGGTGAAAATCCTAAGGCGAATTCTGTAAAGTTATTAAGCCCGTCCATGTCAGGGTCAGCGCCGGCACCAGATATTGCTGGGTCTGAATTTTCATTTTCTGTGAAATATTCTGACTTCCATTCATCGAAACTTTGATTTCCTTTTAAACTGCCTCCGACTTGAGCTGATGCTTTCCAATTTGCTCCATTGCCATTGTCCTTAGACGGATCGATGATTTGGATTGAATGCCCATCCAGATCGTCCAAGACTGGCCATGGAGAATCTTGGTCGTAAGAATAATCCTGTATGGGCAATCCATCGGTTCCAATGAGTCTAATTCTTTCACCGCTGTTATTGAGTTGGCCAGTGTACTGACCGGCGAATGAGGAAATTGCACCATTTCTCAAAGTGAACGCCGCTTCATTACTTACAATGATAAGGCTGGACCTGGGATCAAGGGAGCTAATATTTGATTCAGTAAAATCAAAATAAACACCGTCAGAGAAGCGAACTCCATCCATGGATATTGGCAGGTTGCTAATATTTTTTAATTTGATGAATTCGAACATATCCCCATCATCAAAGCCTGCAGTCTTTTCTTCCTCAGAGGCTCCTATAGGGTTGTAAAGCATCTCAACAATTGCAAGATTATCCGATGATGCCGCTACTGTATCGACGGTGAAGGATGCAGAAGTTACTGCGCTCCATTCGTTATTATTAAGGCTTCGTGCCTTTACTGTTATGGGCTCTGTTATTTTTAACGGTTTATTGAGTGGGTTTGTTCTAGTTGCATCTAGTTGGAGTTCCATAACCATATCACTGCTTGCTCTTGATCCATTATGCATTTCAACGGCAATGATGTTGGTGCCTTCAGTGAGTGTATTTGCATTTACGATATATTCATCCAAATCCCCTTCATTGAGGTCACTCGAATCATTATCTGAAGTTGTTTCAAATGTAGCGTTCTCGGGCAAGTTGGAATCTCTGAAAATTTCTTTTCCATTTAAATATACAGCGCCACCCCCATCAGCCATAATTTTCAATCGAAGTTCATAATGGCTTTCTGCATCTTCGATCTCGAAACTCTTTCTAAAGTAAGTTGTGATTTGTCTTGGCCTTGGGTTGATCTCCGTCTCTAGGGAAATATTTACTCTGGGAACTTTTGCCGTATCCGAGATGTTGCCGTATCCAAGAGGGGATGAACCTTCATTCCATGCCGTGTCATCATATTCAGGCTCTTTCCAGGTAGCCCCTAGATCACCGTTTGAATCACTGTATTTCCAACTTGAATTCAAGGGTAACAGCGTAACGTCAACACTTGAACCTGATTGGTTAATGGCGTTTGAGTTAATTGATCCTCCAAGATTTCTTGGATCAGAACCATCAGTGGTGTAGTAAATAGTTCCTTTTTCGTTTGTGATAGCGAGGTTGTAACCCTCTTCAACGCTACCACCGAATTGGCTAAATTGTGGTGGTGAAGTGCTTGGCCACAAGTCATTATTCTCAAATTCTTTTCTACGGGGACCAAATAAGTATTGCCTTCTTCCTGTACTTATATTTGCCCATGAACGTATAATATTTTCATTTATAGATTCCTTGTTCATGAAGCTGAGAAGATCTCTAAACTCATCATAGAGTCCATCTGCTAGTTTTTTTAGGTGAGAGTTTTCAAAGTCTCTATCGTCTAGCACTCCTCCATTAAAAAGGTGCAGGTTTATTCTGTCGGCGAATATTATTTTAAATTCATCCCAACGAGATAAACCTCTCCAGAGATCTCTTAACTCCCCATTCCCTGTTGAAATAAATGGTTTTATCATTTCTTGAGAAATGGGTCGATTGCCTTTGTTGTTCATGGCGCCCTCGGCATCCCATACGTAAAGTCGATAACGCCCATTTTCTGAGCGCTCTCTCGCGGCCACCCAGTTGTTATGTGGCCAGTCCCATGTCGCCATGTAGATATTAAGGAGGTAGTAATCAATCATATTGTTCACGTCTGCTAGCTCTAGCACTTGTAACCAGTTCTGATTTGTTGTTCGAGAGTTCAGTCTTCTAATCATCTCGTCCCAGGCATCCATATTTCCTTCGGCTACGTTACTGCCCTGTCCTTGCAGTGCGAGTGTGTCCCAGTCTACGCCGTCCTCAGAATTGTGGACTGTCGAGAACCAAGGAGAACGAAGTCTTTCAACCAAGTTATAAAACCCCTTAAGTTCTCCATTTACATAGAGAGTATTTATGACACCTGTACTTGCAGGCTGCCCCATGTCTCGGCTCATTCTTCGAACCAATTCATCAACGATGTAAGGATTCTTTATATCATTTTTCCCCGCTCTTCCTCTGAATCTTTTGTACGTATCGATTGGATCATCAATACCATTTAGAGGAATCTGGACTTCAGGGTTTCCATACTCGTCTCTAAAATAAAGGTTAAATGAAGGCTTTTGAGTTCCCCTAGCTTGCCAAGGGCTTGAGTCTGTCTGGTTAAGTAGCATTCTTGGCCTTGAGTAAGATGATGCTGCTGCTCTGAGTCCGCAGTCAGTCCTGAAGCCGGATGAGCCATCTTCAAAATAAAACTCTGCATGTATTTTTCTTTCGTAGCACCGTCCACGATTAATAACATTATTGTAATCATTTGGTCCGGTAGGTTGCCATTGGTTATTAACGTATTGCCCTCCATTAATGGCAAAAGCTCCAAAAGGATCAAAGAGTGCTCGCTCAGAGTCACCCGTAATAATTAGTGAAGGGGAATTGAGTAATTTCTGATCTTGTCCAATGAGATAGGTATTAGTTTTAGTATTCGATGGTATAAGCCCGTCAGAGAATGCCCTTGCTCTTATAACATGTCCCTTCTTTTCTGATAATTTAGTGAGAGCGATAGGGGTAGAATATGTTGAGCCGTTATTTATTTCTGGCTCTGATCCATCTCTTGTAAATATTATTGTTGAATTGGGCGTTTCAGAGATGATTTCTAGTTCTATAGAGTCATTAAAAAAACCTCCCCTTGTGCTCATGGAAGGCGCTTTGACCTTTTCTGAGAAAGATGGGCCAGAGTTAATTGCTCCTGGTGAGGGTCGACTAAAGTAAACTTTTTCACCTGATTCTTTGGAGATGCCGTAGCTGTAGAAGTTGTGCTGTTTAGGATATTTATTTTCGAAAGTGCTCTTTGGATTTCCTTTTTCATCAAAGAGGCCAAGAAATTCTCCGTCGGCATCAAGCTTGAAATTGGTATGCATGTAAAATGGATTAGCGATCTCAGAATCTAATGCGTCGGCTAGTACTAAAAGGTACTGACCGGCTGAGATTTCTGTTCCCTCTGGAAATTTCCATTTACCNGTATCACTTTCNTTATCNGTCAGAGACCAATTNCTTATATTTACTGTTGAGGTTCCTGAATTAAAAATCTCAATCCAATCAGAGTCTTCGTTATCAGAATTTTCATCTTCAAAGATGGCTGGTTCATGGATTCCTGAACCGGGTTCCATTATCCCTGGAAAATATCTCACTGTAGTGCCAGAGGGTACGAGCACTGTCTCTTGAGCACCTGGTTGATCGATAAGTAATGAAAAGTTCAATCTGATGCTCGTCAATGGATTGTGATTATTAACCTGAATCGCTAGAGTATTTTGGCCATTCTTTAAAAGCTCATTTGAAGTCCCTATCTGTAAATCAGTTAACCTTGTCGAGGTAGATCCTGCACGATAAGTCACCTGATCCCAGTAAATATGCGAATTTTTCACCCCATTATTAGCTCGCCCAATTTCCTTACCATTTAACCATCCTATGAAACCATCATTATAATTAATGCTAAGTGTAAGAGGCCTTGATGACGAGGAATCAGCGTCACTTACTTGAAACGTTTTGATCACATAGATGGATGGAGAGATGCCGTAAATGGAATCTTTCACATTTGTCCGAATGTTTCCCAAATCGTAACCTATTGGGAGTCTTCCTGTCTTCCAGTTTGAGTTATTGAAATCGTTCATCCACCAACTTGGCCAATTTCCTGCAAATGGTTGATTNTTTTCATCCCACCTAAGAATACGCTCNGTTTGCTTGGCACTAAATTCATTAATGAAGACCTCTCCATTGCTGGTTCCCATAAGAATATTGAAAATAATTATTATTAGAGCNGTGAGGNGAGTTTTGGTCATTTGGGATGACTGTGATAAAGATTCAAATTTTAATTAAAGCGTTATTCGGTTCGAATAATCCTATAATATCTTAACTTAGTTTGAGTGGATGAATTGTCTGTNAATTCTATGGTTTTCTCTTCATCTCCTGATAGNTGNGATCCNGGCAGATCATTTTTCCAATTAGTAAGGTTATCGGAGTATTGAACCTTGTAAGAAAATCCTGGTTGTATCTTCCATGATAATTGATTGTTTCCTTCGTCATCTTTAGTGATGGATTGAATTTTAAATGGGTTTTCAGGAATAACTAGTTTTGTTGTTGAGGCGTAGACGGCAATATCATCGAAAAGTAGCCAGTTATTGCCCCAGTTTGAATTAGAGGTTCTTTGCCATTGAATTGCGATTCCTCCAAGTTCCCGGCTTAAGTTCTTAGCAGTGAATCGCTCATCACGAAAAATTTGAAAACCGTCCAAATCCACTGACCATGTGTTTTCAACTAGATCAATTTCCGCAACTAGGATTTGAACTTCATTTCTAATAAATTCTTCACCCGTNTCGAAAGTATTCCGACCATCCTCTCTCCATAGCCCAAATGAGGTCTCCGTATTGTTGTAAGTTAGTGACGCCATTGTTGATCCACTGGGGTTAAAAAAGGTTATAAANAAGCTGTCCCTTTCAGGGTTGCTATTAGGATTATCAGAATCATTAATCCCCACGACCGCTTCNAGTCTAATAATTGGTTCCCCAGTAGCATCAGGGTCGTGCGCTATTGATCGAAGAACATAAACAGTTTCAGTGAATCTTCCTGGAGAGTTGTAACCTATGAAGGCGCTTTTGCCGAGCCCTTCAACGGCTGCTCCTTCAATTCCATGTGACCCACTGTTATTAGAGGTTCCATTCCAATCGTCGTAGCCCACTAATTCATTGTCACCTATAGGGGCGTCTTCAAAGTCATTGAAGTAAAGTTCCCTATCAGCGCTGCTAGCTATTTTGATTAAAATTAGAAACCCTAATATGACTGTTGGTTTCAACAAATGCATTAATATGTAGANGTAAAGATTAGTTTAAAAAAAAGCGACCCTTGGAGACAAGGGCCGCTTACAAAATTTTGTGTTCTCAGTGAAGATTGTTTATTAATTAGCAACCTCTCTAGCGAATTCCTCATCTCCNTCTTCGGCTGGATCTTCTTCTACAACCTCTTCAGCGGGCTCTTCTTCTTTCTCTTCCTCTTCTACAACCTCTTCTTCTTTTTCTTCCTCATCCTTATCACCTTTTGGACGTTTTGGTCCTTTGCCTTTACCTTTGTGATGGCGGCAGTGTCTTAGGTGAAGAGTAAATTCATCAGCCGTAATGCCAGCGCTTTCGTCATCATCTAAGCGAGAAAAGATTCTTTCAACGCTTTTAGGTGACCATTTAGCTAGACGCTCAATTGATCCGATGGCACCAAACTCTTCAGCTGATAATGAACCATCGGCGTCAGTGTCAACTTCAGCAAATCTTGCTAAACGCTTCTCTTCAATTTTTGCACGAAGCTCATCNCGAGCGGCCTCACGCTCTTCTTTTGAGATTTTGCCGTCTTCGTCTGCGTCCCACTTAGCACGCCTTTCTTTGGCTCTGTTCTTGCGAGCATCTTTGGCGGCTTGTCTCTCTTCCTCGTCAAGGACGCCGTCTTCGTTGAGGTCATACTTAACTAAGAATTCTGGAAGGTTTCCGTTTCCGAAAACTTTACCCTCTTCGCCTTCAGGTGCTTCAGGTGCCTCGGGACGTTCTGGCCTCTCCTGCTCTTCAGCTTCAGGAGCTTCTGGTCTTTCAGGACGTTCCGGCTTTTCCTGATCTTCACCTTCAGGCTTTTCAGGGCGCTCAGGCTTTTCCCACTGCTTGGGTGGTTTNGGCATCCACCATCCCCAGCTCCAACCTTTGTGGCCGGCTGATGAGATTGTGGCAGATAGCATTACTAGTGAAAGTATTAGTGCTAAATTTTTCATTTTTATGTNAGGGGTAGATTTTAAAATGTATCTAAATCTGAAATCTTAATTTCGTTTAGNTTATCTATCTATTAAGACGNTGGCAAATACAAAGTGGTTACAATTATCTTAATTTTGTTTCAAAAGGCCNGAGAAATCATCTATCTTACTTTTAGCTGCATTATTCTCTCTATTTCCATCATTTGGAGTCTTTTCTATTCCTTCTGAAGGCGTCTCTTTAACGGGTTTGTCTCTACTGCTATTAACGCCCTGTTTAGATTCATCGTCTAGAAGCGCCACGATATCGTCCCACCAGGCCTCGCGATCAACGGCTTCTTCTTCAAGTATTAACTTCTGCTCTTCGTCGAGAATGTCATAAATTTCAGACTCTACAACATCAACTGGTGCCCCNGGTCGAACTGCAGTTTCTATTCCTTTAATCAATTCATTACCTTCAGCAATTAAAGATGGATGAAAAGCTGCTGCCGATTTTGCAAGTATGGGAAAGATGAAGTCCTGTTGCTCTTCGCTTAGATCTAAAAGCAAAGTGAGGTCATCGAGTCTTTTGTTTGCGACCCTCTCAACAGTAATGGCTCGTGAATTAAGCTGTTCACGGGTTAGAGGTTTATTTGGGTTTTCAGTGGTTACTGATTGAGCGGTTTTATTGGGGAATTTCGGGGTGGCAACTTTATTAAGTCTACTTGTTTTTTGATCTTCTATTATTGTGGCAGTTGGTTGAGTTGAATTATTGGTTTTTTCTTTAGGATTGGCATTTGAACTAATAATTTCTGGTGAATCATTTTTCGCCAAAAACCCCCAAGCAATTATAGCAATTGCTGCAGTAATTGTTGTTGGAATGATAAAGCGGCCAAATTTCATATTTTTATTTAATTATAATTATAAAGTATGATCTGCGTTTACTAATTCAAATTCTTTCATCAATTCAGTTATGTATGCCGACCGCACCGAGTGGATCATCTTCCAGTTTTTGGACTGCTAGTTCCAGTTTGCGCTTTGCCCGCATTTTAGTGACTTTTACCTTTGATTCACTCCAACCGGTAATTTCGCAGACTTCTTTAACACTTTTTTCTTTGAGCTCGATTAGAGTTATTACTGTTCTCTCTTGAGGATTTAATGACGATAAAAGCTCAGTGATTAACTCATCTACAAGTTCATATTCAAAGCTTCTATCCGTTCTTAAAGGATTTGATCTAGGTCTAGCTGCGGTATCCACGGCCCTTTCACCGTAAACAAGGTCTGGCCTTACCCTTTTTTTTCTAAGCCTGTCATAGCAGGTATTCAATGCAATTTTTGAGCTCCAGTTCCTAATCGGTGTGTTCCCTGAAAATTGTTTTAAATTGCAGAAGATTTTCATGAAAATTTCCTGTAAAACNTCTTGTTTTTCCTCCCCTGGGCTCAAATGCTTTCGGACTATCGGTTCGATCACCGGATAAAGCATGTCGATGAGTTGCTCGCAGGCTTTTTGGTTGCCTGCCGTTGCCAGAGAAACGATTTGATCATTAGGATTCTCTATTTGTTGTATCATGGTATTTACATTATATATTCAGTATTTACATTATAAACACAGAAACATTAAAGAAACATTAAGAGGGTCCATTTATTAAAACTACCCCTTAAAATGACTCTTTTTCTAAATCTTCTATACCTTTGAGGCATTGACGCAAAGCCGCGAGCAGTTACAATTCCGCTAGATGAAATTATTACTGACTATTTCTCCTTTAGTTGCACTGCTATTATCAATCATCAGCTCTGAGGCNCAAATCGGTGAGCCCAGAAGTTATTTTCTCAAGCAGTTTGGGCAACCTAAGGGGAGTATAGAAACTAGACTTGTTGAAAGTGTTGGTAAAGCTGAGCTCTACAAACATGACCAATCTGGGATAGAATTTATCGTTGAGTATGACAGTGATAATAAGGCTTGGGTTATTATTTTTCATGGTAGAGCTGTCAGGACAGGAATTGCCGAGAGTCTTGTTGCTAAGAACCTCGGACCAAAAGTTCAGCAAAGCCGATTTCTAAGTACTGAGTATTGGATAGAAAGAGAGAAAGACCTCAGAGCCTTTTACTATCGTTACCCATCNCCCAAGTTAGTCGTTATGACTGAGGCAAGTTTAGAATCAGAAAGAAAGCCTAGGCAGGACCTNCTCAAAGCACTTCCTGATGTGTTGCCTCCAAAAAGTGGAGGTAGAGGTTCAAGGCCTGTAGGTTTGACTGGAACAAAGAATGACCCTTTAGCGGATTTTGGTTCTTCAGATGAATCCCCTGATAAAGCAGATTCAACGAACAAAGAGACTGAGAAAGAAAAAGAATAGTTTCTAAATACTTTATATTGTCATGCTGGCATAGCCGCCATCGACAATTATTTCGGAACCGGTCACAAAGCTACTTGCGTTTTCCGAAGCGAGGAAAAGAGTTGCACCAATTAATTCATTGGATTCGCCGAAGCGTTGCATTGGAGTGTGTCCCATGATTGAATTAATTCGATCTTCGGTTAGAACTTTACGATTTTGTTCAGCCGGAAAAAATCCAGGGACTAGTGTGTTCACTCTAATGTTTTGATTGGCCCACTCTCTGGCTAAATTTTTACTAATATTGTGNACGGCTGCTTTAGTCATTGAGTAAGTGAATACTCTTGANAGGGGTATGACGCCAGACATTGAGCCTACATTAATCACTGATGCTGATATATTCTTATCAAGGAAGTATTCACCAAAGATCTGACATGTCAGGAAAACAGCTTTGGAGTTTGTTTCAAATATTTGATCGAATTCTTCTTCGGGTATTTCAAGAAAAGGAGTAGCTGAGTTAATGCCGGCTCCGTTCACAAGGATTTCACATTTTCCTGATTTGTTTATTACGCTATCGAGTATGGTTTTTATCGATTCTTTGTTGGTGACATCTCCTTTAATAAAGTAGGCATTTCCGCCTGAATTTTTGATATTATTTATTCGATCTGCCGCCTTTTCTTCATTGCGCCCTACGATAACTACTTCGGCGCCTGCCAATGCTAGGCCTTCAGCCATTGTTCCGCAAAGTTCACCTGTGCCTCCTATGACAACAGCTNTTTTACCTTTGAGTGAAAAGATGGATTCTAAGTAACTCATATTGTGATTATCTGTCGACTCTAGCGCTTCCACCTTCTACTAGCTTTTCCACTTCTGATAAGGTTGCCATTGTTGTGTCGCCGGGAGTTGTCATAGCAAGAGCTCCATGAGCTGCGCCGAATTCNACAGCGAGCTGTGCGTCGTTGTGTTTAAGAAAGCCATATATGAGTCCACTAGCAAAAGAGTCTCCACCGCCGACTCGATCAAAGATTTCTAGTTCGGGTCTGTGAGTCGCCTCATAGAATTCTCCATCATGCCAAGCAATTGCACCCCAGTCNTTAATACTTGCAGTTTTTACTTCCCTAAGAGTTGTGGCTGTTGCTTTGAAGTTAGGGAATTCTGAAACGGCCTTTTCAATCATTCTCTTAAAGTTATCTACTTGAATCCCTGAAATATTTTCGTCGACGCCTTCAACTTCAAATCCGAGGCACGCAGTGAAGTCTTCTTCGTTACCGATCATTACATCAACGTACTTTGCGATTTCTCTATTTACTTCTTGGGCCCTTTCTTGGCCGCCTATTGATTTCCATAGTGATGGACGATAATTTAAGTCGTAGCTAACAATGGTGCCGTGCTCTTTTGCTTTCTTGCAGGCTTCAATGACGAGCTCGGCAGTTGTCTCGGAAAGTGCTGCAAATATTCCTCCAGTATGAAACCACTGAGATCCTTGCTCGCCGAAGATATGATCCCAATCAATGTCGCCACATTTCATTAGAGAGGATGCTGTGTGGCCTCTATCTGATGTTCCTTTGGCTCCCCGAATTCCAAATCCGCGTTCTGTAAAATTTATGCCATTTCTTACATCTCTCCCGATACCATCAAATTCCTTCCATTGAACGAATTGAGTGTCTACTCCGCCTTGAAGAATAAAATCCTCAATTAGTCTACCGACTTCATTCTCTGCGAAGGCTGTAACNATGGCTGTCTTCATTTCAAAGCATCGTCTGAGCCCTCTGGCTACGTTGTATTCTCCCCCGCCTTCCCAGGCGTTAAACGTTCTAGCTGTTCTTACTCGCCCATTTCCAGGATCTAGTCTGAGCATGATTTCACCTAATGAAATCTGTGTAAAATTGCATTCTGACTGAGGTTTTATTTCAAGTGCCATGGGGCGCCGATAATAACGTTAATTAAAGATCCTTCAATTCTTTTTCATTAAGTCATGAAAAATTAATTAATCCTCGAACTTATTGAATGATNCTAAATTCCACTCAGGAGCATTTATTTCTTTGGCTATATGATTAAATTCATCAATTTCTGCCTCTGAGAAGAGAAGTCCGCCAGCGTTTTTAGTACGACTTTCTGCCTGAGCAAAGTCTTGGCCAGGAAGAAAAATNCCTTCGTTGCCATGAGACTTTATATCATCTATTACGGCTCGAACATTTTCAGTTTGATTTCGTCCTGCCGCAAAAGCGCCACCGNTCACGGCTTCGGGATGGATGACTTGAAAATAAAAGCTAGGAGTTCTTTTCTCTCCCTCTGGAATTTCACGTGATCTTAGAGTTGGTAAGGACCCACCAATGAAGGAGGCCAGTATTTCATTAATGAGAGCCATCCCATATCCCTTGTGAGCACCAAAAGGAACTAGGTAGGCAGCTTGCTCTGGGTCATTAGTTGGATTTCCGTCCTTGTCGACTGCAGCGTTATCCGGTAATTGCTGTCCCTCTCTTTTTAATTGTTGAACCCTTCCCATTGCAACGACTGACGTTGCCCAGTCTATGACGATTGGAAAGCCTATCGCTTCAGATGTAGGGAATGCCCAGCTATGAGGATTCGTGCCCAATGTAGGAAATTTACCCATGAAGGGAACGACCTCTGCTAGTCCTGCGGTGCAGTTTGTGTAGGCGATGTATCCTCTATTGGCTGCATCCAGAACATAGCCTCCACCCCAAAGGTAATGGAATGCATTGTCCACTGAAACTTGGCCTATTCCATATTTATCGGCTAGCTCAATGCATCTTTCTATTGCCTCGTAAGCTACGCTCTGACCAAGCTTCTTGTTGCAGTTCCATGATTCACTGGCTGCAAATTTATTCTCAATAACTTCAATTTCTGAATTTGGAATACATCCACCATTTCCCGAACCAAATAATTCGTCTAGGTGTAATGCTTTGAGGGCATTGTGAGTACGTACACCATGAGTTGATGCGAAAGAGCAGAACTTAGCCGCATCTTCAGATTCTTCTGAGCTGTAGCCCCTGTGTTTATATGCAAGGGCTACGAGTTCGTTGTGCTGTTCTGGAGGAACAATATAAAATTCTTCTGTCATGTTGTTTTTACTAAAATGTATTTGCTTGTGTGAAGTCTTCAGTGCCGTTCAGATATGAGATGATATTTCTTGTCGCCATGCCTGCTTGTCTTGCCACTGATTCATGTGTTCTGGAAGCGATGTGTGAAGTGATGATGCAGTTTGGTGCGTCAAGTAACGGATGATTTTCAGCAGGAGGTTCTGTGTCGAGAACGTCAGTTCCATAGCCTCCAATTTTTCCACTTTCAAGAGCTTCTTTCATAGCGTCTGTGTCAACGATTTCCCCTCTTGCGCAATTAATAACAATGACGTTATTACGCATTTGTTGAATTTTTTGGGTATTTATCATGCCATGGGTTTCTTCATTAAGAAAGCAGTGAAGTGATACGATATCAGAATTACATAAAACGTCGTCCATCGAGGTGCTCTTATGAATTTGATGAGTCTTCCCAAATTCTTCATCGTAGAATGGATCATAGGCAATAACATCAAGGCCAAAAGCTTTTGCCCGAGTAGCGACCTCCTTNCCAATTCTTCCGAGCCCTATGATGCCAATGGTTTTGCCCATAATTTCGTTTCCGACAGGTTTTTTCCAACCTGACTTCCAAGAACCTGAAGAAACTTCAATTGCGTTAGAGTGAATTTTTTTTGTAATCCCAAGGAGTAATCCAAAACAGTGCTCTGCTACGGTTGTATGATTGACTCCGGGAGTGAAGAGAATAGGGATCTTTTTTTCGGTTGCGTAATTAACGTTTATCTTATCTAGGCCAATCCCATACTTGCTAATTACTTTTAGTCTAGGTAGCGACCNATCTATAACGCTTTGAGTTATTGCGTCGTCGCCGCACAGAAACCCATCAAATTCACCTGCTAGTTCGAGCATTGTATCCTCTGGAAGTGGGCCTCTTTCCCNTGTGATCTCCCAGCCGGTAGAGGCTAAAAGGTCATGGTGTGGTCCAGGAGTATCCTGATAAGAAGTGGTAGTAAGAAGTATTCTCATGATTTATTATCTATTTACTTTCGATATTTTGGTGTTCAGTCAAGTAAAGTGAGTGATAAAATTCAAATGGAAGCTGGTATTCAACCCCTCGATCGACTCATGGTCGATGCAGAATTACGGAATAATGACCTTGTTTGTATTTCCCAGGAGGGNCTCACCCACAAGCAGNTATCAAAGGGGAGAAAGGGGCGAAGAATCACAAAAAAACTACAATTAAAGATACTTAGTGCTTGGAACCAATTGATGAGCACGGATCTAGTTTTAGATGATCTTTTTAATTATCGGGGGAGATAATGGCTGAATTTACAATAGTTGGTGGCGGTCTTGCCGGATGTGTTTTGGGGTGGGCTTTAAGTCAAAGAGGGTGTGATTTTAAGATTATTGATAAATTTGAAAAAATAACCTCAACTCAAGTCGCTGCAGGTATTATCAATCCTATTACGGGTCCTAGCCTCACAAAAGGTCCAAGGCTTGAAGAGTTTTGGGATAAGGCTAAAATTTTTTACCGCTCATTAGAGAGGGCTAGTGGTATAGAAATGTTTCGTGAAACTAAGATTGTCCGCCTGATGGATTCTGCTAAGCAGGCTGAGAGATGGAAACGGCGAATGCTAGATCCGGAATATACATCACTTGTGTCCGAGGAGCCCTTAGGGTTAAAAAATAATTTTAATTCTGATCATGGTGGTTTTGTGACTAATTTTGGAGCTCATTTAAATACGGCTGCCTTTCTTGAAGTGATTAAAAAACTATTGAGTGAACATTGGGTTGAAGGTGTTCTTGAAGAGCCATCAAACCATGGTGTCACGATTTATTGTGAAGGCGTAAGAGCTATCAAAAACCCATTGTTTGATTGGGTGAAATTTAAACCTGCAAAGGGTGAAATATTGACTGTAAAAATTCCTGATATTGATGAGAATCGAATCGTCGTTCGTGGAAATATATGGTTACTCCCTTTAGGCGAATCAATATTTAGGGTGGGAGCGACATATGACTGGAATGCTAATGATTGTGAGACTACTAGAGTGGCAAGAGAGGCACTTGAAAGACGTCTTCAGAAATTAGTAAGTACTTCATATGAAGTCATCGATCATCGAGCTGCGGTCAGGCCTGTTATCGATACTAGGAGAGCGTTAATTGGGTTGCATCCGGGAAATGATAGAATTGGTTTCTTTAATGGGCTTGGCTCGAAGGGCGTTCTTTCTGCTCCTTATCTAGCGGAGCAATTAGTTGATCATATTTTAGATTCTGGTCCGATTGATCCTGAATTTGATTTGCGAGGAAATATTTAGTTTAACAAAATGAGATCAACTCATAAAGCTCATCAATTAATTAGCGAGTTTCTTTCTGGTGGTGAAGTCGTTATAGATGCTACTGCAGGTAATGGTCACGACACGCTGTTCCTTGCTGATTTGATTGGTGCCTCTGGTACGGTTTATGCCTTTGATGTTCAACAAGAGGCCATAGAAAATACAAGTGAAAGGTTAGAAAAAGCTGGTTTTTCAGATCGAGTTATTGTCAATAAAATGGGCCACCAAGAAATGGGCCGAATTATTCCTAAGAAGCACCATGGAACCATTTCCGTNATAATGTTTAATCTGGGTTATTTGCCNGGTTCTGATCATTCCATAACAACATTGAGGAGTACGACAGTGGTTGCCATTNACCAAGGTTTACAATTTCTTGCCCCTAGTGGGATCATGACTGTTGTCTGTTATCCTGGCCACGATGAAGGAAATTATGAATCCAAAAGTGTTAGTGAATATCTTGGGAGGTTAGACTCTGAGAGATACTCTTTTGAAAAATATGTTAATGAAGAAGCTAAAGTCTCTGCTCCTTTTTTGGTTGTTATTACAAAACTTGAGTCATCGTAAGAGTTGCCAATAGTGGATCTATCGAGTTAGNTTAATTACTTGTCAAAAATACTTCAAAGAATCACAAATCTTTTTGCGTTATGGGTGCTTATTGGAGCAACGATAGCTTGGGTTTACCCTCCTTCGTTTGCTTGGTTTAAACCGTACATTGGCCNCGGATTAGGAGTGATCATGCTTGGAATGGGTATTACTCTAAGCTTCAAAGATTTTAAGAATGTTTTCAAGACGCCTGCTGCAATTGGTATTGGTGTCGGGGCTCAATTTATTATAATGCCTCTACTTGGATGGTCATTAGCTAAAGGATTTAATTTGGAAAAAGATCTCGCAGTCGGTTTGATTTTAGTTAGTTGTTGCCCGGGTGGTACCGCTTCTAATGTTATTGCCTTTTTAAGCCGAGCCAATTTGGCTCTTTCTGTATTAATGACAATGTGTTCGACTTTNGCAGCCATTCTTCTNACACCTTTATTGACGGATGCTCTTGCCAGTCAGTACATGAACGTTGATGCGATGAAGATGTTGCTCACGACTGTACAGATTGTGTTAGTTCCAATCGTTTTGGGTATTCTTCTTAATCAGTATTTCCCTTCTCTTGTTAAAGGGGCCAGAGATTTAGCGCCGCTCATCTCTGTTTTAGTGATTGTACTTATTGTCAGCTGCATTATTGGCCTTAATAAGGAAAAGATCCTTAGNGCNGGTTCTGACCTATTTCTTTCTGTNCTCTTACTGCACCTTGGAGGCTTCGTGCTTGGGTATTTTTTAATTAGTATCTTGGGTTATTCTGAGGATTATAGGAGAACAGTTTCGATCGAGGTTGGGATGCAAAATTCTGGTCTTGGTAGTAAATTGGCAGAAAAGCACGTCTCCTTAGTGGCTGCTGCTCCCTGTGCAATCTCTGCAGTTTACCACTGCATAATCGGAAGCTTCCTAGCTGCGTACTGGAGAAGAAAATCAGAAAAACTTGATTCCTCAAGTGCGGAGGAGAGCACTAGCGCGGATTAATTACATTAATCCTGGCATGCCTCCAAGGCCTCCTGTAATTTTACCCATTTCAGCTTCCATTACTTTACGCCCTTCTCCTATGGCCTGGTTTACACCGGCAAGGATCATGTCCTCAAGAATTTCAGAATCTTCTGGATCAATGACTTGAGGGTCAATTTTGATAGAAGTGATATCACCTGAGCAAGTTGCCTTTACTACGATTTTGCCTCCTGCGGCTGAGNTCTCAACTTCTTGTTCTGCTAANTCGGCCTGAACTTTTTGCATCTTGCCCTGCATCTGCTGGGCCTGTTTCATCATTTTGGCAATATTCATTTTATGTATAGATTTAAAGTTTTAATTATTAGTCTTCTCGAANGACAGCTTCAAAAACTTCGAGAGCTTCCTTAATTAANGGGTCATTATAGATATCATTAATTGACTCTTTTTCCTTTTCTTTTTTTTCTGATTTTTTTGCAACTTCGGGTATGGCTTTATTTTCCGCAGTAGGATCTTCCACAGCTTCCTCAAATTCTGCAATATGAGGAGGTGGTTCAGGAACTGAAATCCCTTCTTTNAAAATAACTTTGAACTTTCTTACTCCCAGCATTGAGGTTAAGCATTTTTCGATAACAGGTTTAATTCTCTCACTGGTTATCATTCCCTCTGCNATACTTTCATCTGGAGACATTGCCACGATGAATTGTTTTCCATCATCCTGATAAAATATGCCCCTTGCCGCAGAGTCTGCAGCCAGAGGTTTTACCTTGCTGATGTGCTCGATGACAGCTGACCAGGTGTCTTCACCCGAAGGAGTGGAATCTGTAGGTGTCTCTTCAGGTTCTTGAATTTTTTNAGGCTCTGGAGAAATCTTAGTCTCTTCAATGTTTTCAGGTATTGAATTTCTTTCGGGTTCTTCTCTCACAGGTTGCTCGGGACTTGATTCCTGGGAATGCTCAACTTTAGCAGTGACTTTCTCTGGAGTGGCTAGTTCTGGTGCCGGATCTGGAGATTGGGGCTTCTTTATACTAGATGATTTTTTTGGGAGAGGTGCTCCACTTAAAACACCATCAATCGCGTCTATAACATCATCAATACTTGTCTGTTCAAGTATCTGAACAGCTTTAATGACAGCCACCTCAAGATGAAGTCTCTTATTCGGTGACCATTTCATTCGCCCTTCTACTGTGGCAAAATGATCAATTAGCTCTAGAAGCTTTCCGGTTTGGATGTTCTGAGATTGAGATTCTACTCTGGAAATGATTTCATTTGTGAGTTCTTTTGAGGCTCCAGACGGATCCACCTGAAATACTAGGACNGATCTAAAGTGAGAGATAAGATCAGAGAGGAGTTGGCTAAGTTCTTTTCCTGCCTCGGATTGTTCGTAAACCGTGGACAGTGCGTTAGCAGTGTCCTTATTAATGATTGAAGATCCGAGTCCCGTAATTGTTTCAATGCCAGTGAAACCGAAAACTTCAAGGACATCAGATTCCTCAATGCTATCACCGCAGAAAGCAACGAGTTGGTCGAGCATTGACTGTGCGTCACGCATGCCACCGTCTGCTCCCTTTGCTATTGCTGTAGCAGCTACTGGATTAAGANTTATCCCTTCTTCGTTTGCTATTTTGCTGAGTTGTTCTGAAATGATCTTAGTAGGAATTCTTCTCAGGTCAAAACGTTGGCACCTAGAGATAATTGTTGGTAATATTTTAGTGGCCTCAGTCGTTGCAAAAATGAATTTCACGTGATCCGGAGGTTCTTCGAGTGTTTTCAGAAGAGCGTTAAATGCGGCATTCGAGAGCATGTGAACCTCATCAATATAGTATATTTTATATCGACCGCTCGTTGGTGCAAATTTGACATTATCACGAAGTTCACGGACTTGTTCCACGCCATTGTTACTTGCACCGTCAATTTCTAGAACATCAAGGCATCTACCTTCAGCAATTTCAGTACAGATGGTTTCGTTCGGATCAAAATCAACTTTTGGGCCTCCCTCACAATTCAATGCTTTTGCTAAAATTCTGGCAGTTGATGTTTTTCCAGTTCCCCTAGGGCCAACAAAGAGGTAAGCATGTGCGAGTCGATTTTGTTCTATCGCATTTGCGAGTGTTTGGACAACATGATCTTGTCCAAGGATATCCTTGAATGAAAGGGGCCGATATTTACGTGCAAAGACCTGATAACTAGTACTCACGAACACTACTTTATTAGGAGATCTCGTTTTGTGAATCTTTTTCAGTTGGACATTTCATAAATAATAACGCTTTTTGATCGGTAATGAGTGAATTAGAAGCCATTGGCATGATTGCGGGAAAGGGCATTTATCCCCAAGTTTTTGCACGTGGGGCACGCTTAGGAGGGGTGAATCGCTTAGTTGCTGCAGCTTTTAATGAAGAAACTGATCCATTAATTGAGGAAATTACGGATGAGGTTTCATGGATGAGAGTTGGTCAACTGAGTAAAATGATCAAATTTTTCAAGGCTAATAAAATCACTCAGGCGGTAATGGTTGGTCAGATATCCCCAAAAAATTTATTCGATCTCAGGCCAGATATGAGAACTTTGATGCTTTTAGGTAGACTCAANNAGNGNAATGCTGAGTCTATTTTTAATGCTATTGGCGAAGAGCTTTTTAAGGATGGAATAGAGTTAATGCCAGCGACTACNTTTNTGGATGATTTACTTCCTTCAGCTGGTCATGTGTGTGGTCCAAAACCAGCAAAAAGATTGTCGGAAGATGCTGNCTTTGGTTTTAAAATTGCCAAAGAAATGAGCCGACTTGATATCGGTCAGACTGTGATTATAAAAAAAGGAACTGTCTTGGCTGTTGAAGCCTTTGAAGGTACTAATGAGGCGATAAAAAGAGGTGGAGGGTTAGGCCGAGGTGAGGCAGTCGTTGTTAAGGTTTCCAAGCCCGGTCAAGACTTGCGATTTGATGTTCCTTGCATTGGTCCTGATACTATTGANATTGCTGCGGCATCGTCGGTGTCAGCTATTGTTGTTGAAGCTAATAAAACATTANTCNTAGGAAAAGATCAAATTGAAGAGAGTGCTGAGAAGAATAAAGTTACTGTCATTGCGTACGAAGAATAGATAATTAAATTTATAGAATGAGTCAAAAAATAAGAGCTGGAGTCGTTGGCGTAGGAGCTATAGGAAAGAATCACGCAAGGATTTACTCAGAGATTGAATCTGCTGATCTTGTTGCCATTTTTGATGCTGATAGTGATGCTGCTCAGAAAATCGCTAGTTCTTACGGGGGGAAAGTAGCAAGCAGTATTGAGGAGTTCGTTGATTTAGTTGATGTGGTCTCAGTGGCAACTCCAACGAGTACGCACCGTTCTATAGGAGAAATGTTACTGAATAAAAAAAAGCACATACTTATAGAAAAACCAATAGCTGACACCACTGATGATGCTCAGGCCTTAGTTAATTTGGCTTCGGAAATGGGCTGTGTTTTACAGGTTGGGCATATAGAGCGTTTCAATCCTGTTCTAGATGAAATTGAAGAGCGATTAAAAGACCCAAGATTTATAGAGGTTCACCGTTTGTCTCCATTTCCTAACCGATCAATGGATATAGGAGTAGTTTTGGATTTAATGATTCATGACCTTGAAATAGTACTTCATTTAGTTAAGTCAAAGGTTCTTAGTATTGATGCTGTAGGAGTGCCTGTGCTGACTAATCGTGAAGATATTGCGAATGCAAGGATTCGCTTTGAGTCCGGGTGTGTGGCTAACATTACAGCGAGTCGTATTTCTCCAGAAAAGATGCGTAAGTTGAGAGTTTTTGAGGGTGAAAGTTATCTCTCTCTAGATTATCAAGCTCAGGAAGGACAATTTTACTGGAAGGATGGAATGGAAATAAAGGTTGAGCCTGTTCAAGTCGAAAAAGATGAACCTTTAAAACTCGAACTTGAGGCTTTCGTTGAGTGTTCAGCAGTAGGTCGGCGCCCTGCAGTGTCTGGACAGGAAGCGACGGCGGCACTTGATATTGCCATCGAAATTACAGAACTTATTGAATCAGGAAACGCTAAGGATTAATCCTTATTATGGGCAGCAAAGTTTATATCGTCGCAGGAGAGGTGAGCGGCGACAACCATGGATCCGGTCTAATGACAGAAATGGGTGCGCTTGATTCGGAGATTCAATTTTATGGTATGGGTGGTCCTGATATGGCTAACCACTCTCAGTCCGTAAAGAATTGGATAAGTGATTCGGCGGTAGTTGGGTTTTGGGAAGTCATCAAAAAATACCGTTTTTTCAAAGAGGTGTTTGATCGGGTGGTACAAGAAATTGAGGATGTTGATCCGGACATGGTTATCCTTGTGGATTATCCAGGATTTAACCTCAGGCTTGCAGAGGCAATAAAACGAAGAGGAATTAAAACAAAAGTTGTCTATTATATAAGCCCACAGGTTTGGGCGTGGAAGCGGGGAAGAGTTAAGCGAATGGCGCAGACTATCGATTGTATACTTTGTTTGTTTCCTTTCGAGGTGGCATTTTTTAATGGGTCTGGCTTAGAGGCTAGATTTGTTGGTCACCCGTTAGCCGATACACTTGGTCAATTTAGAAGTGATGGGAAGAGAGATGAAAACTTAGTCGCTCTGCTTCCTGGAAGTAGGGATAGAGAAATAGAGAAAATTTTTCCTGTTATGCTCGACGCGGCTAAAGATATTTTAAAAATTGAGCCGGGAATTTGTTTTTCAGCTTCAGCTGCAAGTGAGAAGGGGGCTCAAAAAATGAAGGCAATGGTTTCGGAGAAAGCAGTGCCGTGTGAGGTAAGTGTAGGGAACGCATATGAATTGATGACCAAAGCGTCTTGCGGTGCTGTTGCATCAGGAACTGCTACAATCGAAGCTGCTTTTCTTGGGCTGCCTTATTGTTTAGTCTACAAGGTGTCTGCCCTGACTTATATCCTGGCAAAAGGTTTAATTGCAGTCAAATTCCTTGGAATGGCTAATATTCTTGCGGATAGGGAGGTGGTGCGTGAATTTCTTCAGGCTGATGCGACTTCAGAAAAAGTTTCATCTGAACTCCTCCGTTTGATCGTTTCACCTGAAGAAAGAAAATTTCTATCAGAAGAATTAAAAGAGATTACACATCCATTAGCTGAGACTGGAGCATATGCCCGTACAGCCGAAGCATGTTTAGAAATTATAAAATTAAAATAATATAAGAAAAGAATTCATTTTAGGTATTCAATGAAGCAATCCAACATTATTAAAATTGGTCTAGTTGTTTTGCCTTTTGGTATGATGATTCTTGGAGCATTGTCTCTCATTTACTCATTAAATGCTCCAGCCTCTAAGTCTCGAGAAGGGGGGCGTTCGGTTTTGAATGTTAAAGTTTTGTCTACGCCGGATGAACTTAAGGCCTTAGTTAAAAGGCAAGCATATGACATTGGGACGAGACCATGGCAAGATAAGGATAATACGAGAATCACTGCGAAGTGGATAGAATCTGAACTTGGTGAAGAGAATATAGGTTATAGGTCTAGAGTGACTTTTATCGGAGACAAGGGAAAAGATTATAGGATTATTGAGGTGGAGTCGCCTGGCGAGAGTCTGGCTGAAGAAGTTCTTTTGGTTGTCTCTAATTTTAGCTCTCCGGATTCAAGTCCCGGCGCTAATTATAATGCTTCATCAGTCTCAATGTTTTTGGGTTTGGCAAGATATTTTGTAAATACTAAGAATGCGAGAACGATTCGTTTTGTTGCATGCCCTTCTAGATTCCCTGACTCGGATAGTGGTAGTATTTTAAGCACAAGTTATATTGCTGAGAAGTGTAAAAGAGAGAAAGAAAAATTGGTAGGTGTAGTCGAGATTGGGTCATTAGGCTTTTTTTCTGAAGAGCCAAACAGTCAGTCCTTCCCTAATAATTTTGACATTGATTTTCCTACGACAGCAAATTTCATTGCTTTAATTGGAAGCCAATCCTCTCACCAGTCAATGGGTTCATTTATTTCTGGATTTACTAAAAGTTCTAATATTCCTGTTCAGAAGGTTTCATTGGATGATGAAGAGATTTCAGCATTTGATGGTTTGTCTGTTTTTACTGAAAAGGGTTATCCTGTCATAAGAGTTTCTGATACAGGTGCCCTAAGATATACTCATCATGGCAAAAAAACAGATACCCCAGATAAGATAAATTTTTATAAAATGGCAGAGATTTTAAAGGTCTTAAGCCTAACCATCAGCACTGAGCTTAATCCCTAAACGTCACCTCTGACGATAATCTTGAATTTCCCGGGTCCTTTCTTTAATCCAGTTCCGTAGATTTTTTTGAGAGGTTTCTTGTCCTGCTTGGATTCTGTATAGACATTTATTTCAAGGTGAGGCTTGCCGGGTTTTTTTCTGGGATCGCCTTTTATAGAACGAGCTTCAATAAATAATTGGTTAATGCCTTTTTTTAATCCACCAAGAATTAAGCCCTTATGGACATTATTTATAACCCTATGAGTTGACCTCTCTTCGACACTTACCGTGGTCTCGTAACCTAAGGAGATGATTTCAAGGTACCCAACCATTTCTGGGACCGGGCATAGTTTGGCAACTTTCGGCAACTTTCCTGGAGGCTTGAATTGGGGGCTATCTAAAAACGAGAAGTCTCCAGATTTTGCTGAGGCGGTAATTTCCTCAGTATTATTGAGGTTCATGAATCTGGAAGTTCCAAACTTCCAACCTTCATTTTCTTTAACGAACATGAGAAAGAGGAGTCCTTCTGGAGTTTCTACTTCTTTGCTAATGCCAAAATCAGGTTGTCCAAAGTAGACTAACTGAGCCGTTGGTCCGTTTAACATCAATTTAACCATTTTCATGGAATCGATTTTCGGCGGTGAAACAGGGCTCTCGAATAATGATTCAGGCCATTTTTTCTTTTGAGATACAATCATATTACGAATTCCAACTTTTCTAAAATTGGCTGTCGTGTCTCTCCATTTTTCCAAGTTCTGGTCATTCATAGAACTGCTCCAGTTAAGAAAAATACTGTTCAACTCCTTTGATAATGAATCTTTCGACGTCTCTGCCGAGCAAACCTTAATGGTTATAAAAAAAACCATTATTATTGTCCAAGTCTGAACATATATAGGCTCCTTGTTTCTCATCTTTAATGAATGGATATCCTTGGAATCGAATCTAATAATTGCTTTGTGTATTCGTGTTTTGGATTATCCATTAACGATTCGGCTTCGCCGGTTTCAACAATTTTCCCAAAATACATAACGGCTATCCTGTCAGCTATGTATCGAACTACGCTGAGGTCATGAGAGATGAAAAGCATGGTAAGTTCAAGTTCATCGACCAAATCCTTTAAGAGGTTTAGAATCTGTGATTGAATAGATACGTCTAATGCTGAAACGGGTTCATCAGCAATGATGAGCTTGGGCTCGGGTGCAAGGGCTCGAGCAATTGCAATTCTTTGTCTTTGACCGCCTGAAAATTCATGGGGATATTTCCGCATAAATTTTTGATCTAACCCTACCCTTTCCATTAACATGACAACTTTGTTTTTAAGTTCTTCGTGGTTGAGTTTTCCATGTCTAGTGATGATCGCTTCTTTCAGTGTCGACCAAACTGTCATTCTCGGATTTAGAGAGGCGTAAGGATCCTGAAAAATCATTTGGAAGTCTAGGCGACGCTTGCGTACTTTTTCAGCATTGAGTGTGGTCAGGCTGTCGTTCTCTAGAATCACCTCTCCCTCAGTTGGTGAGATTAACTGCATGATTGTTTTCGAGAGAGTCGATTTGCCGCAGCCCGATTCGCCAACGAGTCCAAGGATTTCACCTTTTTCGATTTGAATACTGACACCGTCTACGGCTTTTACCGTATCAAAAGAACTGGAGAAAAGGCCTCCCTTTTTCTTTTGAAAGTGTTTTTTTATATTTTTTATCTCTAGGAAAGGCATTATATGAATTTTATGATAGGCAACCTGGACAATTCTGTACCCAGTGACCAGGTTCAATTTCTTTAAATTCGGGTCTTGAATTAGTTAAGCATTCGTTTTGGTTACCTATTTGGTTTCTTTCTGTAAAAGCACAACCCCTAATGATTTGAGAGGTGTCAGGCGGTAGTCCCGGAATCGTATAAAGTCTTTCTCCCTTCACTTGATTGGCTGGAATTGATTTCAACAGTGACCGAGTATACGCGTGCTTTGGATTTCTAAAGAGGGTTTTCGTGTCTGTTTTCTCAACGATCCTACCTGCGTACATAATGTTGACCTCTTCGCAGATTTCTGAAATGACAGCAAGATCATGAGTTATGAATATCACTGCAGTTCCTAATTCCTCTTGACGCGTCTGAATGAGATCTAAGATTTGTTTTTGGATGGTCACATCCAACGCCGTAGTCGGTTCATCAGCGATAAGTATTTCTGGATTAGTGATCAGCGCCATGGCTATCATTACTCGTTGTCTCATTCCTCCTGAAAATTCATGGGGATACATGTTTATCC
>PAHQ01000006.1 GCA_002705125.1 Verrucomicrobiales bacterium | reverse complement strand
TCGCTGTCGGTTAATTGGTCCTTATCGAAATCAGATTCATTATCTTTCCCATTGAGATCACTTAAATTGACTGTGTATTTTTGTTCCCAAGCATCGATCAATCCGTCTTCATCTTCATCAGGCATTGATGAGAGCGGGCTTTCTCCTTGATAGAGTTGTGTTATTTCATCAGCAGAGAGTACCTGATCCCAGATAGCAACTTCATCTATTAGCCCAATGAATTGCCCTTCACCATTATTACGAGCGCCAATGATGAGATGTCCTCCACCGTTTTGCGCTCGTTGTATATTCTCTCCATCAAGATCGCCATCGAGATAGATCAGCGCTTGGTCATTTTCTCCATCATATACCCATGCTGCGTGGATCCATCCATCTTCATCCTGTGGAAGATAGTCATTGAGATTGGTTTGGGCATTCCAATCAGCGCCCCAGTGGGCGCTATGCAGAAATCCGCCGTTACGGATACCATGATGAATGCCTTGACTGGTTTGGCCAAAAACATAGCGCTCCCCATTTAGTGCCGATGGCTTAATCCATGCTGACATTGTATAACTCCCGTCGTTTACATCGCGAATTTTTGCATTGATATCAATGTTTGGAACTCGAAAATGTCCACCTTCTAGTTTTGCAGCAGTGCCGGGTGAGGTTCCATTCGGTGCTCCGCCGTTAGTGAATGTATAGTTTCCGGTACCTGTCGCTTCATTGCCGTTAAATGTTCGGTCAAGTGAAGAGCTCTGCTTATTTTCAAAATTATAATAGGCAATAGGAGGAGGGACTTCACAAAACCCAATTTGAATAAGTGCTAGGTAGGTTGCGATTGTTAATAGGATTTCGTCTTTCATTCAAATTTTTTTAGATAAAATGTATGATTACATTTTATCTCTTGATGTACGATAAATTTTTTCTCAGAACCTGTTTATTACTAACGATGAAGAGAAATCATAAAAAAACCCGTCCAATTACTAATCGAACGGGCTTTTTTTAGTGTACTGAAATATCTTTTTATCTATCTCTTTGAAAGTTGTCCCTGTCACCTGCTTCAGAATCATTGCTTTCATTTTTTTGAGGCTGACTCTCTACGGTTTCTTCTGGTTCAGGAGTTGCTAGGGATTGTGACTTGCTTGCGTTTTTATTACCTATGACCGTTGCTATACTTCCTTTTTCAAATTCAATTCTTGTGTTGTTATCAACTTTGACTGTGACGCTTTCTTTTTTAACATTAGTCACTAAGCCATGTATGCCTCCAGCTGTAATAACTTTATCACCGGTTCTCATAGCATCGACTTGTAGTTGAAGTTTTTTTTGCTTTTGCTTCTGAGGCCTTATGAGAAGGAAATAGAAAATGACAAAAATTAGGATGAATGGAACAAGGCCTCCAAAAGCACCTCCAGGAGGAGAAGGGGCTTCGGGTGTCTGTCCAATTAAATAAAAAATTGTTTCAAATGTATTCATAAGGATATTTATTGTTATACTCTCTTAATTTTAAAAATCTAGCAGGATTTGTTTTAATTATAGGTTTTCTTAAAGTTTAAGGGATTAATCATCACAGCTCCCATAATCTTTAAATTCTTTTCTAAGCTTTTCGAACTCACCTTTTTTTATAGCTTCTCTGGCCTTACTCATAAGGTTGAGATAAAAGTGTAAATTACAAAGGGTCGTTAATCGCATTCCAAGTATTTCATTAGATCTAATTAGGTGTCTAATGTAGCTTCGACTGAACTTATTTTTACAGGTATAGCACTCACAGTTTTCATCAATAGTCCGTTTGTCATTTAAAAATCTGTGATTTTTTAAGTTTAGTGTGCCTTTCGAAGTGTAGACTGTTCCTGTTCTAGCAACTCTTGTAGGCAGTACGCAGTCAAACATATCGATGCCTCTTGCAATCATTTCGAGCATTTGTGATGGAGTTCCCAAGCCCATCGCATATCTTGGTTTTTCTTCTGGGAGGAATGGGACTGAATTTTCTACAGCACGTATCATTTCTACTTCTGGTTCTCCAACACTAACGCCGCCAACGGCGTACCCATCGAAGCCTATATCTACAAGCCCCTTGGCAGACTCTTCTCGTAGTTCTGAATAAACTGACCCTTGAACGATTCCAAAATGAAGTTGTTTTTTAGAAGTTCCACCTGCTACAGGTTCGTGTTTCATTACCCATTCTTTGCATCTCTCTGCCCACCTTAAAGTTAGTTGATTACTTTTGGATGCATACTCCATATCACAGGGATAGGGAGGACACTCATCGAAGAGCATCGCTATATCTGAACCTAATACGGATTGAATTTCCATTGAAGTTTCCGGGCCTATAAATGTATTAGCTCCATCCAGATGGTTCTGAAATTGCACGCCTTCTTCAGTGATCTTTCGCATTTTTGCAAGAGACCATACTTGGAACCCGCCACTATCAGTTAGTATTGGTTTTTTCCAATTCATGAATGAGTGAAGTCCTCCTAGTTCTTTGATCGTTTCGGTGCCGGGTCTTACAAAAAGATGATAAGTATTTCCAAGTATGATTTGTGCNCCTAGATCCTCAAGTTCGTGAGGGCTNACTGACTTAACTGTACCTTGNGTTCCCACTGGCATGAAAATAGGTGTATCNATGATGCCATGAGCTGTCTCAAGGCGCCCTTGCCTAGCCTGCGATGCCGAGTCTGTGTGAAGTATTTTAAACAATNTNTCTAAAGTTAGCGTTACAAAAGTTTTGGGCAAGTCATCGATTATTNCCTGAATTACTAGGTTAACATGTCTTTAATGGTCTTATTTGAAGACAGAGTCTAATCGTGTTAAATTTTCATGTCTAATCTCTCCCCGGATTATTCGAATTAATAAAGACATGAAAATTTATCTTAAAAGAATTAAAATATTCTGTTTGATACCATGCTTTATTTGGTTGTTTTTTTCTTTACAACTCTACAGCCAATCCGTTGCAAGGAGCTGGAACGAGCAGACTCTCAGCGCTATTCGTCTTGACGTTCCTCACCCACCAGTTCACGCGAGAAATCTTTTTCATGTCTCTGTTGCTATGTGGGATGCCTGGGCTGCTTATGATGATGCGATCGGTTATATTCACAATGAAAAAGCAGTTGCACATGACCTTAGTGGAGATGGCATTGATAAGGGTGATCTGGTTAAGTCTCAGCAGGAAGCAATCAGTTTTGCTGCTTACAGAGTTTTAAAGTCTCGTTATAGAAACTCTGTTGGTAGTGATTCAACAATGCAATCTTTATTGCAGCTCATGAAATCATTGGGTTATGATGAAACTGATGAAGATTTAGAGGGAACTTCCCCCTCCGCTGTTGGTAATAGAATTGCAAATAGCATTNTCGGGTTCTTTTGGGATGATGGATCCAGAGAGTCTGATAATTATGTGGATAATACTTACTCTCCTGTAAATGATGCTCTGCCACTAGATGAGCCCCTTTTTACATTACTAACAACATTTAATCCGAATCATTGGCAGCCAATCGCCTTTGGCGATTTTGCATTAACTCAGAATGGGATTGAGACTGATTTAATTCAAAAATTTCAAGGTTCACAATGGCACCTTGTTAGGCCATTTGCTCTTAAGAGAAAAGGTTTGGGTGGGCTTTATGATGATCCTGGTGCTCCACCTATGCTAGGTGCGATAGGTGATAAAAAATTTAAAGATAATATAAACCAAGTGCTTCTATATAGCAGTTGGCTTGATCCTGGAGATAAAACATTGATCAATATTTCCCCTAGGGTATTTGGAAATAATTCTTTAGGTAGAATGGATGGGGTCGGTCATGGCATTAATCCCTTTATTGGTGAACCATATTTTGATAATCAAGTAATGCGTGCCGATTATGGTAGGGTTATTGCCGAGTTTTGGGCCGATGGTCCAGATTCTGAGACCCCGCCAGGGCATTGGAATGTATTGGCAAATAAAGTTGTTGATGATCCTAGAATGGTAAGAAAAATTGAGGGATCTGGACCAGAGTTAAGTCAACTTGAGTGGGATGTGAAATGCTATTTTGCTATGAATGCTGCTCAGCATGATGCAGCGACAGCCGCTTGGACTTGTAAACGGATATATGATTATGGACGACCCGTATCAATGTGTCGTTATATGGGATCTAAAGGCCAATCTTCAGATAAAGGGGCGCCCGGTTCATTTGCTGAAATTAGTTATGACCATGAGGGATTAAAACTTGAAAGTGGGTTGGTTGAAATTATTACGCCTCAATCTTCTTTGCCAGGTAAAAGGCATGAACACTTATCCTCTGATATAGGATCAGTCGCTGTCTATGCTTGGCAGGGCGAGCCTAATGATCCTGAGAATGAAGTGGGAGGGGCTGGTTGGATATTGGCTACAGATTGGCTGCCCTACCAGAAAGATACCTTTGTAACTCCAGCCTTTGCTTCTTATGTATCTGGGCACTCTTGTTTTTCAAGGGCAGGAGCTGAAGTCTTGGCAAGAATTACTGGCAACCCATATTTCCCAGGTGGTCTTTTTGAACATAAAGCACCAAAAGGATCTCTAGAGTTTGAGTATGGCCCAACCCAGGACGTTACCCTTCAATGGGCCACATACTATGATGCCTCTGACGAAGCAGGCATTTCAAGACTGTGGGGTGGTATTCATGTTATAGTTGACGATTTACCAGGTCGAGTTATGGGATCTAGGGCCGGAATTGGTGCTTATGAATTAGCAAAAAAATACTGGGATGGATCAATATTAAAAGAACCTGTTCCCTTCACAATTTCTTCTCATAGAGGCTCGCCTACGCTATCTGTTTCTTGGCAACGCTCTATCGGGCTTTTCTATAAGGTACAATCAAGTTTAGACCTTAATGTTTGGAGGGATGAAACTCAATGGATCAGAGCTAAAAATATTAATGGAAGGTTTGAAGATGTTAAGCCGCCTATTAAGAAATTGTTTTATCGAGTCATTCGCTCTGAAAATAACTCTTAAATTTTATTTTTGAAGCAATACTAGCCAGTCCCAGGGGTGTGGTTCTTTCATCCACTTTGGAGGTTTAATAAATTCGGTGCACCATGGATATTCTATTCTTTGAATTCTTATAATTTTTAAACCAAAGCGATTTGTAGTCGATATAATTTCCTCTTTCAGGTAGTGCTTTGTAGCAACTCCTCCACATTTTATTATGCCTCCTCTGGCGATTTTTTTACCTTTTTTATCTGTTGTTTCGAATCCGTTTATTAATGATTCTTTTGCTGACAACCCATTTCTGATATTCCATTCAACTAAACGGCTCTTTGAGTACAGGGCTGATTCTAATGAAGGAAGCACTAAAATAAGATAACCATTTTCTTTAATAGAATGGATTATATTTTCCCAGATTTTCTCCCTCTTTCTAATATTTTGAGTAATAATTACGTTTACACAAAGTCCAAGGTCGTAAGGGTGCGCTTTGGGTGTTTTGTCTTCAAGATTGCAAGTTTCAAAATTCAAATATTTAAGTCCTTTATTATATTTTTTTGCCGATTTGATCATTGCCTTCGAATAATCACAAGCAAGGGTCTCAGCGAAATTTTTTGTTAAGCGTGGTAAAAATTTTCCAGTTCCACATCCTAGATCTATGGCCCTTTTTTGTGGGCCTCCAAGTTTATCTATTAGTGATATGATTTTCCCTTCGGAGTCATGATCAAATACACTTAGGACGTTGTTGCTATAATCTGANGCTGGAANATTCCATTTNTCTGATTTCATGAAATTTTAGCTATCTTCTTTGTCGAGTAAACCTTGACTCTCTAAGAATAGTTTCATTTTAAGAGTTGTGTCATTATAAGCCGAGCCATTCCCTCTTCCATAATTAAAGAATCCATGCTTTTCATCTTTGTAAGTATGAAGTTCACATTTAACTTTTTCTTCTCTGATTTTTTTTTGAAATTCTTCCGCATTAGTTAATGGAACAGTAGTGTCTGCAGTTCCATGAAATATGCATGTAGGTGGAGTTTCTTTACTAACGTTGTGAATTGGNGAAATTTTCTTCCAATTATTACCAATTTTCTTTTGCCCATATCCGTCAGACGAAGTGTCGCATACTGGGTTGAATAATATTAATGCTTGAGGCTTTGAAGAGATCTCAGAATTACCAGTTTCGAAGCCATTGATTATTCCCGAACATGCCGCCACGTGTCCTCCAGCTGATCCTCCAGCTGCAATAATCTTATTAGGATCTATTTTTAATTTAGCTGCGTTTTCTCTNACCCATNTAATGGCTGATTTNCCATCTTCGACACATTGAAAAGGTGTTGTCCCGTGACTTCCTTGAGTTCTATATTCAGCGCTTATTGCNAGCATACCCTTTTCAGAAAGAAATTCACAGTGAGGGTAAAATTGTTTGGGGTGTCCTCCAGTCCATCCTCCACCAAAGAAAAATATAATGGCCGGTCTTTTTTTAACTTTTTCGTGTTTTAATTCGCTAAAGACATGCAGTTTAAGGTCTCCCCCTTGGATTTTTTTGTAGGTTATTATACTGCTAGGAGCCGTTGTCTCAGACAAAGAGATGATGGGCGTTATTATGAATAAGAAGATTAAAACCAAGTTTAATTTCATTTTAANAATCTTGAAATGAAACGCCAAATAAGGCAAGCACCTACTAAATGCTAATTAGGCTTACCAACTTGATGCAAATTNTTAATTNCCTCTGGCTGAAGAGCATGACCAAAAATTGATAATTCATCGATTCTACCGGTGAAGAATCTGATTGGCGTCTTCCCATTAGTATTCTTTAAACTTGAATTACCAATTTCTGCATTACCAAATACAACTTGGCTTANTCCTTTTTTTGTTATCTCNANTTTTGATACTTCCTTTGCATTTAGGTAATGCGTCACTGTCTTATCGATTGAANTAAATACNGTTGTGAAGTGTTGCCACTTACCAAGCATGTTTCTATTAATTATTGGTGGCGAGCTGAACTTTTGAGCTCCCTTCCCATTGTCATTTCTTACTGAGAGAACAAGATTCCCTGATCCATGAATATGCCAACTCAAAGAGTTACTAGTGTTTTCACTGCTTGAAAGAAGGCACATAGTGCGCTTTGGATTAGAATCTAAGCGTACCCAAGCAGAAAGAGTAATTGTTTGATAAGGATCGTTGGACTGAAAATGAACTCTGTCGCTAGGGCTTTTAAATTCAAGTCCACCCTTTGAGGGCCATCTTCCATTAGTCCAGCGACAACCAACAATTGCTCCATGAGAAAAGTGATTTTGAAAAGAAACTTGGTTGACCAAGCTTCTTTCACGAGGGCCTTGATCTTCAAAAGTATAAAGAGCAAGGATGTCTTCATTAGCTCTAATTTCCTCGATCACTGATCTCCATTCCTCATGTCGTAATGCAGAGTTTTCTAGAAAACTCTGAGCGAGCTCATTGTAAGAAATGAAAGCCATTGAATTAGCTGACATTCTTTGAATTTTAGTGGATTGAATCCTAATAGCTTCCCCTGTTTCTAATGAGCGTAGAACTTCGCCTTTTTGACTTAAATTATTTTCATACACGTCAACTAGGCCATTAAAGCAATGAACTTCGGTTAGGTGCCCATCTTCTTCTATGTTCATTCCGAATTCGGTTCCCAAGTCGACGACTTCGATTTGTCTAGTTGAAACGCTGAAGCCACAAGCTTGAGGAGGAACTAGAGCCCTTATGCGGCCCTCTCTTAGTATTGCGCTGTTTTCTGAGGTGAGTTCAAAAATTGCTGGACCTTCAAGTATGACTCTGGCTCCAGAATAAAACTCGATGGCTACTATGCCTGAATCTAGTAGAATTTCACCAGGGTATAGAATGCCATTAGTAGAGGGTGGTTGAACTCCATTATCCACAAAGCTTGCGCCTACTGATTCCATGAGAACAGCAACTCCTTCATGGGTAATATTTTCAACTAGTTGGGGGCTACTTTTTGCCTCAACCGATTGAGGGCTCATTAATAGCCGTTTATTAATAATTAGTGATAAAGTTCCTATAAATAGGATAATTACTGCCGCCACAGCCAGTAAAGGCATGGGTCTCCAACTGGGTGTTAATATTTTTTTAGTGGTTTGTCCCTCATAGAAGAGAGCTGTTGATTTTGATATTTGCGCAGAAATACTTTGCTCATCAATATCAAGAGGAGTCTTTGCACTTAGCTCAAATTCCATTTGAGCGCAAAGCTCAGAGTAATCTATATAGAACTCACAAGCTTCGGGATCACCTGAAAGTAATTCTTCAATTCTCTTTCTGTCTTCATTATTAGCGATGCCATCAAACAACTTTGATAGAAGTTCTTCAAGCTCATTAAATTTGTTATGAAGTGTATTTTCCACTAAATGAAATCAGTTGGTCTGCATTGAAGTTAGCGTCTTCTCAATGCAAAGCATNAAGTTGTGTCTGATGCGATATAAAGTTTGTGAGATAGCTCCAACGGTTCTCCCTTGATCAGCTGCGATCTTCTGAACGGATGCCCCAGGTTTGTATCTTTCTTCGACAAGTTTTCTTTGGCTATCGGAGAGTTTTTGTAGACAGCTTTTGAGGGCTTTGTTGCGATCTGCAGTATTATCTTGAGCTAAACGGTCTTCATTACGCTCGGCAATGTAATCAAGTATGTCATCATCAAACACTAATTTCTCTCTAGCCATTTTTCTTCTGAAAGAGAGCACATGAAAATAAGCAACCTTACATGCCCAGGCATTGAAGTTGGTGCCCTCCTCAAAGGTGTTAGCTTTTTTCCAAAGAGTGATGTTGGTTTCTTGTAATAAATCACGAGCCCTATTGCGATCAGTAATCAAAGTAAGCAGGTANCCGTAAACNGGGCCCTGCGCTTCCGTGAGTAAACGGACAAACTCTTCTGAATCAGACTTCATTAATTAAATAGCTGTAACACTATATGTCTCTTTTAACAGAAATCTAACTGAAGGCTTTAGATGATTAGTATTTTTATATTTTAAGCTTTGAATCATTCCATAATGAAGTTTATGAATGGAAATTAATAATAATAAGAATTGNGCTTTTCATCCTTTAAGAGAGCTTTTCATCTCTCGGGCTTCGAATAGTAATTCTATCGAATGGTTCATTTTAAAATCACTNAAAGCTAGCATCCCAAATAGACGCTCCNGCAGCTACATTGCTTCATGATCTAAAGCCAAGAGGTATGCTGGACGNTNCTTTAGTAATTTTTNGAGGAGAATTTGTTAGGACTCCTAACGTTGAGCTTACGGGAAGTAGTGAATCCAAGTATTGACGAGATCATAATCCATATGGGTTTAGTATGTCGTTACCAGGTGGGGTGATTAAAGGGGGGGCAATTTATGGAGTCACCGATGAATTCGGGTTCGAGGCTGTTGAGAGCCCTGTTACAGCTCATGATCTTCATGCTACAATTTTGAGTCTACTTGGTTTTAATCACGAGGGCTTCACATATAGATATTAAGGAAGAGAGTTTAGGTTTGCTGATGTATCATGAAAAGTCATTGGAGATATAATTTCTTGAATTTCATCGCTTGATTAAGCTAATCAAATCCTTCAGGATCATAAATTATGATTAAAAAATCTGTGAACTTATTTTTTTTCAGATGTCTTATTAATCTTTTTTTTATGGGTATTATTATGTTGAANGTTCAGGGGGAAACATTAAATCTCACATTAAGAAATAGTGTTGATAGTGTTCATAACTTTGAAAAAGTTAAATGGAATTCTCATGAAGTGGCTATTGTTATTTGTGACATGTGGGACACTCATCACTCAATCACTGCAGTCAGAAGAGTTAATGAATTTGCGCCTCGATTGAATGAGGTTATCAAGTCGCTCAGAGATTCAGGTGCTACCATTATTCACTCACCAAGTGANTGTATGCCCAGTTATGAGGATCATGATGCTNGAAAGCGAGCTTTAGCGGTTCCTGAAGCTTCCGAATTGCCTAAAAATATTTCTTCGTGGTGTAATAGAATACCTCAAGAAGAAGAAGCTTCTTACCCAATAGATCAATCTGACGGTGGAGAGGATGAAGGAGAATTTGAAAACAATCAATGGACCGAAAGTTTAAAATCAGAGGGGCGTAACCCGGGAACTCCTTGGCTTCGCCAGACTTCAGTATTGGAAATATCCAGCAAAGACTATGTGGCTTCTGAGGGTGAAGTGGTTTGGAATATTCTGAAGCATAAAAAGATTGAGCATGTGATTCTCGCCGGAGTTCACACTAATATGTGTGTTCTAGGTAGACCATTTGGCCTAAGGCAAATGGTGAGATGTGGAATNAATACGGTTCTTTTGCGAGATAAAACTGACGTGATGTATAATCCTAAAAAATGGCCCTACGTNAGTCACTTTACGGGGCTTGATTTAGTAATTAGACATATTGAAGAAAATGTTTGTTCTACAATTACCAGTGACCAATTAATTGGAGGGGAGCCTTTTCGTTTTAGGCATGATAAGCGGCCTCAATTAGTCGTTNTTTCACAATCCNAAAATGTGATCAATTGGAAAGCTTTTGCGAGACGTTTCTTTGATTCTGATTTTCGTGTTAATTATGTGGAATCAGATACAGGAAAGGGAATGAATGATATTAGTCAGTCAGATTGCCTTTTACTAGTTGATGAAGTAGAGGATAAGAAGGTTAATGCATTGATTGAAACTTACGTAGCTTCTGCAAAGCCTGTAATAGGGGTAGGTAGGCATTGTAGAAATTTTAATAACATTATTTTTGGTGTTAATGCATCATCTCATAAGAAGAAAGCTTCCGATGTTAAATGGATCAAGGNTGTAGAAAATCATGATTTANCTCGTGGCTTTAAAAGTAAAGAATGGTCAATAGATAGAAGATCAGAAGGTCTTGAGATCAATCAGGCTGTTGTACCTCTTTTCCATTGCAAAAACGGCAGTAGTGAATCTGCCGATCTGCTTGCCTGGTCTTTTGCAAGAAATGATAGTGGTAGATCATGCGCGACTCTATTGAGTCTTCATGAAAATGAAAATGATGAATGTTTTCAGAGATTTTTATTTAATGCCGTTAGGTGGGCTACTGGAAAATTGATCGGCTCACAATTACCTATCGATCCTGATTTGCGTCGATCAAATGAAGGCTGGGCTGTTAGAGGAAAAATGCAGAATTCAAAGGCGCTTAATTTTGAGCACTGGGATCTAAGAACATTAATTCGTGTACCTGATAATCTTCCCAATCTTGAACGAATTTTAAAATGGGAATCTGTTCCAGGTTCTTCTGTTTATTTTAATGGCGAACAACTCAAAGAAAATCAATCTGGGCATTGGTTAATCCCGTCAAAACTTTTAAAATCAGGAGATTTAAATTTGGTTGTGGTAAGGGTGAGTAATTTAGAGCCTTTTAAGAGGTTGCCTAAAATTACAAGCTCAGAAGATTCTTTCGAACTGGATTTAAAAAACTGGCAAGAGAAGCACTCTAATGATGAAATTGACCCTGATTTTCCAATCCCTCCTCAGTTTGGTGCTCCTACCGATCTGATTCAAGAGTGGGGCCAAATAAAATGATTTAATTCCTTCTATGTTAGCTGATAGTTAGCTAATAATTAGATATTTCAATTACCGCTATTTTATTCGTATCAAATGTTAACAAACTGCTCAGGCATTGTGACAATAATCGTAGCTTTTGCATTGATCTCGGCATCCCCTGCAAAAGAAAAGGTTAGTGGTGATTGGTGGTCATGGAGGCCATTGGCGACAATTAAAGTTCCAGATGGCAATGAAAGTAATTCGATTGACCGGTTCATTGTTTCAAAATTAAAAGAACAAGGTCTATTCATGTCAGAGCAAGCGGACCGAAGAATTTTAATCCGTCGTCTTTATTATGATTTGTGGGGCATGCCGCCAACGCCTCAAGAAGTTGAAAATTTCATTAAAGATTCAGAACCTAGAGCTTATGAAAAATTAGTCGACAAACTTCTTTCATCACCAAGGTACGGAGAAAGGTGGGCGAGACATTGGTTGGATGTGGTGCATTATGGTGAGACTCATGGATATGATAAAGATCAACCAAGGCCCAATGCATGGCCTTACAGGGATTATGTTATTCGTGCGTTTAATGAAGATAAGCCATACTCTAAATTCATAAAAGAGCAGATCGCAGGCGACCTTCTTTGGCCAGACACGGTAGATGGTATTGTTGCGACAGGATTTATATCTGCTGGTCCGTGGGACTTAATCGGGCATGCTGAAGTTCCAGAATCGAAGATTGATGGAAAAGTGGCTCGTCACTTAGATCGTGATGACATGGTTACCACAACGATGAATGCCTTCACTTCCCTCACTGTTCAATGTGCGCAGTGTCATGATCATAAAGTAGATCCTGTGAAAATGGAACATTACTATTCATTGCAGTCAGTTTTTGCGGCATTAGATCGAGCAGATCGACCCTATGATGTTAAGGCGGGGGTTGCTTTGAAGAGGAAAAATTTAACGGAAAAGAAAAAAGAAATAGAGCAAAGTACTAAAGAGAACAAAAAGAGAATTGACGCCAGTTTTGGTCCAGAAGTTTTGTCTCTTCAAAAAAAGGTTAAGTCCATAGAAGATAAGCAAAAAGCTAATCAAGGAGGGCGATCGGGTAGGCGTGGATACCACAGCCAAGTGGCCTCGACCCAGGAAACTAAGAAATGGGTTCAAGTTGATTTGGGGGCTGAAATAAAGATCAGTAATATAGTATTAGCTGGTGCCGATGAGTATGGTTTTTCGGATTTTGGTTTCCCGCACCGCTTTCGCTTGGAAATTTCCAATGACCCCGAATTTAAAGAATCTGTAACTATAGCCGATAAAACAGATTCAGATTTTCCAAGGCCAGGATCTGGGCCTGTTCTCTTTAATGGTACTGATTCTCTTGCTCGATACGTCAGGTTAACTGCGACTAAGCTTTGGAGTCGTCGTAAGAAAGGACAACCCAAAACAAACGATTGGATATTTGCGATGGGAGAACTGGCCGTTATTTCTGATAAGACATTATTAGAAGTTAAAGAAGTGACAGCATTGGATAGCATTGAGGCTGGTAAGACTTGGGGAAAGATTAACCTGGTTGATGGTATTTATGGGACCTATTCTTTAGAGTCATTGGTTGCAACTGAAAAAAGTAAATCAAATGGTTATCATAGTGCTTTTGCAAAGGAGGCGAATGCACGGAAATGGGTCCAAATTGAACTGCCTAAAGTTCAATTAATTGATAAGATTATTATCTATCCTGCATATCCAACAGACTTTAATCAAGATGCACCAGGATTTGGTTTTCCTGAAAGGTTTAAGATTTTACTTAGTGATCGAGAGGACATGACGGGTGCTGATACGATTATCAATCAAACGAATGCTGATTATACTAATCCAGGAGTGGAGCCGGTTGTTTTTAAAATTAATTCAAAGAGTGGCCGTTATCTTAGACTTGAGGCTACTAAATTAAATCATCCAAAGGGAAGTGGTGGGCCTATGTTGGCATTATCTGAAATGCGCATTTTCAGTGGGGCTACTGAGATTTCTCGAAATGCTAAAGTTACCGCGCTTGACTCAATTGATAGTGGTTTGTGGCATAAAAAAAATCTTGTTGATGGCTATACTAGTAGAAAGATCATTGTGGATGATGTTACAGAGGGTCTTTTGAAATTTGTAAGATCTAAGCCTAATGAAAATCTTACGACATTAAGATTAAAACTTGATGATCTAAAAAAAATCAGCACCGACCCGAAGTTGATAGAAGAACAAGAAAGGCTGGCTAAATCATTAACCAGTATAAATTCCCAACTCAATGGGTTACCCAAATCCAAAATGGTGTATGCTGGAACCGTTCATTCTGGTAGCGGAACATTTAAAGGCAGAGGGCATACTGGAGGAAAGCCACGGGACATTTTTGTCTTGCATAGAGGTTCTGTAACTGACCCTAGAGATTCAGTGAACCCAGGAACTGTTCCTGGTATTGTTTCTGGAATGCCGCATCAATTTAAGTTGCCTCAGGACCATAAAGAAGGAGAGCGTCGTATTGCCTTGGCTGAATGGATATCTCATAAAGAGAATACCCTTACTTGGAGAAGTGTAGTGAATCGGGTATGGCATTATCATTTTGGTCGTGGAATTGTTGATACTCCAAATGATTTTGGTCGGATCGGTTCAAAGCCTACACATCCTCAATTATTAGACTGGCTTGCTGTCTGGTTTCGTGACGGTGGTGGTTCAATTAAGGATTTGCACCGTCTTATACTCAATACTGCTACCTATAAGCAGGTTAGTAATCATCACCAAGGGAATGCAGCAATAGATATTTCAAACAAGTATCTGTGGCGCCAGAATAGGAGGAGACTCGATGCTGAGTCGCTCAGGGATACCGTGCTCGTTGTTTCTGGAAAAATGAATTATGAAATGGGTGGGCCATCTTTTAAAGATTTTGTAATCGAGAAGCCGCAACATTCCCCTCACTATCAATATCACAAGTACGATCCCGATGATCCTTTAACTCATAGACGATCCGTTTATCGGTTCATCGTTCGTTCTCAACCGCAACCTTTCATGGATACTTTCGATTGTGCTGATCCCTCAGAGCTAGTAGACAAGAGAGGTGAGACTACTACCGCCTTGCAGGCTCTTGCTCTTTTGAATAATAATTTCATGGTCAAGATGTCACAAAGATTTGCGGAGAACGTATCCAAGAGTTCTAAGCCTGTTCGGGAAGCATTCGAAATGGCGCTTTCTAGAGTTCCTACCAAAGATGAATTAGATTTACTGAACTCATATGAGAAGCGACATGGCTTGGCTGCAACCTGTAGAATTATTTTTAACCTAAACGAATTTTCGTTCATTGATTGATATGAACAAGCGTGACTTTTTGTGGCAATCAGGAGGTGGTTTGGGTGGCATTGCTCTGTCCTCTATGATAGGAGCGAATAAGCTAGAGGGAGCTAATACTGGCCGGGTGCTTGATAACCCTCACCACAGACCAAAGGCAAAGCGTGTTATTCAATTGTTTATGGGTGGTGCTGCGAGTCACATTGATCTTTTTGATTTCAAGCCTGCTCTAATAAAACATCATGGCGAAAAATCAGATTTTGGAGAGCATGTTGAGGCTTTTCAAAATGGTTTGGGACCATGGATGAAACCAGTATGGGAGTTCAAGCCTCACGGTAGTTGTGGAAAAATGCTCGGAGAAACTGTTTCAAAATTGGGGGATGTTGTAGATGATATGGCTTTTGTTCATAACCTCATAGGCAAGACGGGAGTTCATAGTCAAGCAACGTATCTTCAATCAACAGGATTTGATCGGCCGGGTTTTCCAGGAATGGGGTGTTGGGTTAGTTATGGGCTAGGCAGTATGAACGATAATTTACCGACTTTTGTCGTGCTGCCTGATCACCGAGGATTTGCCTCTAATGGTCCAAAAAATTGGGGTTCAGCTTTTTTACCAGCTGAGAATCAAGGCACTATTATTCGTCCAGGCAGAGAGAATCCAATCCCCGACCTTAATCCACCTCAAGGAGCTGATTACATAACTCAAACTGCTGATTCAGAGGGGCAGAATGTGTTATCCAGATTAAATCGTAAACATCTTATGAGTAGGGATGGTGATACTCGTCTTGAAGCGCGTATTAAATCTTATGAGTTAGCTGCTAAAATGCAACTAACTGCACCAGAGGCACTTAATATTTCTAAAGAGCCTCAATACATTAAAGATATGTACGGGATACGACCTGATGGAACTTCATGGCCTAAGGAAATTAATCACAATGAGGAAGCAAATCATTTTGGAAGAAAGTGTCTAGTTGCGAGGCGGCTATTAGAGCGTGGAGTTCGTTTTGTTCAGGTATGGTCGGGATGTGATAATGGCTTCCCTCGACGTAACTGGGATAGTCATGAAGATATCAATAGGGATCATGGTCCATTATCATATGGGATGGCAGTTGGAGCTTCGGCTTTGATAAAGGATTTAAAACAGCGTGGTCTTCTCGAAGATACTATAGTTTTATGGACGACAGAATTTGGACGGATGCCATCGACTCAAGGTTCCAAGGGGCGAGATCATAATCCTTTTGTTTTTACCAATTGGCTTAGTGGGGGAGGTATCAAGGGTGGAGTGACGCACGGTGAGAGTGATCAATGGGGTTACAAGCCCCTTGATAGAAATAATCCTACCGAGGTATACGATATTCATGCCACTATAATGCATTTACTCGGAATTGATCATGAACGCTTAACATTTAGGAAAGACAGTATAGATCGCCGCCTTACAGACGTTCATGGTAAGGTAATACCTGAAATTTTGGCCTAAAAAGATTACTCAATATTTATCGAATATTGAGATTTTTTTTGTTATAATTGGGGTATTAATCAATGAAGCTTGGCCACTCTATACGAAATAATTTTCGTCTAACTTATATTTTATTTCTTATTGTTTTTCTTATCCATCATATTGGTGATGCTAAAGGAACTGCAGATAGTATTCTCGTATTTAATGAAATTCACTACAATCCCGCCAACGGTAATTCAAATTCCGAATGGATTGAATTCCATAATCTTAACGGGGTTAATGTTGATATTTCAGGATGGAAATTGAGAGGAGGTGTAGATTTTGATTTCCCTGAAGGAACTGTCGTTGAGGGCCGTGGATTCATTTTAGTTGCAGCGAATCCAAATGGCCAAAATTTGTCAGGAAAATCTTCTCTAGGTCCATTTCGAGGTGCTTTGAGTAATGGTGGTGAACTAATTAGAATTGAAGGTCGAGATGGTAGAATAATGGATACTTTGTCTTATGGTGACTCTGGCGAGTGGCCGGTTGGGCCTGATGGATCTGGAGTGACGTTGGCTAAGCTGAATCAGGAAACAGCCAATTCCGATCCAGTCAATTGGGTTGCCTCAAGAGATGTCGGTGGTACGCCAGGTCTTCCAAATTTCCCTCTCCCTGGGGCCCCTCCCGTTAAGATTGAAACAACACTCATTAATTGGGATTCAGTTTGGAGATATAATGAGACCGATGATCTTGATTTTGATTGGGCGACTTTAATGCATCCTGTTGGTGGTAATTGGAAATCAGGAGCTGGGCTACTGGGATGGGATACTTCACCTCCTGAGGCTCCCTTAGGAACAGAGCTTCAAAGGCCATTGCTTAATGATCCCTACGTAATGACTAATTACTTTGAGCACAATTTTAATCTTAGTCAGACACAGATTGATAATTTATCCGAGATAAAGATTGAGCATCTCTTTGATGATGGAGGAATAGTTTACATAAATGGTAAGGAGGTGTTTCGACATAAAATGCCTGATGGTGTTATTTCTTCTGAAACTCGCGCCGAAAGAGGGACTGATCCAAACTTAGAGGACCCGGTTGGTATACCGGCTACAGCTCTAGTCGTTGGTTCTAACAGAATTTCTGTCGAGGTTCACCAAGCAAATCCTGGTAGTTCTGACATTATGTTTGGTTTGCGTCTTACATTAGTTGAAGAGCCTGCTGACCCATCTGCCCCTAAAGAAAATTTAGTGTTTAATGAGTTTTCTTCTCATGACGCAGACGGTGGTTTTCTATTAGAGATGAAAAATGTGACCTCTGAGCCTATTTCATTGACGGGCTTTCAGATTGCACTTTCTGGAGGAAATATTCATACAATTGAACAAGGAGTAATTAGTGCAGGAGACCTAATAGTATTAAGTGCAAAAGATTTGGGTTATTCACCTGGAGATGATGACAGATTATTTCTATTTAATCCATCTGGCCAATTAATAGATGCAAGAAGGGTTACTGGAAAGTTAAGGGGTAGGTCTTCAGAGTTTGATGGTGAATGGCTTTATCCAAAATCACCCACTTTTGGAAATTCTAACGAATTTTCTTTTGAGCGAAATGTCGTGATTAATGAAATTATGTATCATCCTCGACCTGAATCTGCAGTACCCGATACGGAAGCTATTTACGAGAGTGTTACGTTACTAGATTGGGGAGCGACTTGGAGGTATAATGAATCAGGTTCTGGTTTGGCTAATGGTTGGCAAGATCAGTCTCATGCTGCAGGAGGAGATTGGAAGTTTGGAATTGGTCCACTTGGTTGGGATAGTACTACAAAAGAAATACCTCTAGGTACTACCATAACTCGGCCTTCACTTAATCCGGCAGCTCCTGTAATTACTTACTATTTTGAAACTGATCTTAATCTTACTAGCAATGATATTGATGAAATCGCTTCTCTCAAGTTGGCGCACTTGATAGATGATGGAGCGGTCTTCTATATTAATGGAAACGAAGTTGATAGATTTAAGATGCCTGCTGGTGTGATTAATTCGGATACACGGGCATCAAGTGGAGGGGAAGCCAGAGTTAATGATTCAGTAAATATTCCCAAGGAAGTTTTACTAATAGGATTAAATAGAATATCTGTATCTGTCCATCAAAGTTCTCCTGGAAGTAGTGATATTATGTTTGGCCTGCAGTTGCTTGCTGAAAAGGAAGTGTCACCCTTTGTGCCGGGAAAGCCTTTTAGTTCATCTGATAGAACGTGGGTTGAAATTTATAACCGTGACAATGAGAAAAGTGTTAATCTTAAAGGCTGGAGATTTAATGATGGAATTGAATTCAGTTTCTCTGAAGATACGATTCTTGGACCTGAGGAGTTTCTAGTACTGTCTGAGGATCCTGATGAGTTAAATGCTTATCATCCTGACATCCGAATTGTGGGTGGAATTAAAGGGCGGTTATCAAGATCAGGGGAACGTATTAAGCTTGTAGATGCTATAGGAAATCCAGCTGATGAGGTTCATTATTTTGATGGAGGCCGTTGGCCAGGAAAAGCTGATGGAGGGGGGTCTAGTTTAGAATTAAGAAATCCATACTCTGATAATAAAGCGCCTGAATCCTGGTCTTCTAGTGATGAGTCTTCTCGTGGGAAGTGGAAAAATTTTGTAAGAACGGGACGAGCAGTAAACGGTAGATCTGACCCTCAAGGATATCATGAATTTATTTTTGGATTACTCGATGAAGGTGAAATTTTAATTGATGATATTAGTGTTATTGAAAGCCCTGGAACGGTTTCTGAAAAAGAACTCATACAGAACGGAGACTTTAGTTCAGGGTCTGCAGATCATTGGAGAATGCGTGGAACTCAAAGGCATTTTGATATTATTGATGACCCTGATTCTGCCGGCAATAAAGTCATGCATTTAAGATCTTCTGGATCCACTGAGCATATGCATAACTGCGCGGAGACGTCTCTAAAATCAGGAAATAGTTTTGTAAATATAAGTTCCTCAAAAGAATACAGGATAAGTTTTCGTGCCCGTTGGATTTCAGGTTCCAATCAGCTTAATTCAAGGCTTTACTTTAACCGTCTTCCACGCACGGATATTCTGCCGATTGAGGATCCTAATGGGGGAGGAACTCCAGGTAGAAAAAATTCAATCTATGAGCAAAACTCAGGCCCAACATTCAAGGACTCAATTCATGAGCCGGCCGTCCCTCAGGGTAATCAGGTGGTTGAGGTCAGTGCTTTTATTGAGGACTACGAGGGCGTAGATAATGTGACTTTACATTACTCAATTAATTCTGGGTCATTTCGTCAGATTCCTATGATTGCAGGATCCAGTAATATTTATCGAGCTATAATTCCAGGTCAATCAAAAGGTGCGAGGGCTCAGTTTTATATTGAAGCCGTGGACACTTTAGGTGCTAGATCCTTTTTTCCAAAAGAAGGAAAGGAATCGAGGGCGATGATTCCCTGGGAAGATGGTAAGTCAAAGTTACAATCAGGGTCAGTATATCCAACGAATTTGCGTATTATTATGCCGGTCGATGACGCAAACTTTATGCATAATGTCACAGAGGTTATGAGTAATGATCGTCTCCCTTGTACAGTTATTCATAATGATGAAATTATTTATTATGGATGCTCTGTTCGCCTTAAGAGTAGTCAACGAGGTCGATCTACTGAGAATCGTGTTGGGTTTAATATAAAATTTCCGGCCGATAATAAATTTTTAGGAGCCCATGGATCGATTGCAATTGATCGATCAAGTCAGCGAGAGATTATGATCAAACACATAGCCACTAGGTCAGGTGATATACCAAGTATGTATGATGATATTGCTTGGGTTATACAGCCAAGGTCTAACCGTGCTACCTCAGGTATATTAATGAAGTCTCGTTATGATGATGAATGGTTGGAGAATGCCATAGATAATGGTGATGATGGAAAGATGTTTGAATTTGAATTAATTTATCACCCAAACGGGACAAATGGAGGCAGAGAAGGGCTCAAGTTGCCCCAACCTGATGGTGTCGTTGGTGTTCCAATGCGGAACCAGGGAGGAGAAGATAAGGAACTATATCGTTGGCATTGGTTAATAAAAAACAATCGTGATGCGGATGATTATTCTGGCTTGATTAATTTGTTAAATACAATGGGACTTTCTGGGCAATTATACAGAGATTCAGTAGAGGAAGTTATTGATGTTGATCAGTGGTTGAGATCTTTTGCTGTGCAAAACCTAGGTGGTATTGGTGATAATTATGCTACTCATCCGAGTGGCGCCTGGCATAATGCGATATTTTACATCAGACCGAATGATGGAAAGGCAATGTACTTCCCTTGGGATATGGATTTCACATTCACTAATGGGGCCACCTCTGGAGTGACTCCTAGCAGTGATCTAAATAAACTCATTGGAATTGGTCCTAAGTATGAGCGCGCTTATTATGGGCACTTGCTTGATATCATAGAGAGCTCATTCAACTCCGATTACATGACTCCATGGTTACGACATTACTCAGATTTCCTTCCTTCTGAAAATTTGAATGGATATGCTAGTTATATACGCTCCAGATCAAACCATGTTAGAAATCTGATTAATAATGCAGTTTCTAAGGTTACATTCAAAGTAACCAGTAGGAGCGGTACTAACACCAATGAATCTACAGTATCAGTCCGCGGTGATGCGTGGGTTGATGTTAGGGAAATTAAGCTGGCTGGATCTAGTGAATCACTTGATGTCGAATGGATCGATGATAATAGTTGGCAAGTTAATTTGCCGGTCGCATCTGGTGCTAATGATTACACTTTGCAGGGCGTTGGTTTTGATGGAGAACTAATTGGTTCGGTAGATTACAACGTAATTGGAAATGGTTCTATTGAGTCTGCTAGTCCAGAAAATTTAGCTATCAGTGAAGTGCATTATCATCCTTTACCCCCTAGCGAGGAGGAGATTAACGCAGGATTCTCTAATGCTTCAATGTTTGAATGGATCGAATTGGTAAACCTAAGTGATTCAAAAACTCTTGATTTAAGCGATGTGCAATTCGTTAATGGAATCGATTTCACCATTCCTGTTGGAACAATTCTGGGCCCAGATTCACGAATGGTATTATCGTCTAATTCAGCAGCATTTACCAAAAGGTATGGAGAACTTCAAAGTGGCGTATTGTTAAATCACTCATTCATTAAAGATGATGGCACAAATAAGCTCTCAAATGCTGGAGAAAGGATCACTTTGTATAACTCTGCAAATTTCACAATATCAGATTTTTCATACAGAGATGACCGGCCCTGGCCGGTCAGTGCGGATACTAGTGGTTATTCATTAACCTTGATGATGCCTGGAATTAATGATCCTTCAGAAGCTCAGAGTTGGCGAACAAGTATAAATGTTGGAGGATCTCCTGGCACGACTGACTTTATTCCTATTTCTTCATGGATCGACGGGAATGGAGGGATCAAATTGCTAGAAGATAATGACGGAGACGGTAGGCTTTCTATTATTGAATATCTTGAAAATACTAATCCTCTCGTGAGAGATAATTCTAGTGTAAGTGTTGACTTTGATGTTGGAGGGGCATTACGTCTCGAATTCATTCAGGCTATTGGTCACGATCAAGTTTATTTTGCCGCACAAAAATCAAATAATCTTAAACAGTGGGGTTCCGAAGAAGTTGAATATAGAGGAAGAATTAATAATGGTGATGGAACTGAAACCGTAAGATTTCAAATCAATGATTCTGTAAAGTCAGTTGGAAGAAATCAGCTCTTAAGGTTGTTGGTTAAAGAGGAACCATGAAATGATTAAACCTTCTATTGTTTAAGTTAGTCTAGTCTTGTAATTTAGATTCAAACTAACCATCATCTATCTATATGCAGACGAAAAATGTTACTCTAATTATTATATTTAGTCTTCTATCACTGTCGGCTCATGCTCGTCTTGAATTGCCACGAGTCATTAGTTCAAACATGGTTTTGCAGCGTGATTCTGTATCTCCGATTTGGGGTCAGGATGATCCAGGAAATGAAGTGACAGTTTCAATAGCGGGTCAAGTCAAGAAAACAAAGGCTCTCGAGAATGGTAAGTGGGCGATTAATCTAGATCCTTTAAAAGTCGGTGGTCCATATGAAATGAAGATAGCTTCACCAGAGGATGAAGTTATTTTATCAAATATTCTCGTAGGAGAAGTATGGGTTTGCTCTGGCCAATCGAATATGGAGTGGTCTGTTAAAGCTTCTAATAATCCAGCTGAGGAGATCACTAATGCAAAATTTCCTAAAATAAGGCTCTTTCATGTTCCTAAAAAAGCATCCTCTTTTCCAGAGTCAGATTGTAATGCTTCATGGAAAGAATGTAGTCCCGAGAACATTCCTAATTTTTCTGCGGTGGCTTATTATTTTGGGAGACATCTTCATAATGAACTTAAAGTTCCGATAGGATTAATAGGTTCTGCATGGGGGGGCACGAGAATAGAGCCTTGGACGCCGGTGTCAGGTTTTGACTCGGTTCCAAGCCTAAGGGGTGTAGCTGATAAAGTGAGACGATATACCAATTTAGATCAGGTAGTTGACCGTGCGCAGAGGTGGGCAGAAGCGGTTAAAAGAGCTGTTGATGAGGGAAGAAGAATTCCATCTCCGCCGCAGATCCCCAAACTTAATCATGGGAACCCCACCGGTTTATACAATGGTATGATTGCTCCAGTGGTCCCTTTTTCTGTTAAAGGGGCGATCTGGTATCAAGGGGAATCAAACGTTGGAGAAGGCATGGCTTATCATGATAAAATGAAAGCCCTTATTTCTGGTTGGCGAGATGTCTTTAACAATGACGATCTTTCATTTTATTACGTTCAGATTGCACCATACAGATATAATAAAGGTGAGGCCTTACCTGATATATGGGAAGCTCAGACAGCAACACTTAATGTACCTGGGACTGGAATGGCAGTCATCACAGACGTTGGTAATGTCCAGGATATTCATCCGCGAAACAAACAGGACGTCGGTAAGAGATTAGCTTTGTGGGCACTTGCAAAAGACTATGGTAAAAAAGGCATCACCTTTTCAGGGCCATTATATAAATCAATGACAGTTGAGGGGAACAAGATAAGAGTATCTTTCAATAATACTGGTAGTGGTTTAGTCTCTAGAGATGGGAATGAACTATCAGATTTCATGATCTCAGGATCAGATAATAAATTTTTACCTGCTAATGCAGTGATTGAAGGTCAGGATGTTGTGGTTAGTGCTGACGCAATTTCTAGTCCTAAAAATGTTAGGTTTGGTTGGGATGAATTAGTTAACCCTAACCTTTCAAATAAGGAGGGGCTCCCTGCTAGCCCGTTCAAGACTGACGATCTTTAATTTTCGATAATTCTTGAAAAAAAACCCCAAAAGGTTAGCTATTATTAGTCTTAATTAAGACATTGTAATTATAATGTACAGGGCATTAGTTTTTCTATTATTATTAATAACTTGGATAGTTTTATCTGGGTTAATTGACCCTTTTCATATTGGGCTAGGGGTTATTTCAAGTGCACTTGTTGCGTGGCTTTCCTCAGATCTTTTGTTCGAGGACCGTTCAGCGAAATTGATACATAGACTGAAGCAATTGGCTCGTCTTCCCGGATATTTAATTTGGTTATTGTGGCAGATAGTCTTGGCTAATATTCACGTACTTAGGATCTCGTTTTCACCTAAAATCAATGATCAAATTCAACCTCAGATTGTACGTTTTCGATCGGGTCTCGAAACGGATTTTGAAAATTATGTCTTAGCTCAATCAATTACATTGACTCCAGGAACCGTGACTTTGGATATTGATAAAGATGTGTTTACTGTTCATGCCATCAGTGATCACGCAGCAAAGGGATTAGTTAGTAGCATGGCTCAAAGAGTGAAAAACGTTTTTGCGGAGTAGTTATAATGTTTAAAATGGATTTCATTCTTATTTGCGCAGGGATAGCACTTTTTTTAATGATGCTGCCTATTATGTATCGAATCGTTGTAGGGCCCACGGCGATTGACAGAATCGTTGCCGTCAATGTCATAGGGACTAAAACTGCAGTGCTTTTAATTATTATAGGTGCTCTCTTTCACAATGTTGCAATGTTTGTTGACTTTGCTATAGCCTACGCGGCTCTAAATTTTTTAGGTTCGTTGGCTGCCGCAAGATATTTTAACAGGACAAGACCCGCATACGGTCAAGTTCCTCAAGGAGGGCGTGATCTTGATGGGTGAATTATTAAACATAGTAAGCATTATTTTAATTCTCTCAGGGTTGGTTTTCTTTTTGGGGGCTAGCATCGGGATCTTAAGATTTCCAGATTTTTATACTAGGATGCATGCGGCGGGGAAAGGTGATACATTGTCCACTATTCTGATTATGAGCGGTATGGCCATTCAAGTGATCGGTGATTTTGAAGGAAGTAGTGTGCTAGTAGCCATCAAAATCTTGGCTATAGCCGTACTCATTATGCTTACGAGTCCTACAAGCACCCACCTTTTAATGAAAGCTGGTTTCGATGATGGAATCATTCCAGTTTCCAAAGATAAGAAAACTAAAATAAATGATCTTGGAGGTCCATTTTTAAAGGATTCTCTATCAAATGAGTCTGTGGCTAAGAAGAAGACTGCAACTAGGAAGAGAGTTAAGAAATAATAAATTTAAAGCACGACAATCATTGATTTGGCAATTTGACATAATTATATTGATCTTTTTGGTCGTTACCGCAGTAATTGCACTGCGCGTTAAAGATCTATTAGGAGCATCCATGGTTTTTGGAATTTACTCTTTTCTAATATGTTTGTTGTGGGCTGAAATGGGAGCAGTTGATGTTGCTTTCACGGAAGCTGCAGTTGGAGCAGGTGTGTCCACTGTAATAATGATAGCCACAGTTTTTTCCACTACGAGGAGGTCCAAGGATTAGTCTCAATGAAATTTTTTGGATTACTTTCAGTTATTATCGTTGGCTCTCTTTTGCTATCTGCGACAAAAGATTTCCCAAACTGGGGTGATGAAGATTCTCCCGCCAATGAGGGGCCGGTTTCGAGTTTTTATATTGAGAAGACTGAAGAAAAAAC
>PAHQ01000005.1 GCA_002705125.1 Verrucomicrobiales bacterium | reverse complement strand
TTAGATCCGGCCGCCTGCAATAAGGTTAAACTAGTAGCAGACTCTGAAGAAAGGACACCAGTATGAGAAAGCCCACCTTTTAATTTTCCAATGTAGGTAGAATAACCAGCAGTGATCTGAGCCGAAGGATCAAGAACGTCCGCCAAAAGCGACTCAGCGGGTCGACCCGCTTCTCCGTCGAGAGGAGGACCCACAGCTATTCCCTGCCCCCCAAACTGGTGGCAATTGGCACAATGAACCATAAATAGAGCTGATCCGCGCTGAATGTTAGGCTCCTTTTTTAAAGCCGCATAATAACTCTTATGAGAGAGCTGATTTATTGATTCCTTACCTTCTCTTACTGAAAGAGACTCCGACAATTTACGAATTTCAGAGTCTTCATGATTAATGAGACGATGCATCTGGAGTTCAGAGAATTGCACTTTATGACTTGATGAAAGGAGTTGCTTAATTGTTTTAGGATGAGCAAAGAGCGCCTCAGTAATGAGTGAAGTGATGAGAGGAGTCGATCTTGATAAGTGGTCGATTAATTGCTCTGCAACGACTTCATTTTCTTGAGCAAGGACAATTTTAATAGCCTGTGCCTGAAAGTCAGGATTCTGCAAAGGAGATAAAAAGTTTTTAATCCCAGATTTAACGACATCCGCTGAAGCATAACTAATTAACTGCAACGCAGCGAGCCGTTCCCGTTCAGAAGATTTAGGAGCACTGAGAGCCTCATCAGCAATTGCACGTAACGAACCTGAAACATTAACTCCGTTCTTAGCTGCGAGACTTAGAATGCGGAGACGAAGAGCCGGATCAGGATGATCCACGGCAGCAACAAGTAAATTAGCATCACCAGTACGAGCCGCTGTTTGAGCTACTTGCTCAAGTATTGAAGGATCCATCTTTGAATGTTCTTTTATAGCTAACTCAAAAAATGTACCTGCCATGTTACCGATTGAGCTTAGAACAGCATTTTTCATCCAACGGATATTAGAATGATGAGCTGCTAAATGTACTAGACCTTTAACTGATCGAAGATCATCACTTTCCCCTAGACTCAATGCAAGCTGCAACAAAACGTTAGGATCAGATTCACTTTCAATTAGGGACAATGCTGCATTTAAAAGTTTCGGACTAGTTCTAAATCTCTGGTCCGCAACTCTCAAAGCATGGACACGAACTCCATAATGAGAATCCTTCATTGCTTCTAATAATTTCGAACTAGAACCATACAAAGATTTAATTTGATCGGAAACTGGACTGGCTGGCTCATATTTATTGGTCCTGATCGGAAAGGGTTTACTTTTTTCTGGAGCGACTCTCCAAATACGTCCCCTGTCATTTCCTTTCAGGAGACCGTACTGTTGCTGCATGTAACGTGGAATTGCCGAATAATCCTCAATGATCTCGCGGTACATATCGATAACGTACAGCGCTCCGTCCGGACCAACTCGCAGATTATTTGGACGGAACCACCCATCCGTTGAAGTGAGGAATTCTGAATTGGCATGGTCCGGATGGCGTCGAACAGCAAGGCCCGGTCCTTCACGTTGAATTTCAGCACGGTGAACCATGCTCTGTTGAGGGTCACAACAAAAATAATTCCCATGAAAAGATTCAGGAAAAAGTTTTGCACGATAAATTTGTTGCCCGCAGGCCGATGTAAAATTTCCGTTTGGCTTAGCTTCACCTGCACCGTAGAACTTAACCCATCTCGGATCAGCTCCACGTTTCCGGCGCCACGGATGAGGCGTACTCGTAGGAAATGTATTAGAATAATTACTGGCAGAAGCCGTGAGGTCAGGTGTGCTCACATGAGGATTTCTCTTCAGGTAGTGATAAGGTAAGGGCACTGCATAAAGTGCTGGCCGGCTAGTAGTTATAAGGAACCGGTTACCAACATCGTCAAAGGCCATTCCAAAGGTATGATTTGATCCACTCGCCGGCTCAATGGCTGTTCCGTCAGACTTGAAACGAAAGTCCGTCCTACCCACCTTAACGGTACCCTTTAAGTTTGGCCCAGTAATGTCTCCTCCTCCCCATCCCTGACCCGCATAAATCCATCCATCAGGACCCATGACTGGGTTATTAATTGCTCTTTCCATTTCCCCTATCGTGAAACCAGTGAAAAGCGTCTTACGTACGTCCGGCCTATTGTCTCCATTCGTGTCTGCAAAAAATATAATATGAGGAGCCGCTGTAATAATCAAACCCTCATCCAAAGTTATCACGCCATACGCTGCAGGTATATCATCGGCCCATAGTATGGACTCATCCATCGTTCCATCACCATCTATGTCACGCAATAATTTGAGACTACCTGTCTGACCCTTTTGTGCTTCTGCTTTGAGTTTTGGCCCGACACGTACGCGACGAATTGATGTGTCTAGCTTGCCGGTTTTATTGAGTTCAGTCACGTCGAGATGACCCTCTAGATTATAGCCATGAATTTCAGTAACAAATAGACGCCCTTTAGAATCCCAAGCAATGCAACTCGGGTCCCTGATCAGTGGCTCTGAGGCAATCAGATCAATACGAAACCCATCAGTTAATTTGAAATGTTTTTTACTCTCTTCAGGAGAAAGCGGTAAAGGAGCATCATCAGGACTCGGGATCTGAGCAAATGCACAACTAAGAGTAATCAGAAAAAAGAGAAATGTTATTAATCTCATTAGTAATCATTATTAATTTTAACGACACTCGAGTCGATCTCAATTTTCATGATTTTGAGAGAATCAAAGTCATGGAAAAAATCATTTCGAGTTCGACTCAAGTACTGCCGCGTGACGGTTAGCTTTGGGATCCCCTGCAGCAAAAAATTCTTTCTTTTCACGATCAAAATAAATCATCACGGGATTGGCTATAGGGCCTCCTGTCATTGAAACTTTGTGTCCCCTCTTAACCAAATCTGTTATAATTTCCTTACCTATGCCCTCATTCAAGGTGAGCCTTCCAAGACCATCAATTCTGCGAAAACTTTCCGGATTAAATGAATTTTCATGGTGCCTAGTAGAAAATCGATTCGCTGTGACCGCTTCTTTTGGCTTCATTCCAAACTCAATAACATTAAGCAAACAATTGAGCGTAGTTTGATCCTGCAAATCACCGCCCGCTACACTGATCCCCATGACTGGCAATTGATCCTTTAGAACTAATGTAGGGGTAAGCGTGATCCTTGGTCTCTTACCGGGCTCGATCCGGTTCGGATGACCTGGTGATGTGTTCAAGCTTCGTAATCGATTTCCATGCGCTATGCCTAGAGGTTCACAAATGTTGTAGGGGCCATTACCGCTAGGAGTCGCTGCAACAAAGTTACCCCACTGGTCAGCGACTACACAGGTAGTCGTTCCTCCCGGTCCTGGCCGATACTTAGCGGGCTCATTCACTAGTGATTTCATTTTAATAGGGTCACCTGGCCGTACATCCATAGATGCTATGTTCATATCAACGAGAGGACGTCGTATTTTTGCATAGCGTTTAGATAGTAAGCCGACTAATGGCACATCCACAAACCTTGGATCCCCATAATAAAAGTCTCGGTCAGCTAAACCCAGTTTCAAAGATTCCGTGAGGACATGGATATAATCTGCAGACAAATGACCCATGTTCTGAAGTTTAAAGCCTTCCAAAATTTGTAATGTCTGACAGAGATAAGGCCCTTGAGTCCACGGGCCACACTTTAGCACGGTATATCCTCGGTACTCTATACTGACAGGGTCCTCGATGAGGGTCCGGTGCTCTTGCAGGTCGCGTAACCTGAGGAACCCTCCTTGCTCCTTATAATAATCCACTAACTGATTCGCTATGTCCCCCTTGTAAAAACGGTCACGTGCAGCTCTTAACTTGTCCTTACGATTACCCGCAGCAGATGATTCCCTATCAATTAATTTTCTTAAGGTCTGTGCCAATTCATCATACCAATTCTGGCCACCCGCATCGAGAATTCGCAGAACGGGCCGCGAAACCTCCGCAAAAGTCATTGTTCCATATTCGATTAAAGCAGTAAAAAATAAGTGGACCGCACCAGGTACAGGAACTGCCCTAATGCCTCCACCGCCCGGAATACCATCTTTGTAATAAAAGAGCATCGATTCTTTATCTAATGGAGCAGAGCCTAATCCTGAGAGTGTCTTCACTTTGCCTGAGCGCTTATCAAAAATGATGAAAGGGACTTCGGCTCCTATGGAAAACATCCCATAATCGACAACACTAGCAGTCAGCATCACTGAAACTGCCGCATCAGCAGCATTCCCACCATTTTTTAAAACCTCTATCCCTGCCTCAACTGCGGCTGGATCCTCCGCAGCCACTGCTCCGCCCTTTCCCTCTGCATGATATCTGAGTGAATTTTCCGCAACAGAAAAACCATGCAAATATAAAAAAAGTAACAATGGCAGAATTAATTTCTTAACATTCATTCATTGATTATCAGTCCAATAATTCAAAAAGGCAATCTCCTATATTTTATATAACTTCATGGTTATTAGATTGTTATTATTTGTCACAAATCTCATGGGGGACTCTTGTCACGATCATACGTAACGAGAGTGTGAGGGGTTTTTATTTTAGTCACGGTCAACCGTGACTAACATATGCATAAATAGTTGACTCGTTGAAGATTATACTATTTAAAACAATTTCTAAATAATGAAAATTCCCCACTCTTCTTATTCATTTACGACACTTCTAATCCGATCATTACTATTTCTTTTTCTGATCACCATTCCTTCTCACCTTTATGGGCAGGACGCTGATAGTGATGGCATTGTAGATGCTCTTGATGTGCAGCCCGATGTTCCAAGTGGAATGGTTCTAAATCTGGATGAAACGGCTGACCTAAATGCAAATAAAGATGCTTTAAAAAAAGAGGGCTCTTACAATACAGGAGCCTATGCGAATCTGGTTTTACCCTACACAAAGAAAGAGGTAACAGCATCGTACTCGTCTGGCAATCAATCCCTCTATGGTGACCTCGAGGTATTGACCGATGGAACCTATAAATATAATTCCAAAGCCAACAAAGTAAACGGAACTGATTATGCCGCAACACATGATGATTTACCTACAGGCGCAATAAGAGAAGAGTTATTTTCTTTCACTGATGAAAATGGATTCGTATTTCAAATACTTGTTTCAATAAAAGGCACTAATGACGCGGCAGTGATGTCCAAATTGGACTACGTCATTGAAGCATCGAAAACATCTCAAATCGAGAAAGGCAGTGGCTTTATACGAATCAAAGACAAAGATACGAATGAGGCAAAATTAGTAGCCCAAGAGACACAGGGTACGCACGGGACATTTACTCTCACTGCGGAAGGTGCTTGGAATTATGAATCTACTCTGAGCAATCACCATTTGATGGCCGTAGGATCCGAAAGCGTGAAGGATACATTTACTATTAAATCTTTTGATGGAACCGAACGAAACGTAAGCATCACAATCGCAGGCTCTAAGAATCCTGATCCTCAAACTGCGGACGACGGTCACGGTGATACTATCAGTTTCTATGAAGTGCCGAGCCAAGGTAAGTTAATTCTCAGAGAAGAAATCACTGAAAATGGNCCGTATTTNTCACCATTTAATGGTTGGAGNCAAAATGGTGCGAGCAATCAACAAATTTTTAAGTTAGAAAAAGATCAGCGCTACAGGTTNATAATGGAAGGGATCACCTTGTCCGACTCNGAAATGCAGATTCTAGGGCCTTTAGACATCGATAATAGAAGGTATTCAGTAATNCAACAGCCCGAGCTTGGAGCGGTTACAGTCAACAAACANACTGGATCCTGGCTCTACAGCGCGAATGATACCGAGCCAACTCAAGATGACAATTCAACTTTTAAAATTGCAGTTGATTCAATCACACCTGTCTTGGTTCCAGCAGATACGCAACTTTACAACTCAAACGCAAAACGTACAAAAGAAGGAACTGAAAATACCGCTGCAGAGTACTTATTGGAAATCAATAATCATAGCATCACCTTCAAAGCCAGCGCCAGCGGCACAGCTACAGGAAATGGTTTTGATTATACAGCTGATTTCGACCCAGACATGTCATTTGATATTGTAGGGGGCCTTGAGCCTGGAGCCACACCTATTGCAAAATATNACCCAGGATTCCCAAGACTTTATATTCACATTGAAAATGATGGCTCAACTTCGACTGCACAAATAGCTAATGCTATCAACAATGCCACCAACATGAATGGTGATTCAATTAGTGTATTTTTTGACGCCGCTGCTCAAGAAATTAAAGAGTTTAGTGGTATTAATCTCACTAATAACAGGATGAACAAAACAAAGGCCGGTGGCCTTTCATATGATTCACTTGCAGGAAACGATAACGGTGACTTTATGGGTGATGACGCTGAAATATTTTTTACACCAAAAACAACTGGATACTACTTGTTAGATTTCTTTGGAAGAGGAACTGGNACAGCTTATAACCTTGATTTTCTATTTGGAACTTTTGATATTATTGCCGAGCAAGTCCCAGCTGACACTTTTATTACAGACGCAGGCACTNTCATAGATGTTGAACCCAATGGGGATACAGTGAAACCTCAAAGCTCTGGCGGAGATGCTCCTACCGAAGGGCAAGTGGATGCCTCGACTGTTGATTACGGTATCATTGACGAAAACTATAAGTTCAAAAACTTTACTGGTAAGTTAGATTTTGATGGTGATGTCGACTACATCAAAGTTTATTTAAATGTAGAGAGATGGTATGAGTTTGAGGTTGGCGGTGAATTCCCCGATACACAAATAGGATTGCAGAAGGACGGTCAAAACTGGGCAATGGGAGACGAAAATGATAACGGCAANGGGTTGAATGGAACANTAAAATACAAACCCTCAGAGGCTGGGTATTATTACCTTGTAATTTCATCAGGCTCGCCAACTTACTGGCCAAATAATAAAAGTATAGGAACTGGTCAGTACGTCGTGACTGGCGGAGGCGGACCAGTAGCGAGTTGGGGCCCTTGGTTAACAGAAAGAGGTGTACCGGTCGCCTTTAGTGACACCCCATCTGATGACGTCCCTTCTGGTATTGATTCAAGTGTAACAAAAAGTATCTCTGATAAATTCAGTGGAAAAATTGATATTGATGGTGATAGAGACTGGTACAAGTACAGCCTTGAGAAAGGGAAAATATACAGATGGATATTATCTAAAATTGATGTACCCAAACCCTCTCTTACTCTCAGAGATGATACTGGTGAAATTCTAGAAGAATCCTACGTCACTAATTATTCAGGTTCTGGAACTGATGATGAATCGACGATCGTTTTTATTGCACCTTATACAGGTAATTACTTCATAGAAGCATTAAGCAACGAAGACATTAATGAAACTCAGGCTGGGGTTGCGACCGGAAGCTTTAACCTGAGCGCTAAAGAATTATCAGATGATTATGGCGGTGACGTTATCTACCCTGATGATGATGGCTGGCCGGGACGTACGATGTCAGATGGATTTTTCTCACGTTACATCCCCGATTCTTATGATTTTACAGATGCCGGATACCTTCAAGCCGGGAAGAGAGTCAGTGGTGATTTTTACTCTAATTGGGACTTCGATTTCTTTGGNATCGATATGCTCGCCCAAAATAATTATTCTTTTAATATTTTTGGGACCTCTGAGCATTCGCTCGGTGACGACTACGCAAGGCTAGTCCTCTATGATAGCGACGGCCTTCTCGTAGAAGGCGATGTGGGCAATGGGTCATTAGGCTTGGAAAACATTACTCCCGTAACCGATGGCTACTATTACCTCAGAGCTCACAGCTCAACTGACTTCAATGATTTAATGGGTTACACCATCTACTCAAATTTTTTCAACGATGATTTTTCAGACAACCGAAACACACTTGGAATTTTAAATACCAGTTCACCTACGTCTGGTAATCTTGATGCTAAGGGAGACACAGACTGGATTAGAGTCGATGTCGAGGCAGGCAAACGGTATCAATTCAGAGTCGANTTGACTGATGTAAATAATTCAGATTACAGCGCCCCTTTAGGCAGCTGGCTGAAACTTAACGGACCACAAGTCCCATCAAATTATTGGCTACAGCGTTCCCTTTCTNGTATCGGCAGTCAGGAGAATGCTTACACTCGTGAAATCGGTCATACTCCTGCGGAATCCTATAAGTTTCCAGCATTAGATGCAGATGGAGTAAATAGTATCGGGGCTATTATCACTTACGGAGATAAGGATTGGATCGCAGCTGATCTCAAGGAAGGGCGAGTCTATCAAATTAATGTCGTTGGGCGCCCAAGTAATCTCAACCAGGCACTACCCGATCCAAAATTTTCAATCTATGGACCAGATGGTCAAAAAATCAAGGATGCCAACAACAATGCTGGAGTCAGTTCATCACATCAAGGAACTAAGTTTAAAGATGCTGAAATGCTTTTCACTGCCTCAGCGACAGGAACTTTCTATTTTCAAGTAGAAGCAGAAACAACCACTCCACAAGCGAGTATTACTGCAGACGGCGCAAAAACGGATGGAGCCACCACTATCAATGTTGATCCAATGGGCGATTATTTAAGAGTNGGAACGATCATCAACTTTGAAGGTGGAGCAACATTCACTTTATCGCAAGAAGCCTTAGTCACCCACACAACACTAACAGGTACACTAAGCGGTAACATCGCTGATGATGAAGATGCTTATTACAGTGTATATATGGCGACAGCAGACGCTTCAGATGGAGACTCTACAATACAAATAAATCCTCTCTCGACTATAATAGAGAAAGGAACAACTATCATTTTTGCCAATGGTTCAACATTTGAAGTATCTGAAGAAGCTCAAAAAGAGGCAACCACACTTTCTGGAAAACTTTCTGGAGACATTTCAACTAATGAGTCCGGCTACACTTTTATTACTGGAAGATATAGATTTGGAATGGTTGAATTACCTACAGGNATCATCTCTCAGCATTACCACGGCGTCAGTGAGAACGAGCAAGAAATAGTAATCGACTGGACCCCAAGATACACAGCTCCATACTTCGTTGAAATTGGAACTCACTGGGGAGCCAAAGGAGGTTACAACATCTCAATGTCTGAATTAGGTAGCCTCGCNGCTAACGACACCATTGGTGAAACAAAAGAAACCGCCACACCTTACACATTCGGAGAAAAAATAACTTCAATCATGGATTATGGTGGNGACAGGGACTGGTATTCAGTTCAAATGATCCCGGGAGAGAGTTATAAAATTGAACTCGATGGAGATACTAACCTTTCCTACAGCCGTCAATCACCTCTCATAAGAGTTTACGACGAATANGGTAAACCAAAGGGTGATCTCTGGAGNTGGNAATATGACAGAAAATGGGGAAAACCAGGAGGCGGNTATGATGATGAATCTAAGAGCTCAACTTATGTTTATTCGGTGCCTCAAAACCGATTTGAAAATGATAACGAACCTCGAAATTTTTATCTTGAGGCTTCATCAAACATTACTGGAAATATTGACTTCACTGTCACTCATGTTCTCGATGACCAAAAAGAAAACATGTCCACTAGCGGAGTCATAGAGGTTGGTGGAACCGCATCAGGCACATGGGAAAAACATGTATCAAATGGGTCAAACGAGGATCTTTTATGGGGCACNCATGGTGGAGATGGTGACTGGTTCAAAACCAATTTAGTGGCGGGCAATACTTACAAGATTGATATCATGACTCATCATTTCCACAGGCCTAGCATAAAACTATTCACAGAGTCCGGGGTNTATTTTAGAGACAACCAAAAGTATATTCATNGNAATCACGACCCTAGCGTTTGGATTGAAACAATTAAGGACGGGCATGCCCANATGACTTTCACAGCGAATCGAACTGGCGTCTTTTTTATTGATGCATGGAACACTAAGTCTTGGGGTATCGAAGATGGTGGAACTGGAAACATAATTTACGACTTAAGCCTGGTTCACATTGCTGATGATGTTTTGTCATCAATGGACACCACCCAAACATTATTAAGCATCAAGTCGGACGGTGAAGCCACCGACGGAGCTACGTCAATCAACATTGACGCATTGGTTTTTCAAACCAACGACTCTACAGGAGCAACAAACACCAATGCCATGCTAGATGTTGGAAGTGTTGTAAACTTTGCTGGAGGCGGCACCTTTACCCTATCTCAGAAAGCATTCAATGATCATACCACCATTTATGGATCATTGACCGGCAATATCGCTGATGATGAGAAAGGCTTCAGTGAAAACCAAGCCACCCTTGAAAGAAAAAATGATAGAGACTGGTTCAAAGTTAAATTGGAAGAGGGCTCAGTATATGAATTTAATTTAATAGGCAACTCACTTAAAGATCCTGAATTAAGGATCAGAGACAGCCACGGTAAACAATTATTTTACAACGACCACATCAACGGTTGGTGGAATCCAAAAATTACTTATACTGCTAACGAAACGGGTGTCTACTATGTTGATGTCGCCGGAATTGATGCTGGTTCCTACAGAGTTAAGTGGACCAATACTTGGACTCCACCTGAACCACTTGATTCAAATGATCCCATCAAGTTTGTAGGGTCAGAAGTTGAAGTTCCATCAGGCCAAGCCACTGAATTTTTGAATAATGCTACTGAGCACACAGTTGGAAATTTCATTCANGACGAAATCAAGTTGGAGAACAACAGGAAGTGGTACAAAATGAATCTCCAACAAACTAGAACTTACCGCTTTGAGCAATACGGAGACTCAATGCAGGCCCCATCNATGTTCATCAGAGATNANAANGGAGTNCCTGTATTNCCTCCNCCGAAAAAGGATAAAGCNAGNTCAACTGGAGAAAAGTTAGTNTTNAACTANGATGCTCCNAGCACTGGNGTCTACTATCTTGATGCTGGCGGATTCTGGTCCGANGGNTATCAACTNAATGACTCNGGAAGAATTTCTGGAGTCCCTATTGGNACNTNTACNATNAAATCCTATGANNTAGGNGANGCAACAGAAAGAGCNTTNTCATGGGACACNAANATAGATGGNGTACTTAACGNTGATGACACNTTNGATAAGGCTACAACAACTAACATCATTATTGGTGCACAGGACACTTCAGGCCAAATAGAATATGCAACCTTTAGAGATCTCTACAGTGCATCATTAACAGAAGGTGCTACCTACAGGTTCAGAATATCTGGAGCACTCGTCAATGGTGATGTTGACAGAGGAGTCAAAACCAGACTCTTTCTACACGACGCAAGTGGTGAACTGCTTCATACAATGACAGATGCGGATCTCGACTACAAAGCAACCGCATCCGGCACTTACTACATCGCCGTTGGAGCGACGACCGGACAAGTCACAGGTTCAAATTTCAGACCTAACGGTGTTCCTTATGGGTATGACCTGAAACTCATTCAGAAACGAGCCCCAAAGACTTTACCTTCCGCCAGCTGGCTATCAGAACTTAGCGCTGCCATTTCAAGTGAAGTTGCGAACGCAGTTATTTCTGGAAACTCAGACGGCATATTAGACCGCACAGAATTAATTGCCATCCTCGACAAGGTCAAAGACGGAGGCATAACAGAAGCTGAATTAACTGACCTCAGAATTCTTGTCGCAAACTACAAGGAACTTGGACTCAATAATTACCTCGTTACAATTCTAGACAATCTTGCTAACGGTGATCCAGCTAACCAATACTATACTGGCCGAAAAGAATCGAATCTTGGAAACACAGCCAGAGATAACATTGGAAACCTTTATCCAGGTAGTTCAGAGCAGCGAGTTCAAAGACTCATTAATAAATGGTTTAGAGGCTTAGATAGCCCGGCAACACCAAAACTTTATGTCTATCTAGACCTACCTCTATTCTTCAACGAAGCTAGAGCCAAAGACATCAGACAAGGAAGCCTAGGTGACTGTTACTTATTATCATCTTTGAGTGCCGTCGCTGAAACCACTATTGCTTCGATTGATGGTCGCCACCCTTCAGTAAACCCGGGCGATATGTTCATTGATAATGGAGACAATACTTATGGAGTGCGTATGTATGACAACTATGGCGCTGAAAGGTGGGTCACTGTCGATAAGTATGTCCCAGGATACAGATCCACAGACTTAAGAAACGTTAGTACTGTAGATGGTGAGACTTGGGCAATGATGGCTGAGAAGGCCTACGTTCAACTCAACGAGTCTGATAACATTGGACAAGACGGAACGAACCGTTACGGAATAGGAAATCACTTCGGAATTGCAGGAGGTTCCGCTGTCATGGCTCTCTCTCACATCACTGGTCAAGAGGCAAGTTATAAATACATCAGTGAAAAGACTGATGATAATGGTGACTTCGGTAAAGCATGGTTAGTCGCTCAAATTGAAGCAAAACTTCCACTCGTCTTTAGCACGTCTGCACCATGTCCTCTCGCTTCCAGTAAAGGAGTTAAAAGAAAGCACACCTACACTTATGAAAGTTATGGCGTCGTCGAGGGTAATACTGAAAGCCAAGCAGGAAGATTCTTCCTCAGAAACCCATGGGGTAACACCCATGCCAACGTGACTTGGGAAGATCTCAAAGAACTTGGTAGTAATGTTGCCTATCTTGATGGAAGCAGAACTAAGATGACACGCATTGATCCAACTGACAGCGCATTCTCCGCTTCAGATGCAGCCTCAGGACAAGGTGGAAGCGATGATGATTCTGGACTTACAGCCGTCGAGACAATCGGCAGCACGAGCCTTTATTATGATAATCAGCAAAGACTTTATGCAGGTTCTAATGCCAATAATGCTCAAAAGCTAAGTATCAATGGTGAGTCAATCCAGCTGGAAACATCAGGAAGGAAAGCTACATCCGTTGCGAATATAAACGGCACCAACCAGCTCCTCTGGAAAAAAACAACTACTAAAGCTATACAAGTCATGAGTTTCAACTCTGCTTGGCAATTTGTTTCTTCCGGGAATGAAGTTGACGAAAATTCGAATGATTACCTAACAACTCAGCAGTCTTTTGATTCAGGTGACCAGAATAACATCGTCACCCTGACTGTTAACGCCACTAACGGGTCTGCTAATTTTATTGCAAGCCACGGACAAGGCGCTTCCACAACAGTCACAGCAAGCCCTGCTGCCGGTTACATCTTCACCGGTTGGGAGGGAGATGCTTCAGGAGCTACAAATCCTCTCACTATAACGATGAACAGTAATAAGACAATTACCGCAATATTTTCCGCGATACCTACTGTCACTTTGACTGTCAACGCGACGAACGGCACTGTTGATTACTCAGCGAGTCACCAACAAGGGACTACGACTTCAATCACTGCAACCCCTGCTGCTGGTTACACTTTCATCGGTTGGGATGGAGATGCTTCAGGAATTGACAACCCTCTCACCATAACAATGAACAGTAATAAGACGATCACTGCCTTATTTACTGATAAGCCACAGCTACCAGCCGTCACAGCTTACTTCGACTTTGAAGATCAGTCAGGAAACACTATCGCTGACAAGGGAAGTAATGGACTAACAGCAGACATAATTAGCTCTAACGAAATCACTATTGGTGGATCAGGCGCACCTAATGGATCAACACCAGCGACTGGAGCAGACTTCCAAGGTGGATTCTTAAACGTTACTGGAGCAGACCTCTCCGGAATCATTAATGATGTTGACGGTCAAAACAGTTATACCATGTCAGCATGGATTAAGCCTAGTGAACTCAGTGGAGAAAGATACCTCTTCGGACAAACTGAAGAAGGTATTCACAACGGTATTCGTAACGGTGGGTTCCTACACCAGGCTCACTGGGGCGCTGACACCAACGGCGCTACTAACCTCAGCACATTGGATGGCGAATGGATACACGCTGCATGGGTTTATGATGGAGCTAATGACATTGGAACCATTTACTTAAATGGTATAGTAGACTGGACTGGTAATAAACCTGCTCCTAATGGAAGAGGATCCCTTGTCATTGGTGCACGTGACGGTGGAAGCGCAACCTACCGTGGAATGGTTGACGAGGTTGCAGTCTGGAATGAGGTCCTTGATAGTAGCCAAATTGCTACTCTCGCTGGTGGCCAAAGCCCAATCAACGCAGCGTCTCAGGGTAATAACGGACAATCCGAAGCCCCTGTAATAGCAAATCAGTCATTTACCGTTTTAGAAACAGCTCCAAAATCTACTGAGCTTGGAACCCTTATAGCTACTGACTCTAATAACGATTCACTGACTTACTCGATTACATCTTACTCTGATCCAAATGCCTCTAATAATGCATTTTCAATCGTTGGATCGAAGCTTGTCGTAAATAATCCAGGGAATATCGATTACGAATCTTTTACTAGCACACAAATTGTTGTCCGAGTAAGTGATGGCGCTCTCACTGCAGATGCAACAATTACCATCAACGTGACGGATGATAGGACAGAGGACTCAGATCGTGATGGTTTAACTCAAGCTCAAGAGGAAGACACCTATGGAACAAGTGACTTCGATTTAGATAGTGACGATGACAGTTATACAGATGCTCAGGAGGTTGCAGCTGGGAAAAATCCTGCAGATGCCAATAGTTACCCTGGAGACAATCAGAGTAATGGAGAGACACAGACCTTGAACCTGAAAGAGGGTTGGAATCTGGTATCGTTCTATGTAGAGGCCAATGACATGACGACAGCGACTGTGTTGGCTCCAATACAGGACAAGCTGTTGCAGGTTAAAAACCTGACCCAGTCGTACGACCCGAGCAACCCCTCCTTCTTGAACACGTTATCTAGTTTGAATGTGAAGGATGGGTACTGGCTAAAGGTAAGTGAAGACGTGAGCTTGGATGTGGTAGGGCAAGTGCCGTCGGGGGCATCGATCAATGTGAATAGCGGCTGGAACTTGGTTGGTTACCCAAGGTTGAGTGGAGAGGCTGTAGCTAATGAACTGACAAGTCTTGGGAACTCGGTTGTGCAGATCAAGGACCTACAGAGTTCGTATGACCCAAACAACCCACCCTTCCTAAATACGTTGTCGACGATGGCGCCTGGGTCGGGTTACTGGTTAAATGTGGACGCAGACGGTACATGGGAAGTGGGAACAGCGGTAGAATCACAATTTAAAAGCTTCGAGGCTGTTAATCCTCGGTCAGATCATTCGCCGGAGGAGAAAGCAGGCCCGTCATGGGGGCAAGCGATGGTGTATCCAAATCTAGGAGCTACAGTCTTGGCAAAAGTATCCATCCAAGGCAAGCCGGTGGCCAAGGGTGGTGTTGTCGCGGCGTTTGTTGGAAACGAACTCAGGGGGCTGCAAGATGTGGTTTTGGACAACGGGATCAGTTACGTGACATTAAACGTGAACCTCAATGGC
>PAHQ01000004.1 GCA_002705125.1 Verrucomicrobiales bacterium | reverse complement strand
CTCTTATCTGTCAATATCTCAACTTACTGATTTAACTGACAGGATGAAAGCGGTGTTTCCTTGGGACGAGGCCGAAGAGGTTGCTTTTGAATGCGAACCGGGGACTTTGACTGAAAAAAAATTAGATCATATCAGAAAACTTGGGGTAACTAGGTTAAGCCTTGGAGTTGAGAATTTTGACGATCACATTCTTGAAATAAATGGGAGAGCTCATAGGAGCAAAGAGATAATCAGAGCGTATCAGTACGCCCGTAATATTGGTTTTCCTCAGATCAATATTGATCTAATTGCCGGAATGATTGATGAGACTGAAGAGAATTGGGTCAAAACAGTCAAACAAGCAATAGAATTAGCTCCTGAATGCGTTACCATTTATCAAATGGAGATCCCTTATAACACCACTATTTATAAGGAAATGAAGGAGTCAGGGAAAATTACTGCTCCAGTGGCTGATTGGCCTACCAAACGTAGATGGGTCAGCGAAGCATTCGATTTATTTGTCGAAGCTGGTTACACGATTTCTAGTGCTTATACGGTAGTTAAGGATCCTAGTGTGAAATTTGTCTATAGAGATGCACTATGGGGTGGGGCGGATATGCTTGGGACTGGAGTGGCATCGTTTGGTCATATTGGAGGTGTTCATGTTCAAAATGAGCATGATATAGGGACGTACCTTGATAGGGTTACAAAAAATGAATTTCCTATCTATAGAGCCTATCCCATCAATGAAGATGAAACTTTAATTAGAGAATTTATCCTTCAGTTAAAAATTGGTGTAGTAGATCTCGATTATTTTAAAAATAAGTTTAATGAAGATATTTCTAGTAGGTTTTCTTCCACTCTAGAAATCCTTCAAAATGATAATTATCTAACCTATTCTTCAAAGGAAATAAAACTTAGCAGAAATGGTTTACTACAAATAGACCGCTTGATTCATGAGTTCTTCCTTAAAGAACATCAGAATGCTCGTTATGCATGACTTGTTATCAGATGAATTCAGATCCTTCCTGCTCCCTTTAGAATTCTTTTACGCCAAGAAAAAAATTGAGCAGCTCGATATATTTCCAATTAACTCAGAACATCTACCTGAACTTGAGAGAAACTTATTAGCTCACGATGTCGATATGACATCAACTCTCTCGAAATATCACAATAGTGATCTATATGTTGAAGTTTTAGATAGTGAGATTAATGAAAATTATATTCTAAGAATGGTAGTTCTGAAAACTTCAAATGAACATGTCCCTGTTGAATTTGGAGCAATCGGAATTGATTTAGATAAACTCCCTTCAAAAATGGCTATTGAAATTAATGATAAAATTAAACCACTAGGTAAGTTACTTGAGGAACATAAAATTGATTATGTAAGTAACCCTCGAGGTTATTTCAAATTGAAGTCTGATAATTTAATGTCAGAAATACTAAAATGCCCATTATCTGAGTATTTGTATGGTAGATGTAATAAAATCACGGACAATAATGGATACACAATTGCAGATATTGTTGAAGTATTGCCATGCAGTTAATATATATTTAATTATATTTGAAACCAAAAAACTTATAATCACGTTATTTTAGTATGAAAGATTATGATTACGACACAATTGTAGTCGGTGCTGGTCCTGCTGGTTCAACAACCTCCGCTCTTCTTGCTGAGAAGGGGCACAAGGTGGTTATGATTGAAAAGGATAAGTTTCCTAGGTACCATGTTGGAGAATCATTAATGCCTTTTTGCTACTTCACTCTTGAGAGACTGGGGCTAGTAGAAAAAATGAACGATATAGGTTTTACCAAGAAATTTAGTGTCCAATTTGTTACCGAGGATGGGTCTCAGTCAAAACCCTTTTATTTCTTTCAACATTATGACCATCCTTCTTCAACTACATGGCAAGTCATGCGTTCGGAATTTGATAATTTGATAATGGAAAAAGCTCGAAATAATGGCACTGAAATTAGAGAGCTGACCAAGGCCAAATCATTAATTAAAGAAGATGGTAATGTTGTAGGTATAAACGTAGAAAATGATGCAGGTAAAGCGTATAAAATAACTGCACCCATTGTTGTTGACGCTTCAGGTAGGAATACATTTGCACAAAATAAACTTAAATGGAAAAAAAAGGATCCCAAACTGAATAAGGTTGCTACCTGGACGTATTTTAAAGGTGCGCTTAAAGATCCTGGTCTTGACGCAGGTTCAACAACCGTCGCCTATTTACCTGGTAAAGGTTGGTTTTGGTACATACCTCTTGAAGGTGATATTGTAAGTGTAGGGATTGTTGCAGAGAAGGATTACATTTTTTCTGGAACAAAGGATCTTGCTGAAATTTTTAAAAGGGAAATACAAAACAATGAATGGATCAAAAACCACTTAGAATCTGCTACCCAATTCGGTAAGTACTGGTCTACTGGTGAATACTCCTATCGTTCTGAGTTTTGTGCAGATGATGGTCTCTTATTAGTTGGTGATGCTTTTGCTTTTCTAGATCCTGTTTTCTCGTCTGGTGTATTCCTTGCATTAAAAAGCGGTGAAATGGCTGCTGACGCCATTTCTAATGCTTTAATCTCAAAAGACTATTCTGCTAACCAATTCGAACCATACGGCAAAGAACTTTGTCATGGAATTGAGTCAATGAGAGCATTAGTTTATGCTTTCTATGATGATAGCTTTAGTTTCGCAGATTTAATTAAGTCGCACCCTGACATGCGTTCAGATCTAACTGATTGCCTAATAGGTGATGTTTTTAAAGATTTCACTAAACTTTTTGGAGCTGTTTCTGATTTTGCCAATGTTCCAACTAAACTTCCTCATGGTTTAGTCGCTTAACCTTTGTAAGCCATTAAGCGAGAGGAATAATCATATTTATATACTTATTTTCATTAAGTAATTTATTTGGTTTAATTTTCCCTTTATAAGAATTTTATTTGGACGAAGTTATACAGCTTTACCATTAAATGAATCGTTCATTTGAACAAACACGAAGTCCCGTCTTTTCTGAAACTGATATGGCNGGGATTGTCCATTTTGCTTCTTTTTTTCCATACATGGAAGATTGTGAACATGATTTCTATAGGTCATTAAATTTATCCGTTACTGATATGCACGANGATAGTGGGGTAAATATTGGATGGCCTAGAGTTCACGCTTCCTGTGATTACAAAAGGCCCTTACGCTTCGAGGAGCCTTTTATCATAAAGCTAACTATTCAGAAAATTGGGAAAAAGACGATTGAATACAATTTTGATTTCACCTCAACAGACAAGGTGATTACTTATGCCACTGGATCATTAATAGTAGTATGTGTTAAATTCAATGAATCAGGTATGGATTCGATTGAAATCCCAGATAACATTAATGCTTTGCTANTNAACNATACAATATAGTTCTATTAATTTAATATGAGCTCTAACACTAAAGCTAAAACTAATAAAAAAAATATGACTTGGTTATTTTTTGCATTACTAACNGTTGCCTCTTGGGGCGTTTACGGAATTTTTCTTCACAAGGGGGCAATTGGAATGGCTGATCCCGAGAATGGTAGATATAAGGCTTTTCTATGGGTTGGAATCGCATANTTCGTAACTGCTGTCGCAGCCCCAATACTCGTTCTTACGGTAAGAGGCGCTAGCTGGTCCATGTCTGGTAGTGGAATGGCTTGGTCATTTATAGCTGGAATTGTTGGAGCGATTGGAGCATTTGGTGTGTTATTGGCTTTTGGAGCAAAGGGCCATCCAGCTGTTGTCATGGCCATAATTTTTGCGGGTGCACCAGTNGTTAATGCTTTGATTTCAATTTTAACTGATCCTCCAGCTGCTGGTATAGGATCAGTACCAAAATTATTTTGGCTTGGTGTGGCTATGGCTGCTATTGGAGGTTGCATTGTTACCAAATTCAAACCAGTTGGCGCCAAAGCTCACTCTCCGCCTCCATCTGTGAAGGTCGATAACTGATTTTATTTAAGTAATTATAATACTTAAATTTTAAGTTTATAAATTGAGATGAATAATGATGCTGAACTNACTGCATTAAAGTACCTTATAAAAAAACTACTAGGGTTTCCAAATTCGTTAAATTATAAAAAACTTACTAGCGGTGGTATAGATGATTCAGAGAATATTACAAAAGAATCATTTATAAATAATTGCCCATTTACAGTTAAATCGGAAATAACACAGGATCATCTTGAAACGCCTCCGTTTGGTTCAAATTTAACTAGTAATATTAANTCATATACAAAGTTATCTAAAACAAGCGGGACTACTGGTAATTCAATTTCATGGATTGATACTACCGATGACTGGAATAGNATGCTTGATGCTTGGTCTANTATTTTTGAGTACGCCNAATTAGATAGAATTCAGGACAGTTTATTTTTTGCATTCTCCTTTGGTCCATTTCTAGGATTCTGGACTGCTTATGAAGCTGCTTCTAAATTAAATTTTATGACAATTCCTGGTGGAGGCATGAGCTCAAGAGCTAGGTTAAAGCTACTAAGCGATTCATCTTCCTCGGTCCTTTTTTGTACACCCACTTATGCTTTAAGATTAGGGGAATTAATTGAAAAAAAAAATTCAATAAAGGTTAGAAAAATTATAGTTGCTGGAGAGCCCGGTGGCAGCGTTCCATCAATTAAGCAAAAAATAAGCGATCTCTGGAACGGTGCTGAAATCATTGATCATCACGGTATGACTGAAGTGGGACCAGTAACTTTTCAGCGTAGTTCTTCTCCTACCGACCTGACTATGTTACCTAATTTTCATATAGCAGAGGTCATTGACCTTAAAACAAATTCAGAAGTTGATGTTGGAGAAACTGGAGAATTGGTTCTAACAACAATTAGAAGGCCAGGAAACTCATTATTGAGGTATAAAACAGGGGATCTTGTAAAAAAAAGCTTTGAGGTGATAAATGGTGAAAATGTCCTAAATTTTAAAGGAGGTATCATCTCACGTGTTGATGATATGCATGTCATTCGAGGAGTAAACGTGTATCCAAGCTCTATCGACTCAATAATAAAGAGGCATGAAGGAATTGGTGAATATCGTGTAAGGATTATTACTAAAAATTCGATGAAGGAAATTGAATTAGAGCTGGAATTAGATGAACCATCAAATCAAAATCATTTTNAAATGCAATTCTCTAATGAATTACATTCCATACTTAACTTAAGAATACCTGTTTCATTTGTTCCCAAAGGAACATTTGATAGGTTTGATTTTAAAGCATCCAGATGGATAATTGAATGATATTAGAACTAAAAGATATAAACAAAAGTTATCCCGAAGGNGNTGGCAATCCAGATAGGGTTATCATAAAAAGCCTTAGCCTTAGTATCGACTATAANGAAAGCATTTCGATAGTAGGACCTTCGGGATGTGGGAAAACAACATTGTTAAATATAATTGGTACTCTAGATAAGCCAGACAGTGGCAATGTTCTAATCAATGGTAACGATATTACGAAAATGACGGACGACGAACTTTCGTTAATAAGATCAAATGATATTGGATTTATTTTTCAATCTCATCATTTACTCCCTCAAATATCTGTTATTGAAAATGTAAAACTACCAACCATTGCTAGAAAAGATATAAATGATAGTTTTATTAACGATAAAGCTGAAGAGCTCCTTATTAAAGTTGGATTAAAGGATCATATTAATAAGCTTCCCTCACAACTATCTGGAGGTGAAAAGCAACGAGTTGCTATAATAAGATCATTGATAAACGATCCAAATTTTGTTTTAGCTGATGAACCTACGGGATCTTTAGATAAAACAAGAGGAGATGAAATAATTGAACTCCTTCAGACCTTATGTGTAAATGAAAATACCTCCTTGGTTGTAGTAACTCATGATGCAGATATTGCTTCCAAAATGAGCAGAAAGTTCTCTTTCAAAAAATTAGATTTTATTGAATCCTAATGTCTATCCTAAGATTGGCTTTCAGAGGTTTTATTTACAATTGGAGATTATCCATATCCCTTGTATTAGGCACTTTCATCGCTAGTTCTATTTTAACTGGCTCTCTATTAGTGGGTGATTCAGTAAAGAAAACTCTATCCAATAGAGCAAATGAGAGAATAGGGAAGATCAATTCATCATTGATATGCGGAGATAGATTTGTAACAACCGACCTAGTTGCATCCATTCAAGATAATGATAATAAAAACATTTGGTCTTCTTCACTTCGTTTCTCAGGAACTTTAAGCACACCGGATAAAACCAAACGCTCAAATACGATCAACCTTAATGGCGTTGATTCAAATTTCTGGAAATTATTCGATAGTAAAAATATTGGTTCAGAATATTTAGCCATAAATCAAACTCTAGCTATTCAAAAAGAATTAAAGGTTGGTGATCGTATAATTGTGAAATTTGAAATGCCTGGTCAGATTTCTAAAGACGCTCCACTTTCAGGTGAAAGTGATAAAATAGGAACAATAAGTGGTAAAATTACTCATATTGTAAGTCCATCCAATGGTGGAAGCTTCAATCTTTTTGCGGAGCAAGAGAGACCCCTTAACATATTTGTTCCTCTATCAGAATTACAGGATAAGTCAGGCAAACTTACAAAATGTAACCTCGTGTTATCTAATGAAGAAAATGATTTTGAAGAACGTATTAACACCCAGTGGAAACTCAATGATATAGAGCTTCGCTTTAGAACAACACATAAAAACTTCAAAGAACTGGTTAGTGAAAGAGTTTTTATAAGCTCAAAAATTGAGTCTGTTATTAGATCACAACATACTAACTCAGAACCTATTATATCTTACCTGATTAATGATATTAAAATGGGAAACGTGACAGTTCCTTACTCCGTTGGAACAGGTATAGGNAATTTANGNGCTCANCTGCTAGGNNTNAAAAAACCAAAACAAGATGAAGTNATACTTAATGATTGGCTAAAGCAGGGAGAAGAAAATGGNGGNATTAACGCNAAAAAGAATGATCTAATTAANATCACATATTTTGCTGTCAAGGATTCCCGCGAATTNCAAATTATTGGAGATNAGNTAGATGAAAATGGTGATTCAGCAAATGATATAATAAGATTTAAAATTTCAGATTTCGTAGATCAAGATCACGAAGCATTAACAAAACGTTGGGTGCCTGAGTTTCCAGGTCTAGATACTGCTAAAAATTTAGCAAGTTGGGAAAGTGGAATGCCTTTAGATACAAACAAAATACGAGATTCTGACGAGTTATATTGGGATAAGTTTAGATCAACTCCCAAATTGTTCTGTAACCTCGAACAAGCCCAAGAATTATGGGGAAACCGGTTTGGCGCATGTACATCTATTCTTATCAAAACAGAATCAATCAACGAGGAAAAATTCACTTCAGTATTAAGAGAAAAAATTAATCTTTCTGACATAGGCATGTCCTTTAAGGAAGTGAAAAAAAATGCTCAATCATCAGTTAATAACTCCTTAGATTTTGGTTCACTTTTTGCTTCATTAAGCGGATTTTTAATCATCTCTTCATTTTTATTGTGCTACGTGTTTGCCTCTTTTTCTGTTGAGTCACGAATTGTAGAGTTAGGGACCTTGGGAGCACTAGGCTTTACGCCTCGCCGGATTAGTAAAATCTTAAAAATGGAATTTCTCCTTTCCTTAATACTTGGATCTTTACTGGGAGCAGTAGGTGGAAGTATATATACAAAATTAGCTCTACTTGGGTTTTCAAGTATTTGGTCTGGAGCTACTACAGGAATTGAGTTTGTTTATGGTGCCGATCCATCATCTTTCGGGATCGGGATATTCGGAATATTAATATTTAGCTATATCGTTATTTCATTTTCAATTCGCAAGATTACAAGAAAAACACCCCGTGAACTTCTTGCTGCTAATTCTGGATTGTTCGGTGATTCGATTGATGCAAAGGTAAAAAAATCAAGGTACATATTTATGTTTATATGTTTTTCTCAAGGTTTCTTCTTAATGGGTTTGGGTAAAAAATTTGAAGGTTTAAAACTAGCCCTAACATTTTACGGATCTGGATTCATGTTTCTCTTGGGTTTTATTTTATTAGTTTCAATTTATTTAAAAAGAAAAACGCGAATTAATAATAACGCTTTGTTGTCGACTATCCGAATATCTATCAGAAACGCTAGTAGAAGAGTAAACCGTTCATTAGCGATAATTTCAACGGTTGCCTTAGGTGTTTTCTTGATTGTTGCGGTCAATGCCTTTCGATTAGGTGATGAACAAACTGATTCTAATCAAAGCGGTACAGGTGGGTTTGAGTTTTTCTCGGAATCGACTTTGCCAATTTATGAAAACCTCAATGATTTAAAAATTAGAGATCAGTTTGGCATTGAAGATTACAACCTCTCATCACTAAGTTTCTTCCCTTTTAGGAGACTGGTTAATTCAGAGGAAGCAAGCTGCCAAAATCTAAATAATGCAACCAACCCAAGAATTTTAGGTACTGATCCCAGCCCTTTAGCTTCTAGAGAGTCATTTCGTTTTTCATCCTCTATTGATAAAAGTGATCCCTCCTGGCTCCTATTAAATAATGTATATGATGATAAAAGTATTCCAGTTATTGGTGATCAGGCATCTGTTATGTGGGCTCTAAAGAAAAAAGTCGGCGATACAATTGAAGTTACTGATGGAAATGGTAATTCACGAAAACTTAAAATTGTAGCTCTTCTTGAAAACTCAACGCTCCAAGGTAATTTAATTATTTCAGAAAGGCACTTCTTAGAAATGTATCCAAACACAGGAGGCTATCAGACATTTCTTATTGATGCTAATGTTGAAGATGATCAAAAGTTGTCGAAGGATTTAACGAAGGCCTTTGAGCTAAGAGGTTTTGATTTAATTGATTCAAATTTGAGACTTGCTAATTATTCTGCAGTTCAAAACACTTATATCTCTATATTCAGTGTACTCGGAGGATTGGGCGTTCTCCTAGGAACTGTTGGCGTTGGAGCGATTATTGCAAGAAGCGTGTTAGAACGAAGAGGTGAACTTTCTCTGATGCGAGCCTTGGGTTTCAACAACAAGAAAATTCATAATTATATTCTATATGAACATCTCTATTTAGTGTTGATCGGTATCTTCATAGGAGTCATTTCTTCAATAGTGTCAGTGATTCCATCTGCTTTTAGTTCATCTAGCCCACCTTTTAACCATTTAATTCTAATTATATCTTCAATCATAGTTGGTAGTTGCATTTTTTGTTACATCGCCACAACTTTAACCATCAAGGGAAATTTAATTCAAGGTATACGAAGCGAATGAAATCAGTAACATTAATTTTATTTCTCCTCATTGGATCTCTATATTCGGAGGAGATATACAAAAATAATTTTGAGTCCTACGATCTAAAGTCATTTCCTGATGACATGATGGAGATTGATGGNGTTTTCAAAGTAGAGTCAAATTCGGAGGGCAAGAANCACCTTGAAATGGCATCTGAACCATTAACAGAAAATGCAGTTATATTTGGCCCNTCAATNAGGAACTCCGCCACNCTTNAAGTNAAAGTAAGAGGTTACAAAAAAAGAAGAAGTTATCCTCGTTTTGGTATTGGGCTACATGGCATTTCAGGTTTTAGGNTGAGGGTAGTACCATCTAAAAACATTATTGAATTAGTCAAAAATGAAGAACCTGTAAAAAGTATGCCTTTCAAATGGAGCTCGGATAGTTGGACATTCCTCAANCTTCAGATTATTTCTAAAGAGGGCACTTCAGTCATAAATGGTTGGGCATGGAGTGAAGGTAAAACACCATCAACTGAACCAATAATATCTTTAATNCATGAGGGCACGCCTGGACAGGGTAAGGCATCTATTTGGGGTACAGCTTACTCGGGAAAGTCAATGCTATTTGATGAGATTAATCTCGAATATCAGAAAAGAAAATAAACAAAATTTTCTTAATTCGAATTTGAATTGAGTATTTAATATATATTCATCAATTCATTGATATATAAATTTTCAAGACTATAAATAACTATAAATTATAAATACTATAAACACACTGTTAATAGCACCTCATTATGAAACTCTCTATTTTCTTATTCTTCATAACTATCTCAATTCCATTTGTTAACGCCCAGAGCACCGAAGAATTAGACGCGGTNGATATTTATGGTGACTTGAGTAAATACTTATCATGGCCACTCAGTGCCACTGCTTTTAGTGGGNATGATTTATCAATGCTCAATAGAAATAATTCACTTGATATAACNGACATTATCCCAAATTTTNCNAAATCTAATACTGGAGTTGGTTCATATGGTGATGTAACTGCCATTCGTGGTCTAACAAATTCATCGATATTTGGTTCTCCTTCNGTTGTTTTGTATGTAGACGATGTCCCAACAGTAAGTTCCTCCTCTGACACCACTACATTTTATGGAACTGAAAAAATTGAGTTCCTTCGTGGGGCTCAAAACACAATGTTNGGTTTAAATTCATATGGAGCAGTAATGAATATAACATCTCGCAGGCCTAGTAATGAGTTAGAAGCATCATTGTCATCAAGCTATGCTGAATATAATTCTTATTCATTATCNGGNAACTTGATGGGGCCGCTCAATGNTGAAAACACCATATCATACAGANTAGGCTTCAATCATTATGAGAGTGATGGTATTATATATAATCCATTTTTAGGGGTATCATCAGATACAAAAGATCAACAGTCCTTCAATGGTACTATATACTTTAATCCAAATGATGATCTTGAGATCTCCCTTTCGGCTTCATTTGATGATTTTGATGATGGATCTCATAGACTAACNCCATTGAGNGGTGACCCTTTCACTTTAAGTTCTGACGTATTAGGTTCATCGATTCAAGAAACTGAAACTTTATCACTTCGTGTNAAAAATTCAGGTGATTCAATAGATTTTCTTTCTGTTACCTCCGGCAGAAATTGGGACCTTAACCCATATTATTTTGATCTTGATTTCAGCTCTAATCCAGGAAACGAATCGAGTATTTACCAATTTCAAGAAACTCGAAGTCAAGAATTTCGGTTCTCATCAGTAGATGATTCTATGATTGAATGGTCAGCCGGCCTTTATTATGGAGATACNGAGATTGAAGGTAGTACAAATAGAGGATTTATCATACCACTACCCCCTGAGTTCGGCGGAGGATTTTCTCCTGTCACAACCACAACTGATTATATTTTAGATGAGCAAAATTATGCCCTATTCGGACAGTTATCTTATAATAGTTCACAAGACATTGGATTACACCTAGGATTAAGAGCCGACCAGTATGACAAAAGCTTATATAGAAATGCTTTCGGACTTTCAGGNCCTGTACCAACTATTAATTTAAACTCAGAGTATTCTTTTATAAGCCCTCGCTTAGGTATTGATTGTGAACTCAGCGATAGTTCATTAGTTTATTTTAATTCTGGTANATCTTATAAGCCAGGTGGATATAGTGCATTTGTAGACAATCCAGTCATTTCAAACTTCAAAGAAGAAAAATCATGGTCTAATGAAATTGGTTTAAAAAAGCGATGGTTTGATGACAAAGTNAGAACAAATATCGCCATTTTCCATCATGATATTGATGACTATCAGGTTGAAAGAACTTTAGTTGCAACTGATTATGCTGTTTTGAATGCAGAAGAAGCTGAATCATATGGTGCGGAGATCGAATTCACGACTGAAATATTTACAGGACTTACTTTAGAGGGCTCAGTAGGAAAAGTTAATACTGAGCTTACGAAATTTAAGGATCCAATATCTGGTGATGATATATCGGGAAATAAGGCTCCTTTCGTACCTGAACTTGATGTCGCATTAGCTGTAAATTATGTTCATGACAGTGGTTTCTTTGCTAGACTCGAATTAATACACCAAGGTGAAATTTATTATAGTGATGTTAATAATTCTTCATACATGGAAAATGGCTATAACTTGTTAAATGCTTCGATTGGCTATCGTTCTGATTCAGGTTATGAACTGACATTATTTGGAACAAATGTAACTGATGAATTATACTACGTTAACATTTCCCCTGACCTAAATGCCGGATCAATAGGTATGCCGAAAATGTTGGGTGTTAAAGCAAGTTGGAATTACTAAACATTGAAAGATCTTTATTAATTTCATAAACGTTAAATCTAAGTGTTTGATGAACAGTCATTTGCACTTTTAAAAGACTCACAGGGCAAGTTGATATACGGCAAAGGACCTTTCACTAGGTCTCCTGAGCCCTTAGATGAGGGCATATCATTTTATTTAAATGATTTCGCTCTAACCAGTGATACACCTTGGCTAATTCCAAGTGAATTTGAATACTTAGATAGTAATAAATTATCAAATTTAACACCTTCTAATGTAAAAGGTTTTGAGTGGTCGAATCCTTCAGTGGAATTATTTACAGAACAATTCCATAAGATCGAAGAATCTATGAGATTTAACGGCTTATTAAAAACTGTACCAGTTACCGTCTCATCTTCAAAATTAGATGATCTTGATTTAATATTCCCTGAAATTGTAAAAAGGGGAATTAACACAGCTGGTCCTTCACATTTTTATGCATATCGAGAATCCAAATTAGGATTTGCAGGACTCTCACCTGAAATTCTATTTGAGATAAATAATAACAAATTAAGAACCATGGCTCTCGCTGGCACTGCTCACGAGAATAATTTTGATGATTTCTTAAATGATAAAAAAGAACATATTGAACATCAAATTGTCGTCGAATCACTGAGAAGGAGACTGTCTGAATTTGGACCAATTTTGGAATCCCAGAGAAAAACAATAAACTTAGGTGGCATTATACATTTTCTTACAGAATTTGAAGTTGAGCTGACAAATGTTAATTCTATTTCTTATATATTAAAACAGATTCATCCAACGCCAGCAATTGGAACAGTTCCAAGAAACGAAAATACCTTAAAAAGTCTAAGCCATTTCAGAAACCAGGCTAATTCACCGCCTATGTTTGCTGCTCCATTTGGAGTTAAAGTCAATGACAACTTTATTTCTTACATAATGATTCGAGGTTTGTTTTTCGAAGATGATACTATCTCTTTACCTTCGGGCTGTGGTATAACTGAAAATAGTGTTCTTAAATCAGAGTGGGATGAACTTGCATTAAAGCGACAGTGGGTCAAAGATACATTTGGCCTAAATTTGTGAACAATACGCAACACAATAATATTGCTAGCAATACAATTTTAAATTGCTTAGAGCTTGGAGCAGCTGAATTTATTATATCTTCAGGGGCAAGGAATGCCGAAATCATCCATTCTATTTTAAGCTTTGAAAATTTAAAATACTATTCTCATCCTGATGAAAGGTCAGCTGCTTTTTTTACTTTAGGCCGTTCTTTAGCAACACAACGCCCGGTGGTAATGATTACAACATCGGGCACCGCAGTAGCTGAGCTTTTACCTGCATGTATAGAGGCTTACTACCAATCAATACCGATAATATTTGTAACAGCGGATAGACCTGATGAGTTTCGTTATACAGGCTCACCTCAGACAATTAACCAATTAAATATTTTTGGTATGTATGCTCACACTGAACCAGAGGATTGGAAATATGATAAACCATTACATATTAATGTCCCAATTGGTGAGCCTAGTACAAATTCGTTTGTCCCTTCTGATGTAAGGGTAACTGTTAGAGACTTCAAAAGTTCCGCTCATATATCTGATTCTACATTAACTTCAAATACAAAAAAACTTCAGAGTTTCTTAGAAACAAAAGAAGAAATAAACGTTATGATTGGCACACTCGAAGCAAAACTCCGAGAACCAGTGTTTGATTTTTTAGCTAAAACTAAGTTGCCAGTGTATGCTGAATCAACTTCGGGGCTACGAGAAAAATTATGTACATTAAATAATAATGAAATTTCTGCAGACAGAATTATTAGGATTGGAGGGGTTCCTAGTTGTGGGTATTGGAGGGATCTAGAAAAAAATAATGACGTTAAAGTATTTTCTATCGCAAAGAACGGACTGCCTGGTATTTCAAGAAATTCAGATGTCGTAACGGATGTAAACTGGAGCCAAATTGATTACAGTAACGTTGGCAACCCAAAAAAATGTCACGATCCTAATAAGGTTGTTAATAACATTATTTCTAATCTTCCTTTAAGTGAGGCCGCTTTAATAAATAAAATTTCTAAAGTTATACCAGATGAATCTTTAGTTTTTCTTGGTAACAGCATGCCAATTAGGGAATGGCAAATTGCAGCTACCATGGAAGATAAAAAATGTGATTTTTTCTCAAATAGAGGTGCAAACGGCATCGATGGCAATGTCTCAACCTTTTTAGGCCTATCAATTAACTATAAGAACGCTTGGGGGATTTTTGGTGACTTGACCACGCTTTGCGATTTAAATTCTTTATGGTTTGTTGATCAAATTAAAAATCAAAATATAAAAATTATCGTAATTAACAATGCAGGCGGTGAGATCTTTGATCACGTAAAATCGTTAAGACCCGCTTCAGATTTAGTTAAAAATACTATTAAAAATACTCACAATTTAAATTTTAAAATGTGGGCTGCGATGTGGGGTATTAATTATTTGAGAGTAGAAAACCCTAATGACTTTAATGATCTTATTAGGGGTCCATTGATTATTGAATTATTCCCTGAGAAGGAACAATCTATACAATTCTGGAATTCCTATAATAACTGATGATATGTTTCTTACATGGAGCTGCAGGGCACTATGGCGATTGGTCTGATATTATTGATGAAATCCCATCACACGCGGCGTCCTCTTTTAATCTATATGATATTGTTGACCTCAGTATAGACGAGGCTGCCCAAAGAATTAATAATTCTCACGAGTCTGGAGGAATTTTAATAGGATATTCTATGGGTGGGCGACTAGCCCTTCATTGCCTGTTAGCTGATAACTCACCATGGGATAAGGCAATTATTATATCTGCTCATACGGGTTTATCTTCAATTAAGGACAAAGAAATTAGAAAAAAAATTGATTATAAGTGGTCTTTATTGGCTGAAAGTAATTTTGATTTATTTTTGAATAATTGGGATAAACAAAATGTGTTTTCTGATTCTATGCCAATTAACCGTGACTACACACAACTTAATATAGCATCCCAGATTTCTACATCATTTAAGAATTGGTCTCTTTCAAATCAGAAATATCTCAATCCATTTCTTCCAAATATTCGTATTCCTGTGTGTTGGGTTGTCGGTGAAAAAGATCCGAAGTTTGTCGAAATAGGCAAAACTGCAACAACTTTGATACCAAATTCAGAATTAATTATTAGTCAATCTTCTGGGCACAGAGTTCCTTGGGATGATCAAAAATTTACTTTAAATACAATCAAAAGTTTTATTAAATAAAAAAATTGTGTATTGATTATAATCATGTGGGAAAAAATAAAAGATTTTGATGATATAAAGTTAGAATCTACCAAGGATGGCATTGCAAAACTTACTATTAACAGGCCTGAAGTAAGAAATGCCTTCAGACCTAAAACTGTCAGCG
>PAHQ01000003.1 GCA_002705125.1 Verrucomicrobiales bacterium | reverse complement strand
CAACCAAACATTGCCAGCTCTTGTCTATCACCTCTGCAGTGTACCAGGCTGACACTGTGAAACTTTCGCCAGTGAAGTCGAACACATTCTCATCACCACTAATTTCAATACTCTGCGTGCCGTTCAAGTAAGCAGCATCTCCAAACTTTCCGGTCTGAAACTCAATCGGGCCACCTTCTTCAATGCCGTGATACTCACCCTGCACATCATCGAAGGTACCATCCATAGACCAGTAAGAGACAAGGTTCGTATCAAATGAAATTGCAGTAACAACGAGTGGATCCGTACCGTCCTGAATCTCATTAAAGTCAGAGATACCATCTCCATCCGTATCTCTATCATCAGGCTTGGTCCCTGCCGCAATCTCTTCTCCATCAAGAAGACCATCCTTATCCGCATCAGCTACTAAAGGATTGGTTTCATGAATTTCGATTTCAGCCTTATCACTGAGACCATCCTCATCAGAGTCTGCCTTGTTAGGCTTTGTTCTAAGCTCAAATTCTTCCACGTTAGTGAGCCCATCTCCATCAGGGTCACCCTCAGGGTCATCAACACCATACTTTTCTTCCCATGAATCAGGCAATCCGTCCCCGTCTTCATCTTCCTGCGTCGCTCCAATTGGGCTGGCTCCATCAGCTAATGCTAATATCGCGGCATCCGGCAACACCTCTCTCCAAATGGTCACATCGTCTACATATCCGTTGTAGGCGATTTCTCCATTGTTACGCCCTCCAAAGATAAAGCTGCCTCCTCCGTTGGCCGCACGCTGTGCTTGAGGCCCTCCGTCAATTTGTCCATTTAGATAAATAGTTGCTTCATCAGCTACTCCATCATAAACCCATGCCGCATGAACCCACTGCTCGGCTTCAAGAACAGTAGAAGCATTCCAGTCAGCTCCCCAGTGCGCACTGTGAAGTAGACCTCCATTACGTATTCCGTTGTGGATACCCTGGTTTGTTTGACCCCACATAAACCCCTCTCCTCCAGCTGAACCGATTGGCTTCATCCAGCAAGCAAATGTATAACTCCCATCCTCAAAGTCACGAATCATCGAGTTCATGTCAATGCCAGGAAAGTCAAGGTGCCCACCATTGAAGCTCGCTCCTGTCGTTGGAGAAGGTCCGCCCTCTGCACCCTCGACATCAAATGTCACATCACCGTCAACTTCGCCATCGTTAGTATTGCCACTTAAATCTACTGAATTATCCTCAAAGTCGAGATAAAGAAATGGCGCTGGGAGAGCTCCTTTACTATTTTCATCATTAGGATCCGTTCCTCCTGCAATTTCGCCTCCATCAGAATAATCATCACCATCTGAATCCCTATTNTTAGGATCAGTTCCTGTATCATCTTCATCAACAAGGACTCCAGTATTCGTTTCTACGCCATCAATCAGACCATCACTATCCGTATCTGCCTTTTTAGGATCGGTACCGGTGTTCGTTGCACTGACGAAAGTCCCTGTATTTGTTTCAACCGCGTCACTAAGACCATCTTCATCAGTATCTACTTTAATTGGATTAGTCGTCGTTTCCTCGTACTCATCAAGGTCAGTCAAACCATCGCCATCAAAGTCTCCAGTCCCTGCACCAGGACCTGGTCCAGCTTCGTTACCATTGAGGTCGGTCAAATTACCAGCCAATTCATTTTCATAAAANTCTGGAAGTCCGTCTGCATCTTCATCTCCATCAAAAATACCAACTTCAATCACCAAATTATCTATAAATAAATCCTGATTTGCCCCACCAACTCGTGCTGAAAAAACGAAGTTGTGATCATCACTAGGAATAAACCCAGAAGTATCAACACCAGAAAAATCAGCATTAGTGGTCATTCCAGTTGTTTTGAAAGATGCCCCAAGCTGTGGATTCCACTCAATTTCAATAGTGCCTTCTTTACGTGAGCCATCTTCGAGAATGACTCCATTTTCAAATGCCAACTCACCAAGATCAGCACCCTCTCCTACTCCAGAAATATTAAGCCCCTGCTCAGAATCACCATTTCTCCAAGTATCAACCTCGAAAGAAAGATTTTCTGTTACGCCACCCAATACAGCTTTACTGTCAGGGCCGACCATTCCCTCTTCTGCTCCACCTAACTCGCCAAGCGTTGCGTCTCCATAATTTATGGAGAAACCATCAGCAGGATCATTGGCTCCAACGCTATCATTTAATTCATAATCAAAAGAAAGCCTAAAACCCTTTGACGATCCTTCGATCGCAGGAATTGAGAAACTTGAATAACCTAAGCCCTGACCNTCGATTGTTAACTGNAGCCTACCTTCAACAATACTAGCTGCAGCACCATTTATAACAGTTCCATCACCAAGATCAGTTGTACCGTCAGCATAGCCTTCAAAACTGTTAACATAACCTTCAATGTCTGGCTGGTCTGGCACCGTCGGGTTCGTCTCAAGAACGAGNTCTCTTCCATCAGGTGAACCATCTCCATCAGTNTCTGAATTATTAGGATCTGTTCCAGGNTGATCCTCGGGATCATCTTCACTGNAAGGCAAGTCAGGATTTTCAACACCATCAACTAATGTGTCATTNTCTGAGTCGGCNTTTAGAGGGTCTGTTCCCGTATTACTTAAACTTACCCACTCNCCAGTATTAGTTTCCACATTATCGTTTAATCCATCCTCGTCTGTATCTTTCTTAGCTGGNTTTGTTCTNGTCTCCTCATACTCGTCGAGATCGGATAATCCATCTCCATCAAAATCACCAGTACCTGATCCAGGGCCAGGGCCATCAGCATTTCCATTAAGATCTTCTAAATTATCAACAAGTCTTTCTTCATAAAAGTCTGGCAACCCATCTTCATCATCGTCNTCTTGATTGCTTGGACTCGATCCATCAGCCAAAGCTTTAACGGCGGTCTCATCTAAAACCTCATCCCACATTGCAATCTCATCAGCTAACCCTACATAGCCATTTCCTCCTCCATTACGTCCTCCGATAATTAGAGTGCCACTGCCATTAGGNGCATTCTTCTGACCGGTCCAGTCAACTTCACCATTAAGGTATATGGTTCCAGTATCAGTTGAACCATCATAGGTAAATGCGGCATGCACCCACTCATTGGCAGTAAGTAAAGTGGCTCCATTAGTATCTGCTCCCCAGTGAGCTTGATGAAGGAATCCGTTATTTCTGATACCGTTATGAATACCTTGGGTAGTCTGCCCGAAAAGAAACTTATCTCCATTAAGGTCCGTAGGCTTAATCCATGCACTTAAAGTGTAACTCCCCTCGCCTCCAATTATGTCACTTAAGTCTACACCTGGAACTTCAATCAATCCGTCTGAAAGGTTAACACCAGTNGAGGGGCTTGGACCTCCTGGAGCACCTTCATCACCTAAAGTTGTTTGACCAGGTTTTGTGATAGTTCCATTATTTCCATTTGTTCCTTTATCAATCACTTGGTCCCCAGAGTCGCCTTCAAAATCAAAGTATACGACAGGGTCTGGAATTTGTGCGCTTAGACTTAATGCAGAAATTAAAGTCACTATAAATGTTAAAAGCAAAGAGTTCTTCATATCTGTGGGATTTATAATGGGGAATATGTTAGTATTTAGTAACCTTGCTTTTCCAAAATCTAATCAGGAGAAAGAAGGAGATCTATTGGTGGGGTTTAAAAAAGNGTGGAGGTTTTTAACGATAATAAATATCTCCTCAAATTTGTATGTATTTCATAGAAATGTAAACGCATTTTCAAAAGCAGTGCTTTAAAACCACTAATTGTGACTCTATTTTAATTTAGTTAATATTAACCTTTTACNAATCCTTAATATTCAAAGCTGTTTTTATGAAAACAATAAATCCATTAAATCTTTTTTTTGTAACGTTTTTATTTTTTCAACCATGTCTTTCATTAGGCTTAAAGGCAGATAATTTTAGATTATCAATCGCAACAGTTGATTCGATTGCCACTAATGCAGGGATTGAAGCGTTCAAAGCCGGAGGCAATGCATTTGACTCAGCTGTAGCCGCCGGGCTCGTCCTCGGCGTTGTCAATGGATACAATTCGGGTATTGGTGGCGGCTGCTTCATTGTTGGAAGAACNTCANATAGTGAAAAATTCACTATCAACGGNAGAGAAACCGCACCATCAAAAGCTCATGAAAATTTATTCGTTACAGATGGCAAAGCTCAAAGCCAATTAAGCAAAGAAGGCGCCCTAGCCATTGCTGTACCTGGCGCGCTACTTGCATATTCAGAGCTTAGTAAAAAATATGGAAGATTACCTTTTAGANCTCATCTCATTAATGCCGCTAAAATTGCAAAGAATGGATTTCAAATCAGTGAATCGTACGCAGAAAGAATCAAGGCTAATGAAGATCAACTTAGAAAGCACGAAGCAAGTGCCAAAATATTCTTAGATCAAAATGGAAATGCTCTAAAAGCAGGAACGAAACTGCAACAAGTTGACCTCAGCAACACATATCAAAAGATAGCAAAAAATGGAACCGATTGGTTTTACAAAGGAAAGTTCGCAGAAATAACTCATGACTGGATGATACGTAACGGAGGAATTCTCACTAAAGAGGATCTAAGGGATTATCATACCACCAACCCAAATCCCATTGTAACTCAGTACAAGGACTTTACCTTAATCGGAATGCCTCCTCCCAGCTCTGGAGGAATTCACGTCGCACAAATTCTCAATATTCTTGAAAACTTTAATCTTCAAAATGTAAAGCCTCAGTCCCCAAAGTATTACCACCTAATTTCCGAAGCAATGAAGCTAGCCTTTGCTGACAGGGCTCATTGGCTTGGAGACCCAGCATTTGCAAATGTTCCCAAAGGCTTAATCTCGAAAAAGTATGCAAAATTTCTCGCGGAAAAAATAGACCTTAACAAAACAATTAGAGTCAAGTCTCACAACACTCCACCGGGAGCTGATCAAGACTTTTTTAATAAACATACAACACACTTCTGTTGCTCTGATGACAAAGGGAACTGGGTTTCTATTACATCAACAATCAACACCTCGTTTGGATCCAAGGTCATCATCCCTGGGACTGGAGTACTAATGAATAATGAGATGGATGACTTCTCAATACGACCGGGTGTACCCAATGCTTTTGGTCTAATAGGAAATGAATCCAACAAAGTTGAAGGGGGCAAAAGACCACTCTCAAGCATGAGCCCTACAATTATTCTAAGAGACAATGTCCCTGTACTCGCCACTGGCGCCGCAGGAGGTCCCACTATTATCAGCCAAACGGTTCTTACTATTCTTAATACTCTCGAATACGGGATGTCTATCAGNGAAGCTNTAGCNAAACCCAGATTTCATCATCAATGGAAGCCAGACGTCATACGCATAGAAAAAAGTGCTGGTGCTCATATTATCTCCTCACTTAGAGAAAAAGGTCACAACCTAAAGGTCTATGAGAGCTTTGGCTCAACTCAAAGCATNAGTAATATTAATGACCAAGCTAATGCAGCTCATGATAAAAGGTCAGGGGGAAAATCTGTGGTTTTGCCATAATNATCGGAGTTAATTCTGTGACCACGTTGATTTATTTTTGATTTAAACCTNTCAAAAGACTACAAGATTTATTTTTTGTTTTTATACAATTAGTATAAAAACCAATCTAATTCACTGATAGTGTTTCATGCACTGTTAGAATNCATTTTTTNAGAAGTTAAATATAAGGTTCCAAAAAATTTGCGNTGCTTTTGACGAAGCTCTCTCAAAATGAAATACATAAAAAGGTCATAAATAAACTAAATTAGTTTGATTACCTTAAATATCTTTGTCTGTTAACTATGTAAATGTTTTGGTGAATAAATAGCTAAAAANCGATTCTATTTTTTGATTTGGGGAAATCTTGAAAACCATAAGTCGCATCTGGATACCAGGAGCGGTTTTTGTAGTGTTTATAATTACACTCATAAACCGGCAGCCTATCTATCGTGATTTTTTAGATAACGGAAAATTTGTATCCGAAGCAGCCTTCAAATATGGAATTCAAATTGGAGCGTGGCTTTCATCTGCTTTCTTAATAAACAGACTNATCAATGTATTTTTCTGGGACGGCTTCATCGGTAAAATCTCTGAAAGAAAAATACCAAAACTCCCTAAAGACTTAACCGCCATAATTCTTTTCTCTATTGCCGGCCTCCTCATTGCTTCAACTGTTTTCAATAAAGACACCACCAAGATCCTAGCCGCTTCTGGAGCTGTTAGCATCGTTATCGGCTTAGCACTTAGAACAATTATCTTAGACCTNTTCATGGGGCTAGCAATTCACGTGGATCAACCTTTCAAAATTGGTGACTGGATTATGCTTCATCAAAACAGAGCAGAGACCCACATTGTTGCTAAAGTCACAGAAACGAATTGGCGAACAACAAGGCTCCGTACAACCAAAAACAACATGATCGTTGTNCCAAACAGCAGGCTGGGTGAAACCATTGTCACCAATTACATGGAACCAAAACCTCATTTCAGAATGGAGGTTGAGTTTACTCTAGATTTTGATATCAGCTCTGAAAGAGCCTCAAGAATTCTGACTGCTGGAATCCTTTCTACTTGTGACCATGAAGGCATTCTTTCAGACCCTGAACCCGAAGTTCGCCTCAAAGAATCAACACTTGAAGGAATGACATATGAGGTTCGTTATTTTATTCTTCCAAAGTTTATATCCCCAAACGAATCCAAACATTTAGTTAACAAGACTTTACTCGATCACTTGATACACTCAGGAGTCGTACCTGCTCACGCGAAAGAAGAAATATTCATTTCAAAGAAACAGAATAAATCACTCGATTCCTCAATAGACAGCGACTTATACCAACTGCTGACGAGAACAGAACTTTTCAGAAAACTTGAGGCNANTGAATTCAATTCACTTCTCGAAAAGATGGAAAAAGTTACNCTNAATNCAGGAGATAAACTCTACAAACAAGAAGATGTCGCCGAATCCATGTTTGTTTGTATTGAAGGCCTATTGAGCTGTGACGTCGATGGAATTGATGTGGGCCAAATAAAAGCAACGGCAATACGTGCAGGCCAGCACTTTGGTGAAGGGGCCTTATTAGGTGGTCAATGGCGAGAACACTCAGTGACTGCGGATACTGAGTCCTTGCTTTATGAAATTAAGAGGCGGGACTTTGATCCAATATTAGGAAAGCACAACGATCTGGAAAAGTACCTAGAAAAAACTCATTTAGAATTCTCTACAAGGGCGAAGGAGGCTGTTGAGAGAGCAATTTCATTAGCGAAGGAAGAACCGAAAAAGAAAAAGAAAACGGCAATCAATAAAGTCATGAACTTATGGCCAAAGAAAAAACCTCCGAAGCAAACATTTTTTAATGGGATGTGAATTCTAATCCCAAAATCAACAAATACTGATTCACAAATATTTATATGCCAAATAAGACCACAAGCTTTATTATCACTTTACTTCTCTCCAGCTCTTTGACTGGCCTGACCGAGGAAGCACCAACTAACGACTTTGGGAGCAATTCAAATTTTGCAACTCCATGGTTAGAAGAAGCCCTCAGCGAGCTTTCCAACATTCCAAATGCTCCAAAAGATGAAATTAAATCGCATAGAGTAGCACTAAGTTATATTGATCCGAGCAGAGCAACCCAACTGCTAAGCCTACACGGCTACACTATTGGCAAAGCAGAAGATGCAGTTGACCCTAAAGCATTACCTCTAATTGTTCCTTTGCCGGGAACAACGTTTCATGATCTTATCCCGAAAGCGGAGGAGAAATTTCCTCAAACAGAAACTGACCCGATTAATGAGCTCGTTATATTTCATAACCCGGCAATCCCCTCTCAGCTAAGCCAAATCTTAGATAAGATTAATAACGATATCGATAAACCTGCTAGGCAAATCATCATTGAAGCGATGATACTAGAAGTTTCAGAAACCGCCCTAGATGAGCTCGGCGTAAAATGGACAAAGGCTGAAGGTGCTGATAACAGCATTGGTTCAAATCTTAGTAATCTCACTATTGGAAGTCTACAGCACCCTGCTACAGGGGCCGCGTTGGATCTGGCTACTAAAGGAGGAGGAAACGGTTTAGTTGAAGGCTTGAATGCTCAACTCAAAGCATTAATTAGGGATGGACAGGCCGAGGTCCTTTCTAGACCTAGCGTATTGGCACTGGATAACCGTATGGCATTTATTAACGTTTCCGAAGATATCCCAGTCGCTTCAACCTCGTACTCAGCAAATGGAAATTATGCCAGCACAAGCTTTAAAATGATGAAGGCTGGCATAACCCTTTCCCTAAGGCCTAGGATCGATACGGGGGGCAAAGAGGTAAGCATGCAAGTCAACGCAGAAGTGACCGCAAAAGTTCCTGATGCTGATGTAAACGTTAGAAACGAATCCGGAACAATACTTGCTAGTTCACCAACAATATCAAATCGNTCNGTACGAACCTATGTAAGGGTTGCTAACAANACTCCATTCATTATTGGAGGGCTCATAGCAAAAGACAAACAAAGCTCTAAAGATAAAGTCCCTGTACTCGCATCCATACCTGTTATTAATAAACTTTTTCAAAGCAAGAAAACTCAGACCATAAAGCGTGAGGTCATTATTGTATTAACTCCATTTGTACTGACTGAAGAAAATGCACTTGGCAAAAGTGCACCTATGGATGAGGACGCATTTGATAGCTTTGATCATCAGCTGTTTAGAGACTCCTACAGAATCAGAGGTGAGGACACATTCGATTTAAATTACCTCTATGAAAACAAACAGCTGCAGAACATGAAGGCGATTACAAATAAAATTGCCTCAAGAGATTTAACATTAGTCAAACAGTACCCATATAGTAGCTTCTACGACGAGGCTATTCCCGGTGAAAAGATTCTGTGCTATCGCCAAATATATGAAGTTTTAAAAAGGAGAAACCTTGAAAAAAGAATCGACTCAAAAAAGATCATATTCTTTGAAAAAGATAAAAANATCGGAGCAGGTAACAGCGTTCAATTTCTGGAGGAATACATCAAATNAAATGCGCCAGAGATCTTAGGCAACAAGCCTCACTCTTCTGCCATCGCACTAACCTACCAAACGAGTCGATTATCTGACAGCGCAAAATCTATCTTCAACGAGCCTGTCCCAGTACTATCAATAGTGAATTGTCCCGACAAAGACACGTGGAGTAAAACTCTGTGGCGAATGAATCAAAGCAATTCAAGTAACAATGAACAGTTCACTGTCTTACTTAGAAATCAAGATGATATAAAAAGACTCAAATATGCAATCCTCACAAAGAAATGTATTGAACTTAACAGTGAGAGCTTTGCTTTGAAATTAAGTAACTTTTCTAGAGGCAGATTACTATTGATGCCAAGAGTTACGACCAAGGATATAGAGCTAGTCGACATTGATGTTGCACGAGCCTTCTTCTATTCAGAAATGTATTATCAGGCACAACAGGTTTCCATGGAGAAAGACATTGCCGTATTCCAAAGNGTCATGGCTGAAAAACAACACTTAAAGACGTTAAAAATTCCACAAAGAAATTAAATTTATGAAAGCTAGAAGTAAAATAATAACAAGAGTCCTTATTACAATAGGGTGTCTGAGCTGTTTATTAGCCTTAATCGCTAAAGACAATTCACCATCTACCAACAAGGAAAACATAGACAATGATGTCAGTAATTCATCCACTGAAGCAAATGAGATTGCAGCACAACGCTCAGAATCATCTAAATCAACAACTGATGCAGCTAACGCTTTACGCCACTTAATTGCAGCACATTTACACGCAGGGCAGCTCGAATCTGTTGATGCCTTGCTAAAACAAAACCTATCAACTCTTGGGTCTATTGGTAGTGAAGAAGACAAGAGGAATCTAGTAATAAAATTGTCGAGTGCACTAAAACCATTTAGTGGAAAGCCGGAAATCAAAGGCCTAGATGATCCGGTTCTACTTGCCATAATTTGTTCAAATAAAACGGGGAAAGAACAAGTCAAACAGGCTTTAGNCTNAACGTTAACGACCCAAGACTTAACTTCTAAAGNTGAATCAGAAGTCGCCAAGTGCTTAACGGCATTAAACCTTGGCCTAAGCATGATTCACAANAAAGAAACCAGCGAGGGAAAAATCGTACTCGAAAAAAGCTTGTTACACGCATCTCAAGTTCCTGAATACAAAGAGAAAGTTAAATTACTAAATTTGATCAGCGAGTCTATCACTTCACTCGGAGACACNAACCCAGCGAGCACCTTGGGCCTTCAAATTAATTTTATTAAAGAACAATCAAAACCTCAAATCCATCCAGCGATGGTGATGGTTGATAAAATCAGTAAACCGATTGATAAAATAAAAGCGCTTTCAAACTTTGCATCAAGTCTATCAACTGCTGGAGACACAGAGCTAACAACCTCCACTTTAGGCATAATCAGCACACTGATTAAATCTATGAAAGATCCTCACACTCGAGTTAGTGCACTAACTATTTTCTCCGTTGCTCAATCCGGATGCGGCCTTAAAGAAGAAAGCGCAGCATCTCTAAAGGAGGCCATTGCCACCATTAAAGAAATTGAATCNATTTCTANTAAGTCCGATGCGATGAGCGAGCTTATGAAAATCGTTGAAAATTCTACCAATGATTTGAGTAAATCATTAGTTCTGGACGAATCCATTAAGATAACTAATGAAATTCAACAGAAAGGCACAATGATTTTAAATGANTCACTCGAGCTAGCCTCAACGCTAAGTGATAAGGAGAAGCGAATATCAACTATAACCGCAATTTCTGAGGCCTTTGAACAACCAAGTTCCAAAGTCGACATTGCCCAACAGCACTTTCAGCTTGGTTCCCAATATCAGAATGGGGTTAACTTTGAAAGAAACCCAAAACTGGCCGCGGAATGGTATCAAAAGGCCGCTCTCCTTGGCCATCAAAAGGCTCAAGTCTGCCTGGCTCTAATNTTAATGAAAGAGCAGAGATCTCAGGAACAGGCAATCACATGGCTGACCAAAGCTGCTAATCAAGGGGATGCAGAGGGGCAAGCCTCTCTAGGNATGCTATATGCACTTGGCAAAGGCGTTAAAGCAGATCTCATCAATGCACATAAATGGATTACTTTGGCGGCCGATCAGGGAAACGAGCAAGCCATTAAAGCACTTAAAAAATTGTCTGATAAACTTAGCGAAAAAGAAAAAATTAGCTCACTAGAATTAGTCAAAAAATGGAAGGGAGAAAATAACCCTGACTCAAAAAAAGCTGCATCAAAAGAGAAACCTAAGGAGGCGGCAGCCAAGGCTTAAGGAATTAATTATTTCCCTAAAAACTAGGCGTCAATGCTAAAATCATTACAAGAAAAACTCCTAAACCAAATGNCCAACACAACAATGACCCTATAATTACATCTGCACCAAAGTAATCAATCACCCTTCCTACGAAGCGGAAGGCCCCAATCGAAAGAGTTTTACTAGTGGTGTATGTTTTACTGATCAGAATCATTCGAGCTTAATAACTTTAGGTTAACTTCCATAAAATTCGATCTTTTAAAATTAGGTCGAACGTGTTCTTTTTCAGAAAATCCGTAGTTAGCTGGCAATACGATTCCCTTTTCTCCTAGGCCTTTAATTTTTCTTTTCTTTGCCATTTCATCAAAAAGATCCACAAAGTTTTGCTTGGATACTCCAGCCCTAATATCCTTGGGCAAAGCCTTTAGTAATTTATCGTAAGGCTTCAATGATTTACCGATATTACTTACTGTACCAACGACATCAGATCCAATCATAAAACGGGTAGGATAGCGNTTAATAAGCTCAACCCATTCATTAAGGTTAGGCAGTATGTAATCTTGAAGAACGACCCAAGAGAGGTCAATATANAGTTGGTCAGAATATTTTTNCATGACGGCATCTATCCATAGATGCAGATCTTTAACGACTAACCTTCTACTTATTCCAGAATGGCACCAAATAAAAACTGTCGATTCTTGAGCCCCTTGGCTGCCTGCACGACAATACTCAATAAGTTCAATGAACTCATTGAGATAAGTTGGTAACTTAACCTCATTAGAGTTCCTTGATATAGGAGCAATGTTGTGATGAATACTTACTGGAACATNACTCTCACCAGCAAATCTACAAACTCTTGCCAAAGCTGGGTGGTTAGCCCTTGGCCGTTCACCAGTTGTTAAATTAGTTAAGTCATCNTGCCTCGACATAACTTCCCCAATACACTCCCAAACTCCTGGAAATTCTTTAATCCTTTTGATAAGCAAATCGACTGCACCAAGATCAGTCGCATCAAAACCACATAGTGATGGATGTATACGGTCAAGCTGCTTCAACTTTTCCTGATCAGCTCTAAACTTAACCTTATAATCTATGATAGCTGAACCTACTGATACGTCAGTGTCCCTTGCAGGCTTTACTCTTGANGGACTATCCAAATAATATCTGGGCCGCTGAAAAGGCTCATTCTCTGACCACTTTTTTAAAAAAGGCATACCGCTTACCAGAGCATTTGTTACGTTCCCGTTATTCATGCTTTCNAGAAGAACTTCAATTCTTCTCCCTCGTTCTCCGTAAGGCAGNGAAACAAACCTTCCTCCTTTCTTCTGATGACCGTAATTGTCACCAGGAAACTTCATGTCAGAGTTTAAGAATTCTCCGTTCTGAAGAAAGTCAAGAAGGTGCACATGGCAATCCGCATACTCAAAATCAGGCCTGGAAGAGACGACTTCATTTTCAGCAAGCACTGTAAAGGGAAAGACTAAACTTAATAACGTTAAAATAAACAGCATAGCTCTTNATCTCATAATTGTTATGTTAGTGCATTATCAACCTTTAAACAATCATATTAAAAACACCTATATTTTAATATAATTATTAGAGACCTTTGCTTGTTTTTCTATATATGCAGTGCTAGTTCTTCAACACCAAGAGAGATGCCTGAAACAAAAAGAACTGCCATATTACTTATTTCCTGCCCAGATCAGCCGGGCATAGTCTCTGCCGTGTCCTCTTTCATAGGAAAAAACAATGGCAATATTGTTTACCTGGACCAACACGTCGACTCAACAGCTGAAACGTTTTTCATGAGAATAGAGTGGGAAACGGATGGCTTTAAACTCGCAGAACAAAATTTCTTAACTGAGTTTAATCAGGAAATTGCTTCAGATCTATCGATGGATTGGCAACTTCATTATAGTGACAAACCTCCCAAGGCTGCAATTTTCGTAACGAAGGACGGTCACTGCTTATATGACCTTTTATCCAGACATGAGTCCGGCGAACTCAACATCGAAATACCATTAATTATTGGTAACCACGATTCACTGGAAGATGTAGCCAAAAGGTTCGGCATACCATTTTCTCTTTTCAAAATTACAAAAGACAATAAATCNACACAAGAAGAAGCTGAAGTTAGCCTCCTAAAAGAGCACAACGTTGATACCATTATACTGGCNCGATACATGCAAATATTGAGTGATAATTTTGTTANCCAATTTCAAAATCAAATCATTAACATTCACCACTCATTTTTGCCAGCATTCGCAGGAGCAAAACCTTACCACCAAGCATTTGAAAGAGGCGTGAAACTTATAGGGGCCACGAGCCACTACGTGACTGCCGAACTTGATGAAGGTCCAATCATTGCTCAAGATGTTATTAGAGTTTCTCATAGGGAAACTCTATCCGATTTTATTCGTCATGGAAGAGACCTAGAAAAAATTGTGCTATCCAGAGGTGTCTGGGCGCACTCTCAAAGAAAAGTCTTGGTCCTAGAGAACAAGACTGTAGTTTTCAGTTAAATCACAATCGTATTAATGATATTAACAGATCATACCATTAGGGAATCAATTGATAACGGGAAAATCGTCATCGANCCCTTCATTGAATCTAATTTAGGAACCAACAGCTATGATGTTCGACTAGGCAGTACCTTGGCATTATATTTGGATGAAGTTTTAGANGCCAAGAAACATAATAAAATTGAAACATTTGAAATCCCTGAAGAAGGATACGTTCTAGAGCCTGGCAACCTTTACCTCGGCGTCACTGAAGAATATACTGAAACTCATGCGCACATCCCATTCTTAGAAGGTAAGAGCAGCGTCGGTCGTCTAGGAATAGATATACATGCTACGGCTGGCAAGGGTGATGTTGGCTTTTGTAATTACTGGACTCTTGAAATCTCAGTCTCTAAGCCTGTTCGCGTTTATCATCTAATGCCTATAGGCCAGCTTATTTACTTTGAAGCTCAAGGTGATGTCGACACTCTCTATTCTCAAAAGAGTTCCGCAAAGTACAACCAAAGATCTCCTAAACCAATGGAATCAATGATGTGGAAAAATAAGTTTTAAGAGTCCGGGTTAATAGCTCTTATTCTTCTTGAGAAATGAGGGTCATCGGCAAAGTCTTTGACTCGTTGAGCTGACATAAACTTTTCTTGTGCTGCTTGATAATCAAGCTCGGTTTTCATCCAACCCAACTCATGAAGCACTTTACCTGATTGAGCTGGAAATAAAACACCCTTACCATAACTTATATTACCATCGAAATTTTGTTTGATATGCTTGAATAACTCAGTTGTACAATTAGCTCTGAGTGAATGATAGAACATCGGCTCATCAACTAAATTACCAGCGTCTGCAGTTATACTCAAAAAGAGACTCTTAATAAACTCCGGAGTAGCCTTTACTGGATATATAAAAAGCTTGGCCTGCCCCCGAGCAACCCTCAAAGTTAAAGCGTCTCTCTCACTACTTATTTGATAAAGCAATTCAAATTGCTTATAGAGCCCTGATAATAAACTATATTGTTCATCTTTCTCTTTCCTCGCTTCAACGGAAACAACAACTCTTTGTTCAGGACCAAACCCAAAACTAAGCATCGTGTGAGCAAATAAGTTTGATCCCTCCAAGGGCTCAATTATCAAATCAAGAGAATCAAGTTTATCCAGGTAATAATTTTTCTTTACCCATGAAGCCTGATAATCATCAGGTGTTTCCCACTTAAAATGCCTAACATTATTAATTGTAACAACCTCTTGATTCTCTGAAATTCTAACGACCGGAGGCTTTCGACAACTCTCGTCCCAATTTCTGTACCGCTTCGGCTTCTCCAGTACTAATAATATAAATGAAAGCAAAAAAAGAACGGATCCTGAAATAATCACGTACTTCCTAAAATTTCTGTATTTATAATATACTAAAGGTAAAAAAATAATTAATGGGCCGACGATAAAAAAAGGAATTCCTATCAAAAATCTTAAGGCTCCACATACCCAAAGCCACAACAAGATCATCAAAGGAATTTTAAATAAAGTCCTCAGTCGAAGTCTTTTACGCGTTGATTTCAATTCTTTATGCACTTTGAAAATCAAAGTTAGAATAACCTTTAACCAAGCATTTCCCAACTTTATTCAAGTTATTTAAACTAAATATCGTTTGCTTAGAGCTATTTATGAGACGATTTAGGACATTAATTATTAATCTTAGACTCTGTCTTACGACCACCAAAACTCTTATGTTTAAGCCTCAAACAATTATTCACCTAATCCTCTCTGCCTTCTTTTGCTCATCGTTAGTGAGTTTTTCGGAAGAAAAAAATGAAAAGGCTAAAGTCGTCGAACTGGCCACAGTTAACGGAAACAAAATCACATCTGCAGATGTCGAAAAAGCAATTCGCATGCGATACGGCCCTCAGGTCGATCAAATGCCTGCAGAGCAAAGAGCCGCAGCCATCAAGCAAGTCACACCACAAATGGCTGAAGAACTTATTTCTCGAGCTCTCCTTTTGAAAGATGCAAAAGATGCAAAAATTGTGATTGCAGATGACGAACTTCAAAAAACACTTACACAGGTCAAGGGTTCACTTCCCCCAAACATAAAGTTTGAGGATTATTTAAAAACCATCGGACATGACACTAAAAGCTTTGAATCTGAGGTAACAGATGAACTAAGCATAAGTAAGCATGTTCAGAAAATACTAGAAACAGTAAAACCTCCCACCGAAGCCGAGGCTAAANAATATTTTGAAAAGAACAAAGATTCTTTCAATTCCAAAGAAAGCGTTAAAGCCAGCCATATTCTTTTGAAACTCGATCCTGGTTCGGACGATAAGAAGAAGAAAGAGAAACTCGATTCAATCGAAAAGCTAAGAAAACAATTAGTAACGAGCAAAGGGAAAGACTTCGGTGCCGTGGCTAAAGAAAACTCTGATTGTCCTAGCAGTGCAAAAGGTGGCGACCTAGGGCAGTTTGGCCGTGGTCAAATGGTTCCTGAATTTGAAAAAGCTGCATTCACTCAAGAAGTTGGTGCTATAGGTGACATCGTAGAAACTCAATTTGGTTACCATTTAATTATGGTTACCGACAAAACAAAAGGCGGTCAAAAAACCTTCGAAGACGTTAAGGAGGAAATTAACTCAAGAATTGACGGCCCTAAAAGGGAGAGCACGATGAAGGATTACATTGCCGGCTTGGAGTCGAAGGCTAAAATTACAAGGTCCCCCGCCCTAGCTAAACCACAGGCGACACCCCCTGAAACTAAGGAATAAATAGGAAGAATTAAATTTCCGTAAAATTCTTATAAAGCATCATCAATGATCTCTTGATGAGTGTATTAGCTGTATATATCTATATCGATTCATTTCGTTTTTTTCCTTTTTAAAGATTTGGAAAAATCCGAACTTGAGAATTAATTGTTGAAGAGTCATTACAAGACTCTTTGAATAACCAAAACTCTTTAACAAAAGAAATAAAATTAATGACTCAAAACTCAGATCATGCACCAGTCGCACTGGTTACAGGTGCAGGCAGAGGTCTTGGACAAGGAATCGCCGTAGAACTCTCGAAAAGTGGCTTCAGCATAGCAATTCATTATGGCTCAAGTATCGATGGAGCTANANATACCGTTACTAAATGTGAAGAGGTAGCTAAAAACTCAAATCAAATCTTTGGATGTTTCCAAGCCGACTTATCGGACCTTGAAAGTAGAAACGCTTTAATCCCTAGCGTAGTAAATCAATTAGGATACATCGATTCCCTTATTAATAACGCGGGTATCACTGAACCTAACAGAAGAGATTGTCTTGAAGCGACCGAAGAAGATTATGAAACGGTCATGAACGTTAACCTAAAAGCCCCCTATTTTCTCATTCAGCAGGTTGCAAATCTAATGATTGGCCAAGGGGAGTGCCCTCGCATCCCTCATTACCAAATTATTAACATATCATCAATTTCAGCAGATACCGTATCAACTAACAGAGGAGCGTATTGTCTTTCTAAGGCAGGCCTATCAATGGCTACCCAAATATGGGCGACTCGGTTAGCCGACCATGGNATATTAGTAAATGATCTGAAGCCCGGAATAATGGCCTCAGACATGACCGCCGGTGCGAAAGATAAATATGATGAAATCCTTAAGGATGNCCAATTGGTACCATTAGCGCGGTGGGGCTCAGGCGAAGACGTCGGCAAGGCAGCCTCATCCATTCTCCTTGGAAACTTCCCATTCACGACCGGCCACGTCATTCCTATTGATGGCGGATTCCATATGAAAAGACTCTAATTATTAAGAAAGATGCTAAAGATTGACCAATCACTAAAATTTTCTGATCTTGATGAACAGATCACTAACTTATGGTCTCTTTCAGGAGAGAAGATTTTAAGTATTGAAAATAATTACGACCATGAGAAAGGAGCCCCGGTCTTTACTTCTTCTGGAAAATACACGACCAGAGGTTGGACTGAGTGGACACAAGGTTTTGAATATGGGTCAGCAGCCATACAATTTGAAGCGACCCAAGACGAGCAATTCCTCGAAATTGCTAGAAGAAACACCGTAGAAAAGATGGCCCCTCATGTGACCCATTTCGGTGTCCATGATCACGGATTTAACAACGTTTCCACCTATGGAAACTTGCTAAGAATGTTACGCAACGATCATTACTCTGGGTCAGATTGGGAAGCCAACTTTTACGAACTGGCTCTCAAATTATCTGGCGCATCACAAGCCAGACGCTGGACCAAAATCGATGACAACAACGGATTCATTTACTCCTTTAATGGCCCCCATTCCCTTTTTGTCGACACCATTCGCTCATGTAGAGCACTCGCCGTCAGCCATCTTTTAGGTCACAAATACATGGACGAGGGAGATAAAGAAATATCCCTCGTTGGTAGACTCGTTAAGCATGCTTTATCCACTGCAAAATATTCTATTTATTACGGTGAAGGAAGAGACCAGTATGACGACGAGGCAGGCAGAACCACTCACGAAGCCATTTTTAACACTAACGACGGTCAATTCAGGTGCCCTAACTCTCAACAAGGATATTCAGGATTTTCAACATGGACACGTGGGCTGGCTTGGGCAATTACTGGGTTTGCAGAAGAGCTTGAGTTTATATCAATTTTATCTGACGAGGATCTAGATCCTTATGGTGGTAAAGACTCACTAACTGAGACATTTTTAAAGGCAGCCAAATCAACGGCAGATTTTTATATCAATAACTCGGCTCTCGATGGAATTCCGTATTGGGACACCGGGGCACCGGGCCTCACAAACATGCCAGAACATTATTTGAATTCTAAATCAGACCCATATAATGAGCATGAGCCCGTTGACAGCTCAGCTGCTGCAATTGCAGCTCAGGGCCTCATCAGACTTGGAAGATTTTTAGATACTAATTCCGATGAAGGCAGTAACTACGTGTGTGCCGGCCTTTCGATTGCAAAGTCTCTCTTTTCGAATCCTTACCTTAGTGAGGATTCAACCCACCAAGGCCTCATACTTCACTCAATCTATCACAGACCAAATGGTTGGGACTACGTGCCCGAAGGAAGCAAAATACCTAATGGCGAATCCTCAATGTGGGGAGACTACCATGCGAGAGAACTTGCCTTATACATTTCAAAGTTAGGAAAAAATGAAAATTATCGATTCTTTGATTCTGCTATCTGATTATTAAATTGTCATAAACTATGACTCAAAAAAAACTCTCAAATATTGCCATCCACACCATTACCAATAGGCCGTGGACTACTGAGCAATGTATTGATGAGTACTCAAAGGCCGGCATTGGAGGCATCACCTTTTGGCGATACAGCTTTGAGGATAGGGACCCCAAGAAAGTTGGTGACCAGGCAAGGGAGTCAGGTCTGAACGTTGTCTCCGTAGCCAGGGGAGGTTTTTTTGCTGCAGAATCAAAAGAAGATAGAAAAAAAGCCATTGATGATAATAAGAGGGCGATCGATGAAACCCATTCTGTTGGCGCACCCTCACTTGTACTCGTCTGCGGTTCAAACAAACATCAAAGTCTAAATACTTCCCGCAACCAAATTCAAGACGGAATCGCCGAGTGCCTAGACCATGCCAAGGACGCAGGAGTCATACTAGCAATTGAACCACTTCATCCAATGTATGCGGCCGAAAGGTCAGCAGTAAACAGTATGGCTCAGGCTAATGCTATTTGTGAAAACTTGGAAAATCATCCTAACGTTGGAATCGCTCTAGATGTTTATCACACTTGGTGGGATGATAAACTTAAGGAAGAAATTACTAGGTCATTCAATAACGGAAATCTCAGTTCATACCATATTTGTGATTGGCTAAGCCCGATGGAAGATATGTTAAATGATCGGGGCTTAATGGGAGAAGGCAGTATCGACGTTGACCAGATATCCGAATGGGTCATAGAAAGTGGCTTCACGGGTTTTCATGAAGTCGAAATATTTTCAGAAAGATGGTGGAAAACTGACCAGCATGATTACCTTAAAAAAATTATAAGTTATTTTGACTAAAATTAGATATGGAAACTAAACGAATCGGAATCATTCTTAATGGAGTCACCGGAAGGATGGGCACCAACCAGCACCTGGATCGCTCTATCTGTGCAATGATTAAGGAAGGAGGGGTGAAAGTTAGCGATGACCTCACTCTAATTCCTGACCCAATACTCACCGGGCGAAATGAGTCCAAGCTCGCCGCCATCGCCAACAAGTATGGAGAAGCAACAATCGGAAAACCCCTAAAATATACAACCGACATACAAGGGGCTCTCAATGGAGACCATGGTGATTATGAAGTATTTTTTGATTCTTCTGGAACTCTCCAGCGCGGTAAGTTCATCGAAATGGCTGCAGCGGCTGGAAAAGCAATTTATTGTGAAAAGCCAACGGCTACTAACGTCGACGAAGCCCTCAGAATCGCTGACATTGTAGAATCACACGGACTAAAAAATGGCGTAGTTCAAGACAAGCTCTGGCTCCCTGCATTCAGAAAAATAAATAAATTAAAAGAAGATAACTTCTTCGGTAAAATTCTTAGTGTCAGAGGAGAGTTTGGTTATTGGGTGTTCACCGGAGTCGATGAAGAACGTCCCGCGCAGCGTCCTAGCTGGAACTATAGAAAAGAAGACGGAGGCGGGATAATGATTGATATGTTTTGTCACTGGCAATACGTCATCTCAAACCTATTTGGTCCAATCGACAGGCTAGTTGCTCACGGCAATACTGACATTGGCGAACGCCGTGATGAAAATAAAACTCTTTACTCTTGTAGTGCTGACGACTCTGCATACACAATTTTCGTTTTAAAAGATGGTACCGTATGCCAATTCAATAGTTCATGGTGCGTCAGAGTACGCAGAGATGACCTTCTAACTTTAGAAATCAATGGCACCAAAGGCTCGGCCGTTGCCGGGCTAAGAGAAGTCTACATTCAATCTGATGGAGACACTCCCAAGCCTGTGTGGAACCCGGACGTTGAGCAACCCATTAAATTCTATGAGGGCTGGAAGAAGTATGAGGATAACGACGATTATGATAATGCCTTCAAAATCCAATGGCATGAATTCCTTTCGCATGTGGTCACGGACTCCCCATGGAAATACACATTAAGAGAAGGCGCCAAGGGCGTTCAGTTAGCAGAACTCGGTATGAAAAGCTGGGAAGAGCAGAAATGGATTAATGTTAATCCATTATAAACAGTGGATATAGAACTCGTAGTCTTCGACCTTGATTTCACGTTGTGGGATGCAGGCGGAACCTGGTGCGATCATCTTTCCCCTCCTTTTAAAGTAAGCTCAAATGGCGTTTCTGACGCTCGGGGGAAAATTGTTAATCTTTATCCTGATGCGATGGAAATATTCCAAGTCATCGAGGATAATAACATTCCGATGGGCATTGCCTCAAGGACAGAAGAACCTGAATGGGCAAGACGCCTCCTTGAGTTATTGGGCATAAGGGACAAATTTAAATACGAGGAAATCTTTCCAGGCTCTAAAGTCACACATTTTAATAATCTTAAGGAAAAATCAGGAATCGATTTTGATAATATATTATTTTACGATGATGAACCAAGAAATATTGATGAGGTAAGTGGACTAGGAGTAAACTGTTACCTTGTGAGAAATGGTATCAATATTGATGAATTTGGCTTTTAATTTGAGAATTTAGATTAATGTTTTCTTAGTAAACGCTTAAAACGGAAATGCCCGACAATGACCCCATTCCAGACATTAAGGATATTTTCCCTCCGCCTCAAATTTTTGATCCTGATATAGCCACTATTGTCTATATTGGTCTACTCATCGCTTCTTCTATTCTATTGTCATACTTTCTAATCATTTGGCTTAAAATAAAGAAAAAAAAGACACTCCACCCGACACCAGATCATCACAAAAATGCACTAGATGAGCTTCACGATTTGAAATTGAACTATACTCAAATTCCTGCTAAAGAAGTTGCTTCTAGGATAATCTCAAGCCTTCGACCATTGATGAGTTCTCAATTCGGCAGATCTTTTCTATACTCAACTACAGATGAGTTTTTAAAACACTTTAAGGAGTATTCTAATGAACTTATTGGAATGGAATCATCTGAAGAATTACTTAAAATTATAACTGCGTGTGATCAATTGAGATTCTCTCCTTCCAATGACAATAATTCAGAGCGCGAATCATTAATTTCCAATAGCATCGAATTAGTACGTAATTTCCCCAAAGACAAATGAAAATTCCACTTTTGACTGATTTTCAATTTGCCGAGCCTCTCTTCCTTTGGCTCTTAGTTATTCCCATAATTTTAATATTCTTAAGAGGCAAAAGTTATGTCCAAACTTCGATTGATTTTCCTGCAATCATCCACTTAAAAGATCAATTTAAAAAAACAAATAATGGTATATTAAGGTTCAGCAAAATAGCCTTACCTTTATCTATAATACTCGGTACAAT